>JAFGBK010000037.1 GCA_016933175.1 Candidatus Krumholzibacteriota bacterium | reverse complement strand
GCCCAGCAGGACGCGGCTCTCCACACGGGCGATCTCCACGACGAGGGTCTCCAGGAGGATGCGCGGCTGGCTGGCGTAGCGGATCTGGTCGGCCCGCTCGCCGGCCAGGCGGGTCAGGTAGAGCAGGTCCTCGAAGGGGATCTCGCCGGCCAGGGCCAGGCAGCGCTCGCGGTCCCCGGGACTCAGCTCGCCCGCGAGCAGGGCCGGATCGGCGGCCAGCAGCAGCAGGTCGCGCAGGTAGCGCCCCAGCCCGAGGGCGAACTCCCGCGGCGCCAGGCCGGTGGCCAGGACGCGGTCCAGCTCGCGCAGCGCGGCCGCCGCGTCGCGGGCGCGGCAGGCCTCCATCAGGGCGTGGTAGTGGTCGTGGCGGGTCAGGCCGAGGACCTCGGTCACCGCGTCCAGGGTCAGCGCGCCCTCCACCGAGGCCAGGACCTGGTCGAAGAGGGTCAGCCCGTCGCGCATGCTGCCTTCGGCCCGGCGGGCCACCGCCAGCAGCGCCTCGCGCGGCGCCGTCAGGCCCTCCGCCTCGGCGATGAAGGCCAGGCGGCCGACGATCTCGTCCACCGACAGCAGGCGGAAGGCGAAGCGCTGGCAGCGCGAGTGGATGGTCGGAATGATCTTCTGGGGCTCGGTGGTGGCCAGGACGAAGACCACGCCCGGCGGCGGCTCCTCGAGCGTCTTGAGGAAGGCGTTGGCCGCGTCACCGGTGATCTGGTGAGCCTCGTCGATGATGTAGACCTTGGTGCGACCCCCCACCGAGGAGTAGCCGGCCTCCTCGCGGATGCGGCGGATATCGTCGATGCCGCGGTTGCTGGCGGCGTCGACTTCCACCACGGCGAGGCTGGTGCCGGCGGCGATGGACCGGCAGGAGTCGCACGTGCCGCAGGGCTCGGCGGCCGGCCCCTCGGCGCAGTTGAGGGCCTTGGCGAGCAGGCGCGCCGCCGTGGTCTTGCCGCAGCCGCGCGGGCCGGAGAAGAGATAGGCCTGGGCGATGCGTCCCTGCTGGAGGGCGCCCTGGAGGACCGTCGTCACCTGGTCCTGGCCGACCATCTCCGCGAAGCGGCCGGGGCGGTACTTGAGGGCCAGGACCTTGTAATCCACGGCGTCTCCTCGCGGTGGCGTCAAAGGGGGCCAGGTGGATCCACGGCACATCCGGGGCGTTTTCGTACCGCTGCTATCTTCCGATCCTGACGGGGTTGGAAAAGCCGAATTGCGTGGGACCTGGCCCCCGGTCAAGCGGCGCCCGCGGGCGCCGGCGGAATCTCGGGCGGAGAGGCTGGGATTCGAACCCAGGGAGCCCAAAGGGCTCAACGGTTTTCGAGACCGTCCCGTTCAACCGCTCCGGCACCTCTCCGTGATTCCCGGCGGAGAGTCTGGGATTCGAACCCAGGGTGGCTTGCGCCACACACGATTTCCAGTCGTGCCGATTCGACCACTCTCGCAACTCTCCCTGCGCTCAGTGCCGCAGCCTGCTAAAAAAGTCCCGCATCAGACGCGACGACTCCTCGGCCAGCACCCCCTCGACCACCTCCAGGTGGTGGTTCCAGCGTGGTTCGGCCGGCACGTCGAGGATCGACCCGCAGGCGCCGAACTTGGGGTCGCGCGCGCCGAAGACGAGGCGCGTGATGCGGGCCAGATGGATGGCCCCGATGCACATGGTGCAGGGTTCCAAGCTAGCATAGAGGGTGCACCCGTTCAACCGCCAACTCCCCAGGGTGCCGGCCGCCGCCGTCAGCGCCAGCATCTCGGCGTGGGCCGTGGGATCGCCCAGGCGCTCCACGGAGTTGCGGCCCCGCCCGACGAGACGCCCCTCGCTCACGACGACGCATCCCACGGGCACCTCGCCCTCGCCGAAGGCCAGGCGCGCCTCGGCCAAGGCTCGTTCCATCCAGCGGTGGTCCTCGTCGCTTCCGCTCACGCCCACCTCCCCGGGACGGCCGGCCCGGCGCCGTCAGGATAGCCCGGACGCGGACATGGCGCCAGAACCGGATCGGTCGACGGCGGTATGACTTCCTGCCCTGGCGTGGACAATTGTAATACGATTGCAATCCTAACGACACCGGCGGTATAATGGTTCCAGGCGATGCGATTCGGGGGGAGACTCCCCCCGCGACAGCCATGTGCCGTGCAACTCAAATAGTTATGGAGGGAGGAGGATGAGAAAGCTCATTGCCACCGCGATCATCCTCAGTCTGGCTGCCCTGCCCGCCCTGGCCGAGACGGCATCCAAGAAGGGCGAGCCGGTGGACGTGAATCCCGCGACTCCCGGTTCGACCAGCCTGCTGCGCTCCGACTGGGAGTACAACACGGGCGGCTACCTGGACTTCGTCCCCACGACCGGCGGTTCCCACGACGGCTGGGGCGAGTGGTTCCTCACCTGCATCCAGAACAACACCGGCTACGACGTGAAGCTGGTGGAGTTCGGCTTCCCCTGCTGCGGCCCGGCCACGGGCAACTACGGCTGGGTCGTCTGGCTGACCGCGGGCTACGGCGCGCCGGCCGGAACGGCCGATACGGCGGACTTCTACGGCGGCCCCTGGTCGCCGGTGGATACCAGCCCCGACACCTTCCCGCCCACGACCTACACCTACCTGGACATGTCGGGTGAGGGTGTCATCATCCCCAACGGCGGCTGGTTCGTGTTCGGTTACGACGTGACCGGCAACGGCGGCCAGACCACCTACAACGGCGTCGAGACCTGGGCCTGGTACAGCGGCTACTGGGACTCGGATGTCAGCTGGGGCCGCACGGCCATCCTGCAGTTCAAGGCCGACTACTGGACCACGCCGGTCCAGGCCGAGAGCTGGTCCGCGGTCAAGAGCCTGTTCTAGGCGTCATCCCACCGCTCCGGGCACCCATCCCGGAGCCCTGACACGAGAGAGCCCCCGCCGCCCGGCGAGGGCTCTCTTCATTCTCACGTGTTCGCCTGCGTGCCCGGCCGGGCGCGACGGAGCAGCCGCGGGGCGCCCGAGCGCTCAGGCGTCCGGCACGAGGCGCTGGACGATGCCCGCCGCGCAGCGCACGGGCACCGCCACGCGGACGCGGTCGCCGTGGTCGTCCACGTCGACGCAGAGCTGGCCGCCGCGGGCCGCGACCACAACCGTCTCCTGGTATCCCTCCACGCGGACAAGCTCGCAGTCCGGACAGCGCGCGAGGGCCTCGCTCGCGCTCTCGATCAGGGGCCACCAGCGGGCCAGCTCCTCGGCCGCCTCGGCGTCGCAGACGGCGAGGACGTCGCCGGGAACGCAGGCGGCGACGGCCTGGACCAGCGCCGCGGGCACGGTGATGCTGAAGTCGCAGCCGTCGGGGCCGCCCTCGTGCACCTCGACGTGGAAGCTGCCGGCGCGGATGACCGTCCAGCCGGCCCCGAACAGGAGGACGGCGGCCAGGCCCAGCAGGGCGGCGACGAGGATGGTGAAGCGGTTGGCTTTCATGGCGTTCCTCCTGGCGGGCCGGTCGCGCCGGCCGTGTCAGATGCCCTTCTGGCTGGTGTCGATCCAGACGCGGACGGTCTCGTCCTCGCTCTCGATCTGGACCAGGGTCGCCGGGCCGCGCTTGTTCAGCTCGCGCAGGGCCGCGAGCAGGTTCAGCTCGTCGTCGTCGCCCTCGAGGAGGGCCTCGGCGACCGCCAGCGGCACCAGGACGCTGACCACCTCGTCCTCGTAGTCCTCGTCCTCCACGCGGATGTGCAGCTCGTCGCCCTTCTTGGCGACATTGACGATCTCGCCGCGCTCGCTCTCGACCGTGACGAAGACCCCGTCCTTGGACTTCTTGACCACGTCCAGCATGGTCCGCACCAGCTTGCGGTCGAACTCCGCGTCCTCGATGTGGACGATGCCGCGCTCCAGCTCCTCCACCTCGACGCCCTCGATGACCGCCTCGATCAGGTCGAAGGGCAGGTTGATGCTGACCTTCTCGCCGTGGCGGCCGCTCTCCTCGACCCGGACGTGCAGCCAGTGCTGGTCGGCGGCCGCGGCGAGGTTCGCGCCCAGGATCAGGAGCAGCGCGCTGAGGATTACCTTGATTCTCATGTCGTCTACCTCCGGGAGGGGATGGCGGCCCGTCCACCGGGCCGACGAACGTGACTACGGACGCCGGCGGCGGTGGTTTCACCGCGGGGCGGGGTGTATACTGCCGGTGACACCCCGACCGGGAGCGTGAGCCATGTCCCACGTCGCGCGCTACTGGCGGCGCCTGGACGACGGCCGCGTCCGCTGCGAGCTCTGCCCGCGCCGCTGCGAGCTCGCCGAGGGCCAGCGCGGCGTCTGCTTCGTGCGGGCCAACGAGGCCGGGCGCCTCGTCTCGACCACCTACGGCCGCTCCAGCGGCTTCTGCATCGATCCCATCGAGAAGAAGCCCCTCAACCACTTCCTGCCCGGAACGGCCGTCCTCTCCTTCGGCACGGCCGGCTGCAACCTGCTCTGCCGCTTCTGCCAGAACTGGGACATGAGCAAGGCCCGCGAGATGGACATCCTCTGCGAGGAGGCGGCGCCGGCGGCCATCGCCCGCGCCGCCGCAGAGCTGGGCTGCCACGCCGTGGCCTACACCTACAACGATCCCGTGATCTTCCTCGAATACGCGGTGGACACGGCCCTGGCCTGCCGCGAGCGGGGCCTGCGCTCGGTGGCCGTCACCGCCGGCTACCTCGAGGCCGCGCCCCGCGCGGAGCTGTTCGCCCACATGGACGCGGCCAACATCGACCTGAAGTCCTTCGACGAGGACTTCTACCGGAAGCTGACCGGCGCCCGCCTCGGTCCCGTGCTGGAGACCATCGAGTACGTGGCCACCGAGACGGACACCTGGCTCGAGCTGACGACCCTCGTCATTCCCGGCGAGAACGATTCCCAGGCCGAGCTGGAAGCCCTGAGCGCCTGGATCGCCGAGCGCCTGGGGCCCGACGTGCCCCTGCACTTCAGCGCCTTCCATCCCGACTTCCGCATGATGGAGCACCCCCCCACGCCGCCGGAGACCTTGCGCCGCGCCCGGCAGATCGCCCGCGCGGCCGGCCTGCGCCATGTCTACCTGGGCAACGTCCGCGACGCCGAGGGCGACACCACCTACTGCCCCGCCTGCGGCGCCGCCCTCATCGAGCGGGACTGGTACCAGCTGCGGTCCTGGCACCTGGACGAGCGGGGCCGCTGCACCCGCTGCGGCACGCCCCTGGCGGGCGTCTTCGAGCCCCGGCCCGGCGCCTGGGGCCCCCGCGCCCTGCGGGTGGACCTGGCCCGATTTGCCGAGTGAGGGAAACCCGCCGCCGCCGCCGCCGTAGTCATCGGCGTCGCAGGCCGGGCTTGCATCGACGCCGGCCATGCGGCACACTGCCATTCGCCACCTCGTTCCGCGCCTTTCGGTGATCGCGAGCTCAGCGCGGCCCCGCCGCCGCGTTCGTTCCCCAACAAGGGAGAATCGCATGCGCACACGTCTGCTCACGGGTGTCCTCGCGCTGCTGGCCCTGGCGTCCCTGACCGCCGCGGCCGCGGCCAGCGAGGGCTACTTGCGGTATCCGGACATTCACGGCGACAGGATCGTCTTCATGGCCGAGTCGGATCTCTGGATCTGCTCGGACGACGGTGGCGCGGCCCGGCGCCTGACCAGCTTCCCCGGCCGGGAGTACCACCCCCGCTTCTCGCCCGACGGCGAGTGGATCGCCTTCACGGGCGAGTACGACGGCAACCGGGACGTCTACCTCATCCCCGCCGGCGGTGGCGAGCCCGTGCGCCTGACCTGGCACCCCGACTCCGACGAGGTGGTGGGCTGGACGCCGGACGGCGGGAAGATCATCTTCCGCAGCTACCGCGAGAGCCCCTTCTACAATCGCGAGCTCTACACCGTGCCGGCGCGGGGCGGCACCATCGAGAAGCTGCCCCTGGGCTGGGCGGCCCGCATCGACATGGACCCGGTCAGCGGCCTGTGGGCCTTCAACCGGACCCTGCGCGAGTACAACACCTGGAAGCGCTACCGCGGGGGCACCGCGGAGACCATCTGGGTCGGCCACCCCGACCGCGCGGACTTCCGCGAGGTGACCGCGTTCGAGGGCACCAACGCCTGGCCCATGTGGCACGGCGGCCGCATCTACTATGTCTGCGACAAGGGCGGCACCTACAACATCTGGTCCATGAAGCCCGACGGCAGCGACAACAAGCGCCACACCAACGAGGGCAAGTGGGACGTGCGCTGGCCGGGCATGGGCCCCGACGGCCGCATCGTCTACATGCTGGCCGGTGGCCTCAAGCTCTACGATCCCGCGAGCGACCGCGCCCGCGAGCTGCGCATCGACCTGCCCAGCGAGCGCGTCCTCACCCGCCGGCGCTACCCCGATCCGGGCCGCTGGATCGAGTGGTTCGACCTCTCCCCCGACGGGGACCGCCTGGCCGTGGTCACGCGCGGCGAGATCTTCTCGGTGCCCGTGGAGGAGGGCGTCACCCTGCCCGTCACACGCGGCAGCGGCGCCCGCGAGGGCTACGCCCAGTTCGACAGCAAGGGCAAGCGCGTGCTCTACGTCACGGACGCCAGCGGCGAGGAGGCCTTCCAGACGGCCGACGCCTGGGGCCGCGGCGACGTGAAGACGGTCCACGGGCCCGTGGACCGCGGCTTCCACTTCGCGCCGCGCTGGTCCCCGGACGGCAAGTGGATCGCCTACGGCAACAGCAACAACGAGCTCCAGGTGATCGAAGCCGAGGGCGGCCGGCCGAAGACGGTGGACAGCAGCCCGGTCTGGTTCATCACGGACTACGCGTGGAGCCCGGACGGCCGCTGGCTGGCCTACGTCAAGTACATGAAGAACGAGTTCGGCAGCATCTTCATCTACGACACGCAGGAGGAGGCGGTCCACCGCGTCACCAGCGACTACACGGAGGACCGCGATCCCGCCTGGGATCCCGATGGTCGCTACCTCTACTTCCTCAGCGACCGCAGCATCAACCCGGTCATGGGCACCCGCGACTGGAACGTCGTCGAGGTCCGCAACACCAAGCCCTTCATGATCCTCCTGCAGAAGGACGGCGAGAATCCCTTCCTCAAGACCGACGGCCTCCCCCCCGCCGACGATGAGGACGCCGACAAGGAGGAGGAAGAGGACAAGGACAAGGACAAGGACAAGGACAAGGATAAAGACGAGGGCGACGAGAAGGACGAGGAGAAGATCGAGCCCGTCAAGATCGACTTCACGGGCCTGGGCGACCGCATCATCGAGCTGGACGTCCCCGTCGGCCGGTACTACGGCACGCAGGCCACCGCGTCCAAGGTCTTCTACCTGCGCGGCGAGGTCCGGGGCCGCACCGAGGACTCGGAGCCGGGCGACCTGATGGCCTTCGACCTCGAGGAGGAGGAGGCCGACGTCTTCGCCAGCGGCGTGCGGGGCTTCCTCGTCCAGCCCAAGGCCGACAAGATCGTCCTGGCCATGGAGGGCGAGGCCCTTCACGTGGTGGACGCCGGCTCGCCCCCTGGCGGCGACCTGGGCGAGCACCGCGTCGACCTGAGCGGCATCGTCCTCGAGCTCGACCCGCGCGAGGAATGGCGCCAGATCTACTACGAGGCCTGGCGGCGCATGCGCGACCGCTACTGGGACGAGGACATGGGCGGCGTGGACTGGAAGGCGATCCGCGACCAGTACGCGAAGCTCCTGCCGCGCCTGTCCAGCCGCAGCGACCTGTCCGACCTGATCGGCGAGGTCATCGGCGAGCTGAGCACCAGTCACACCTACGTCTGGGGTGGCGATCCCGGCGAGCTGCCGACGCCGCAAGTGAGCATCGGCCTGCTGGGCGCCGACCTGGTCCGCGAGGGCGAGGCCATCCGCGTCGCCCGCATCTACCAGGGCGGTGACGCCGACAACCTCGTCAGCCCGCTGCTCGTGCCCGGCGTGGCCGTCAAGGAGGGCGAGTACATCCTCGCCGTGGGCGGCCAGCCCATTCCGGCCGACCGCGCGGTCTACGCCGCCTTCGAGGGGCTGGCGGGGCAGGACATCCTGCTCACCGTGGCCGCCGACGCCAAGGGCGAGACGGACCGCCGCGACGTGGTCGCGCGGCCCATCGGCAGCGAGCACCGGCTGCGCTACGCCGACTGGGTGCGCACGAACCGCGAGTACGTGCTGGAGAAGACCGACGGCAAGATCGGCTACATCCACATCCCCGACATGAGCACCAGCGGCCTGGTGGCCTTCAACACCTGGTTCTACCCCCAGACCGACAAGGAGGGCATGGTCGTCGACGTGCGCTGGAACGGCGGCGGCAACGTGTCGTCCATCCTTCTCGAGCGCCTGCGGCGGCCCATCCTGGCCTGGGACCGGACCCGCGCCGGCGACCTGGACACCTACCCCTGGCCGGCCCTCAACGGGCCCTTCGTCGTGCTGCTCAACGAGCACGCGGGCTCGGACGGGGACATCTTCCCGCGGGCCGTCCAGCTGGAGGGCCTGGCGCCCATCATCGGCCAGCGGAGCTGGGGCGGCGTCATCGGCATCAACATCATGAAGACCATGGTGGACGGCGGCATCGTCACCACGCCGTTTTCGGCCTGGTGGGACAAGGACATGGGCTGGGATCTCGAGAACCACGGCGTCGATCCGGACATCGAGGTCCAGAACCTGCCCCAGGAGCTGGCGCGGGGCATCGACGCGCAGCTGGATGCCGGCATCGCGGAGGTGCTGCGCCTGCACCGCGAGAGTCCGCCGCTCAAGCCTGACTTCGAGCGGATCCGCAACCGCAGCCGCGACGCCTATCGCGGCGAGTAGCGTCGCGCCGCCGCGCGCGATCAGGCACCACGCAGGGCCGGCCGCCGGGGCCGGCCCTTCTTTTTCACTCGTAGCGGAGCTCGGAGCCGAGCAGGCTGTGGGGAATGGCGAAGATGACCAGGGTGACCAGCGCCGCCGCCAGCACCCAGGCCCGCGCGCCGCGGGCGCGCAGGCGGACGAGGGCCAGCAGCCAGGCCACGAAGGCGATGAGGGTCTTGTTGTCCGTCAGGTCCCAGCCGATGGGAACGCCCGTCCAGGGAGCGCCGAAGGCGTATTGCTGGACGATGGGCCCGAAGATCATGCCGCCCAGGGCGACCAGGGCGAAGCTCGCCACGGCGTAGGCGGCCAGGCGCCGGCCACGCGCCAGGGCCTCCAGCCCGGCCCGATTGGAGACGAGCATTCCCAGGAAGATGAAGACGACGTGCGGCAGCAGGGCCCAGCCTGGCACCGCGCCCTTGAAGCGCGTGACGATCCGTCCGGTCGTGGGCAGGCGGAGGCTGTCGCCGGGCGCTGCCAGCTCGAGCCAGTACTCCACCTTGCCGGCCGGCGGCTGGTGCGGCAGGGCGCCCACGAGATCCGCGCCTTCGCGCGCGAGGGCCTGACGGCGCCAGGCCTCGCTCGTGGGATAGCGCCGCCAGACGAGGACGCCCTCGGCGTCGGCCGGCACGCCGCTCACGCGGACCGCCTGGTCGCCGGGGCCGCTGTGGGTGGTTGCCAGGCACGCCGACAGCGCGGCGCCACGCCAGGAGCGCGCCAGGTTAACCGGATAGGTGGGTCCCGTCCACCGCTGGTAGACGGCCGAGGCGAGGGTGATCGCCAGGGCCAGGGCCCAGAAGAGGATGCCGCGACGCCGGTCCGTCACGCCCGATGGGCCTCGGTGCCGCGGACCGCCAGGATCTCGCCGAAGGTGACGCGGTGGTAGTCGCGCTGCGGGTACTGGTCCTCGATGGCCGGATCGCACCAGTGCGACGGGTCCAGATCCTGCCAGTAGAGCCGGCGGCACTCCAGGACCAGCTCGGCCTCGGCGAAGGCCGGCGCCGCCACCCGCGACGCCGCCACGGGCGTCAGGCCGGCGGCGGCGATCTTGTCGCCGTCGCGTCCGGAGCGCGAGCCGAGCAGCTGCAGGGCCGGGCGCAGCGCCTCCGGAAAGGCGCAGAGGGTGAAGGTGTCGTAGGCCGCCATGAACTCGTAGGTGTAGCGCGTGGGCCGCACGACCACCTGGGCGAAGGGCCGGTTCCACATGGTGCCCAGGCTGCCCCAGGCGACGGTCATGCAGTTGTAGCGCTTCGCCGCGAAGTCGCCGGCCGCCAGCAGCAGCCACTGCCGCCCCCACAGGGCGTGCGGTCTCAGGACGAGTTCATCGGGCGGAATGTCGATGAGGGGCATCATCACCTCGCGCGGTCGGCTCTGTTCACCGAGCTTGATAGCAGGCGGGCACCTGGCGCGCAAGAGCAGTTCATGTGGATGGGCGGTGATAGGCGCCTGACAGACCTGCCGAGCCGACTTCGAAGCGGAGGCGCAGGCAGGTCTGTCAGGCGCCAGTCAGTTTCCGTTCACTTGAGCAGCGTGATCTTGCGGGTCGCTGTCTCGTCGGCTGCTTCCATGCGCACCAGGTAGATGCCCGACGGCAAAGTGTGGCCCTGGTCATCATTGCCGTCCCAGGTGATCTCATGCGGGCCCGCGGGCAGGGCGGTGTCCGCCAGCAGCATGCGGACGCGGCGGCCGGCGAGGTCGAAGACGACGAGGTCCACGCGCGCGGCCGCGGGCAGCTCCAGCGAGAGCCGCGTGCGCGGGTTGAATGGATTCGGGTGGTTGGGCGGCAGGACCAGGCGTGCCGGCGCCGGCGCCGGTCCGGCCGGCGTCCCGGGCTGCTCGACCACCAGGCGCTGGTCGGCCGCCACGGCGGTGAGGGCCTGCGCGCTGCCGCCCGGCCAGTCGATGACGAGGCTGTCCACCAGGTCCGCGTCGCCCAGCCCGAAGTGGGCCGCGAGGTCGTTGCGGGACAGGTAGCCGGCGCCCGCGCCGATGGCGCGCACCTGGCTCTGGCCGCCGGCCACGACGCGGATCCGCGCGCCCAGGCCGGCGCGGTTGGCCGAGCCGCCCACCAGCGCCACCTGCAGCCAGTGGCGCCCGCCGGCGTTGCCGTTGGCGAGGAGGCGGTTGGGCGCGCCGTCGTTGGCCAGGTAGAGGTCCAGGTCGCCGTCGCCGTCGCCGTCGGCCCAGGCGGCGCCGCAGCCGTCCGCGACGTCGCCGAGCAGGGGACCGGTGGCCTCCGTGAAGGCGCCGCCGTCGTTGCGCAGGAGATGGTTGGCGCCATGGTTGACGAGGTAGAGATCCAGGTCGCCGTCGTGGTCGTAGTCGGCCCAGGCGGCGCCGCGGCCGGAGCTTGCGTCGTCCAGGGGCGGCGCCGTGATGTCCGTGAAGACGAAGCCTCCGTCGTTGCGGTAGAGGCGGTTGGCGCCGGTGTTGACCAGGTAGCAGTCCAGATCGCCGTCGCCATCCACGTCGCCCCAGGCCGCGCCGAAGCCGTCCCCGCCGTCGGTGAGGGCCGTGCCGTAGAGCTCCGTGAAGGCGCCGCCGTCGTTGCGATAGAGGTGGTTGGCCGCCTGCGTGACGAGGTAGAGATCCTGGTCGCCGTCGCCGTCGGCATCGATCCAGGACGCCGAGCGGCCGTAGCTCGCGTCGCCCAGGGGCCAGGCGGTGACATCCGCGAACTGGTGGCCGCCGAGGTTGCGCAGCAGGCGGTCGGCGGCGAAGACGTTGACCACGTAGAGATCCGCGAGGCCGTCGTTGTCGTAGTCGCCCCAGGCCAGGTCCTGGCCGTAGCCGGTGTCGTCCAGGGGCGGCGTCGCGGCGTCGGTGAAGGCCAGCCCGCCCGCGCCCGCGAAGTAGCGGTTGGCCTGGCCCTGGGTCCGGACGAGGTAGAGGTCCAGCAGGCCGTCGTTGTCCGCGTCGGCCCAGGCGGCGCCGCGGCAGTAGCCCGTGTCGTCCAGGGGCGGCGCCGTGGCGTCCGTCCATCCCGCACCGCCGGGATTGCTGAACAGGCGGCAGCCGTCGAGGCTGTTGCCGAGGAAGATCTCGGGCCGGCCGTCGCCGTCGGCGTCCCCCCAGGCCACGGACTGGCCGCGGCCCGCGTCGGCCAGGGGCGTGCCGGTCGCGATGTCGGTCCAGGTGCCGCCCGCGTAGATGCCGAAGTACTCGCTCCAGCCGAAGCGGCCGTCGTCGGTCACGACGCGGACGCGGAAGGTGCCGCCCGCGCCCCAGGCCGGATCCACGGCGCCGGCCGGTGTCTGGACGCCGTCGTCGGGCGTCCAGTCGCAGATGCGAGCCAGGAGGGTCGCGCCCCGATAGAGGTCCAGCACGACGCTATCGGCGCCCGTCGCGGACCAGGCGATCTCCGGCAGGGGATCGCCGTGGAACCAGGTGTCGCCGGCGGCCGGCGCGGTGACGATGAAGTAACCCTCCGGCTCGAGCCCGACGATCATCAGCTCGACCATGACGTCGCAGCCCTCCCAGGGGCAGTAGAGATCATCCAGGGCGTACCAGACGGTGGCGCCGCCGCCCCAGCCGTAGTTCATGTGATAGAAGCGGGCGCCGCCCTCCTCCTCGAGGATACCGTCGCAGACGATGGCGTGGCGGTGGATGCCGTAGGAGATGGGACGCGGCGGCGTCAGCAGGAACTCCGAGCGGATGGCCTGCCACCAGGTCTCCGCCGTGTGCTGGTTGCGATGCTCCTCGTAGGCGCCGCTGGCGAATCGGAAGTAGGCCGGGAGGACCTGGATCGCGATGTCGAAGACGGCGCCGGATCCGCAGGCGCCGTAGTCCATGTCGAAGGCGACGCCCACCTCGTAGCAGAGCTCGGCCACGGCCGCCGCCTCGAAGGACGTGTAGCCGCCGAAGTAGCTGTCGAGGATGTTGTCCCAGTCGTAGGCGTCGTCGAAGTTTGCCGTCAAGGGCCCGCCTCCCACGAAGCCGCCGCAGGAGTCGTCACCGGGCCACTGGTAGGTGTGCGTGCCCGCGCCGTAGTCGGGATAGCGCCAGTAGGCCAGGATCTGCGCCGCCGCCGTGGCCACGCAGCCCACGACGCAGGTGCCGCCGTCACCCTCGGGGCAGTAGTCGTTGAAGGGCTCGCTCTGGTGCCAGTCCGTCGCCAGCAGGGGCCCCACCTGCTCCGTGCGCATCGGCGGCGCGCCGCCCAGCAGGCGGTCCCAGGTCGCCCGGTGACGGGCCGGCGCAGCCGAGGCCGGCGCGCGCGCGGCGTCGCCGTAGAGGGCGTCGAGGTGGTCGAGGCTCAGCTCGAGGACGTCCTTTATCAGGTCCGTGTAACCGCCCTCCGCCGCGGGGTCGAAGTCCGTCTCCGTGGAGAAGGCCTTGACGGCGGGCAGGGCGCGCACGGCCGGCACGATGACGTGGCCCCGCGGCGCCACCGGCGCCCACCAGCCCAGGCGGCGGCCGTCCCGGGAGATCTCCCGGCAGTCGAGGACGCGAGCCGCGCCGGCGCCGTCCCAGCCGCTGCGGGCGGTTTCATGAGCCACCCACGCTTCAGCAACACGCAGGGCTTCGGCGCGCGTCACCTCCTGGGCGCGGGACGCACCGGCGGCGGCGAGCAGACACAGGGAGACGATGAAGGAAGCAAGCAAGCGGAGACGGTTCATGGGGAGTACCCTCCGTGGTGTCGTGCCCCACCGCCCGCGCCGGTCCGCGACTGGTGGCATGACGAGTGGCGGCATGCGCGCGTGCGACGTCTTCCGAGCCGACTCCGCAGCAGAGGCGCAGGAAGACGTCGCACGCGCGAAAGGCGGTTACTTGAGCAGCGTCAGCTTCCGCGTCTCGACGCGGCCGCTGGCGCTCAGGCGCGCGAAGTAGATGCCGCTGGCCAGGGCGCGGCCGCTGTCGTCGCGGCCCTGCCAGGTGATCCCGTGCGTGCCCGCGCCGTAGATCGCGCCGTCGATGAGGGTGCGCACGCGCCGGCCGCCGAGATCGAAGACCTCCAGCCGGACCACCGCCGGCCCCGTCAGGCTGAAGCGCAGCTCCGTGCGGGGGTTGAAGGGGTTCGGGTGGTTGGGCAGCAGCGCCACGCGCGCCGGCGCCGCCGTGCCGGCCACGTCCGTGGCCGACTCCGTGATCGACAGCACCTGGTCGACCGCCACGGCGAACTGCTGCATCAGGATGCCGCTGGGCCACAGGACCTGCAGGGTGTCGATGACGCTCTCGGCGCCCAGACCGAAGGCCACCCGGGGCTGGCTGTAGCTGAGGTAGCCCGCGTCGCCGCCGACCTGCCGCATCTGCTCGCGCCCGCCCGCCACCAGGCGCACCTTGGCGCCGATGCCCAGGCGGTTGCTGGTGGTGCCGACCAGGTCGAGCTGCAGCCAGCGGTTGCCCATGGCGTTGTCGTTGTGGAAAAGCCGATTGGCGCCGTTGTTGGCCAGGTAGAGGTCCAGGTAGCCGTCGCCGTCGTAATCGGCCCAGCCGACGCCGTTGGCCTCGCCGGCGTCGCCCAGCAGCGGATCCGTCGCCTCGGAGAAGGCGCCGCCGTCGTTGTGGTAGAGATGGTTGGCGCCGTTGTTGGCCAGGTAGAGGTCCAGCATCCCGTCGTTGTCGAAGTCGGCCCAGGCCGCGCCGCGGCCGGCGCCCGCGTCGTTCAGGGGCGCGGCGGTCACGTCCGTGAAGCTGCCGCCGTCGTTGCGCAGGAGCTTGTTGGCGCCGTTGTTGACGAGGTAGCAGTCCAGGTCGCCGTCGCCGTCGTAATCGCCCCAGGCCGAGCCGTAGCCGTCGCCGCTGTCGGCCATGGGCGCGCCATAGATCTCGGTGAAGGTGGCGTTGCCGTTGTTCCGGTAGAGATGGTTGGCGGCGTTGGTGACCAGGTAGAGGTCCAGGTCGCGGTCGCCGTCGTAGTCGATCCACTCGGCCGAACGGCCCCAGCCGCCGTCGCCCAGGGGGAAGACGGTGACGTCGCTGAAGGTGCCGTCGCCGTTGTTCTTGAACAGCTTGTCCGCGGCGAAGATGTTCGCGAAGTAGAGGTCCGCGTAGCCGTCGCCGTCATAGTCGCCCCAGGCCGCGTCGGAGCTGTAGCTGGTGCTGCCCAGGCCGGGGCTCGCCGCCGTGATGTCCGTGAAGACGCCGCCGCCGTCGTTGCGGTAGAGGACGTTGGCGCCGCCCGAGGTCTTGGCCAGGTAGAGGTCGGGATCGCCGTCGTTGTCCAGATCGGCCCAGGCGGCGCCGCGCCCGTAGCCTGTGTCGCCCAGGGGCGCCGCGGTGGCGTCGCTGAATCCGCCGGGGTCGTTGCTGAAGAGCTTGTCGGCGGAGAGGCTGTTGGACACGTAGAGGTCCGCGTCGCCGTCGCCGTCCATGTCGGCCCAGGCCACGCCCTGGCCGTTGCCGCCATCGTCGAGCGGCGCGCCGCCGGTGGCGTCGGTCCAGCCGCCGCCACCGTAGATGCCGAAGGTCTCGCTCCAGCCGAAGTGGTCGTCGCTGTCCACCACCTTGAGGCGGTAGTCGGCGCCCGTGCCCCAGGCCGGGTCCACGGGCCCGTCGAGGACGGCGCTGCCGTCATTGTCCGTCGCGGCGATGACGGTGGCGATGCGCACATCGTCCTGATACAGGTCGACGAAGACGGTGGCGGCGTCAGAGGGCGCCCACGTGACGGCCGCGGGCGTCTCGTTGTGGATCCAGGTGGTGCCCGCGTCGGGGCTGGTCACGGCGAAGTAGCCCAGGGGCTCGATGCCGATGACCATGCCCTCCTCGAGGTAGTCGCAGCCGGCCCAGTTGCAGAACAGGTTGTCGATGGCGTACCACTGGTTCTGGCCGCCGCCCCAGCCGTAGTTCATGTGGTAGTAGAAGGTCGCCGAGCCGTCGTTGTAGCCGTCGCAGACGATGGAGTGCGCGTAGATGCGGTAGTGGATCGGGCGCGGCGGCACCTGGCTCAGCTCGGCCACGATCAGGTCCACCCACGCCGCCTGGTCGTAGTCGCGCCGCTCGATGAAGGTCGTGATGGGCGCGTAGCGGAAGAAGTCCTTGTAGACGGTCGCGCCGTCGGTGACGTAGGCGCCCGAGGAGCAGTGGCCGAAGTCCATCTCGAAGGCCACGGCCGTCTCGTAGCAGAGCTCGGCCACGGCCGCTTCCTGCTCCGGGGTGTAGCCGCTGTTGTAGTTGTTGAGGATGTTGTCCCAGTCGTACTCGTCGGCGAAGTTGGCGAAGAGGTTGCCGCCGCCGGCGCTGCCGCCGCAGGAGTCGTCGCCGCCCCAGACGTAGCTATGGCTGCCCTGCCCCGCCAGCGGGTAGTCCCAGTAGTTCATGATCATCGATGCCGACGTGGCCACGCAGCCCACCAGGCAGAGGCCGCCGTCGCCCATGGGGCACTCGCCCCAGAAGGGCCCGTCCTGGTCCCAGTTGGCAGACAGCAGGGGCCCGACAATGGTCCGCTCCTCGCGGGGGGCATCGCCCGACAGGAGCCGGATCCAGGATTCGCGGTTCTCGGCCGGAGCCACCGAGGCCGGCAGGGCCTCCAGGTCGCCGTAGTTCTTCTCAAGGTAGTCCAGGGTGCCGGCCATGGCGTCCTTGAGCAGGGCCGGCAGGCCGGCCTCGGCCGCCGGGTCGAGATCGCACTCGGTGGACCAGGCCTTCACCGCCGGCAGCTCCCGCAGCAGGGAGACCACGATGTAGCCGCGCGGGGCGACGGGGAGCCAGTAGCCCAGCTTGCGCCCGTCCTGGACCAGGGGTTCGCAGCCGAGGACGCGCGCGTCGGACGCGCCCGCCCAGGCGCCATCCCTGGCCAGCTGGTTCACCAGGAAGCGCTCGCCGACCAGGCGCGCCTCCTCCAGGGAGACGGACGCCGCTGCGGCCGGCAGAGCCGATGCGAGGATGAGGAGCATGCCGAGTATCAAGACGGACCTTCTCATGGGACACCTCTGTCTGGCGTGACGTGAGAACCGGACGTAAGAACCGGATGATGTGCTTAATCTGAGATAATTATACCAGATACGAGGGCGGCAGCCAAATCCGTCGTCTCGGCGCCGCCGGCGGGCGCGGCGAGGATTATCGTTGCACGGATGAGACGCTTGGCTATGCTGGTGCGGCACGCGCCGCACGGCCGCCGCCCGTCCGCCTCGCGGCGACTCCGGCGGCTCCGGCGAGCACGGGTGGATCATGACGGACCACGAAAGACAATCACGGGACGCGGCGGCGGCGCTGGCCGAGCTGCTGGCCGGCAACCGCCGCTTCGCCGGCGGCGGCGCCAAGCACCCGCGCGCCGACCGGCAGCGGCACCGGGACCTGCGCGGCGGGCAACGGCCCCTGGCCGTCGTCCTGGGCTGCGCGGACTCGCGTGTGCCGCCCGAGCTGATCTTCGACCAGGGCCTGGGCGACCTCTTCGTGGTGCGCAACGCCGGCAACCTCGCCGACGAGCCCACCCTGGCCAGCATCGAGTACGCGGCGGCGCATCTGGCCACGCCCCTCGTCCTGGTGCTCGGCCACAGCGACTGCGGCGCCGTCAAGGCGGCCCTGGCCGAGGACGCGGCGCCCGGGCGCTGCGCGGACCTGGCCGGGATCCTGCGCCCCCTCGTCGATCAGGCCCGCGCCGAGCTGCACGGCGTCACGTCGCTGCCGGCCGGCGATCCGCCCGCCGCCGTGCCGGCGCCGCCCGGCGCGGCGGAACTCGTCGACCGGGCGGCACGCCTCAACGCGCAGCGCGTGGCGGCGGCCCTGCGCGACTGCGAGCCCGTGCTGGCCCCGCGCGTCCGGGAGGGCGCGCTCAGCATCCACGCCGCCTTTTACGCACTGGAGTCCGGCCTCGTCGAACTCCTGGACTGATCACCGCGGCCCCGTGGCCGCGACCGCCCCGCGAGGAGCGTCATGACCCCGGACCGGATCCGTTCCCATGTGGTCGTGCTGGCCGCCCTCACCATCGCCTTCAGCGCCATGGGCCTCATCGGGGCCATGGTCACCTTCATCAGCATCGCCGGCGGCGGCCTCATCTCCGGCGAGATGGAGGCCATCATCATCACATCCACAGTCGGCAGCATCATCGGCGGCTTCCTGGCCTTCACCTCGCTGCCGGGCCTGATCGGCGGCGTCGCGCTGCTGGGCCACCGCGTCTGGGCGCGCTACCTGGTCCTCGTGCTCAGCTTCCTCAACCTGCTTGCCATCCCCTTCGGCACGGCCCTGGGCATCTACGGAATCTGGCTGCTGATGAAGAGCGAGGTGGGCCACTTCTTCGCCGAGGCCGCCGCCGCCCGCGCGTCCCTGCGCGGCGCGCCCTGACGGCGTCCGGGAACGCCGGCGATCGACGGCGGGGCGCCACCTAGTCCTCCTCCCCCTCCTCGGGTGGCGCGCCGGGCGCGTCCATGGGCCGCGGCGTGCGCACCTCCTTGTGGATCCAGCCCAGCCGGTTGGCGAGGCGCAGCAGGCCGCGCCCCATCCCCGACAGCTGCATGACCTCCGTCACGTCGTCCCACCGCTTCTCCCGGCGGATGGCGATCCAGCGCCGGATCTCGGGGATCATCGCCAGCAGGAAGATGGCGTTGACCACCAGGGCGTAGGCCAGGTAGCCCGTGTCGCGGGTGCGCAGCCAGATCCAGGGGATGATCAGCAGCACCGAGGCCAGGTAGGCCGACAGCATGTCGCGCAGGACAACGAAGCCCAGCAGCGCGCCCCCCAGGGAGGTGACCAGGAAGCCCAGCCAGTCGATGGCCAGCAGGCCGGCGTAGACCGCCGAGATCCCCCGCCCGCCCCGGAAGCGATGCCAGACGGGCCAGCAGTGGCCCACCAGCCCGGCCACTGCCACCACCAGGAAGACCCGGGACTCCGGCAGGGCCAGCTTGAAGGCCAGCACCGGCAGGAAGACCTTGAGCACGTCCAGCAGGTAGGTGACGAAGCCGTAGCGCGCGCCGAGCTGGACGGACACCGAGGACGCGCTGACCGTCCCCAGCCGGAAGGTCTTGTCGCTGCCCGCCAGCGCCACGTCGATGCCCTCGCGGGCGCGTTGGCCGGGGGCGGCCAGGCGCACCACCAGGCGCGCCATGGACAGCGACCCGGCGAGATAGCCGACCAGGACGGCGAGGCCGCCGGTGAGGGGAGTCATGGTCCCACCTCCTCGGGTTCCGGGGGATCCAGGATGACGCGGCCGCGCCCGCCGTCGACGACCAGGCGCTGTCCCGGGAGGATGCGCCGCGTGGCCTCGCGCACGCCCACCACCGCGGGCAGCCCGTACTCGCGGGCGATGACGGCGCTGTGGGAGAGCTGGCCGCCGCTCTCGGCGACGACGCCGCCGACCACGGCGAACAGGGGCGTCCAGCCGACGTCGGCCGCCGGCACCACGAGGATGTCCCCGCGGCCGAGGGGGCCGTCCACCTCGTCCGGATCGCGCACGAGGCGGGCCCGCCCGCTGGCCACGCCCGCGCTGCCGCCGATGCCCACCAGGACGCCGGATCCCACGGGCGGGACGGGCGGCGGCGGCGCGTCCCCCACCAGGGTCTCGGGCGGCGCCTGACCGGCGACGGCGGCGGCGTGCTCGCGGCGGCGGCGGGCGACGGTCCCGGGCGGCGGCGCGACGCCGCCTTGCGCCCAGCCGGTCACCTCGTCCCAGGTCAGGAAGAAGATGTCGTCCGTACGGTCGAGGCCGCCGGCGTCCCGCCAGCGGGCGGCCAGGGCCAGCAGGGCGCCGCGCATGGCCTGGGCGTCCTCGCTCATGAGCCTGCTGCTGCGCTCGCGCAGGGCGGCCCAGCGCCCGGCGGCGGCCAGGGCCCGCCGCAGCACCGGGCGGCGGTGCGGCTGCAGGCGGCGGCGCAGGCGCTCCAGCGCCGCCAGGGCGCGGTCGCCGCCGGACGCGGCGGGGCCGCCGCCTGGCGCGTCGCGCCCGCCGGCGTGCAGCCGGTGGAGGGCCCGCCATAGCCGCTCGGGCTCCTCCGCCCAGGACGGCGCCGTGAAGTCCGTGCCGTCGGCGCTGAGGAAGCCGTGCCGCGCCAGGAAGCGGTCCGCTTCGACCGCGAGGGCACGGCCCGCCTCGCTGCCGGCCAGGGCGGCCCGCACGGCGGCGTCGTCGCCCGCGGCGAGCCGCTCGCGCGCGGCCGGCGTCAGGGCGGCCACGCCGGCGGCGACCCGCGCCAGGGCTCCGGTCGGCGAGTCCGCTCCGGATACCGCCTCCCAGGGCCAGGGACCGACGAAGGCCTCGCCGCCCCGGCGCACGAGGCGCAGCAGGCGGCGGCGGCGCAGGACCAGATTCATGGCGCAGGCGAAGGCCGTCCACTGGGTCTCGCCGTGGCGGCGGCGCAGCTCCGCCGCGGCCGCCATGACGGCGGGCGGGTCCAGGGCGGACCAGTCGGTCCGCCGGAAGCGCTCCAGCCAGGCGTCGTGGGCGCGCACGCGGGCGGCCTGTACCCGGAAGCGCCCCTCGCGCAGGGCCAGGCCCAGGCCGCGCAGCCCCGTCAGCAACAGGCGGGGGCGCAGGGGCGGCCGGCGCAGGCGGCGCTCCTCGCGCGTCAGGTTCTCGAAGAAGTTGGCGGGCAGGCCGGCCCGCTCCAGCAGCCGCCCCAGCCGCGTGGCGTTGGTGTAGACGCGGCCCTGCACCAGGCGCACCAGGCCCTCGCCGCAGGCCGGGTCCTCGCCGAGCAGCGTGCCGAACAGGCGGCCCAGCACGGCGGTGGCCTTGAGCTGGGTGTGCGCCGTCCAGAGCAGGGGCTTGATGACGCCCGGCGCCATCTCGCCGACGATCTGGCGCGACCAGACGTCCCTGCCGCGCAGGCCGCCCACGGGCCGGGCCTGGAGCAGGTGGAAGCCCGCGCCGTCCCGGGCCCACTCCACGTCCTGGGGCTCCCCGGCGGCGTCGGCCACCCGCCGCACCAGACGGGCCAGGTCCAGGACCGCCGCCTCGTCCAGGGACGGCGGCGTGTCCGCGGGCGCCTGCCAGGACTCGATGACGCCGCGGGCATCGACGACGGCGCGGAAGGGGTCGGCCCGGCCGGCGGCCAGCTTGGCGCCGCTGCCGGACACGCCCTCGACGACGACGCAGCGGCGGCCGCTCACCGGGTCGGCGCTGAAGGCGACGCCGGCGGCCGCGGCGCGGACCATCTGCTGCACGATGACGGCCATGTCGGGCGGCGGCGCGCCCGCGGCGGCGCGCCGGGTGCGGTAGGCCGCGCAGCGGGCGCGGAAGAGGGAGGCCCAGCAGCGGCGGAGAGCGTCCAGCAGGGCGGCGTCGCCGGCGACGTCGAGGAAGCTGTCCAGCTGGCCGGCGTAGGAGCGTTCCGGGGCATCCTCCCCCACCAGCGAGGAGCGCACGGCCAGCGGCCCCGGCAGCCGGCGCGCCGCGCTCCGGACGCGCCGGGCGAGGTCCGGCGGCAGGGGCGCGGTCGCCACGCGGTCGGCCAGGGCCTCGACCCGCTCGGGATCGCCGACGGCCGCGCGCAGGGCCGCGTCCAGACCGAGGGCGCGCCGCTGGGCGCGGAAGGCGTCGGCGCTGACGACGAAGCCGGGGGGAACGGACAGGCCGCGGCGGACCAGGCGGGCCAGGCCGGCGCCCTTGCCGCCAGCGCGGGCGGGATCGAGGGCGGCGCGGGAGGCGAGTGCCAGTAGGATTCGGCTCATGGTGGAGCTGCCGAGTACCGGGTCTGCTTTCAACTCTATCACGCGCGGCGCCAGGCCGACAACGGGGCCGGGTGCCTAGCGGCGCAGGGCGGCCTTGGAGAACAGGTGCTCGGGGATGTCCGCGTCGAACGTGATGGACTCGACGTGGAACTCCGTGCCCTCGCCGGCGCTCAGCACGTCGCGGAACACCACCCGGACGGGCACCCAGCGCCCGGCGATGCGCTCCACCTCCCGCACCTCGGTGGTCTTGAGCAGCCGCCCGCTGCGCGCGAAGCGGTCCTCGCGCAGCAGCACGTCCCGCTCCCGGTCCACCCAGACGCGGCGGCGGTGGTAGGCGAGGCCCTCCCGCTTCGCGTCGAGATCGAGCACCCAGCAGGCCCGGCCCGCGAGGGTGTCCGCCCCCGCCACCGTCGCCGTGTAGAGGTTATTCAGGACCGGGTCCTCCATGAGGTCCTCGTAGGACAGGTCGGAGCCCATGACCGACTGGCGCAGCATGTGGCCGCTGATGCGAATGGTGCGGTCCGTGGTCGGGCTGTAGGTCCAGAGCTCGTCGCCCAGCTTGAGCATCTTGACGCCCCGCTCCCGCGGCGGGTCCAGGTACTCGGTGAAGGAGCGCGCCATGCCCTGGATCCAGCTCCGGGAGCGCACGGTGCGGCTGCCGCGCCGCCCGCGGATGGTCATGGTCGCCACGGAGATCTTGCTGTCCGAGCCGATGTTGGCGTCCACGCGGCGCAGGATGCGCTCCCCCGCGGGCAGGGAGTCGGGCGCGGCGGCGTCCGCCGGGGCCGCGGCCAGCAGCAGCAGCAGGGCCAGGGGGGCGGGTTTCATGTCTCCAGCTCCTTGCTCAGGCGGGCCGTCTGCCGCCGGAAGATGCCGACGCCGGAGATGGCTGCGCCCAGGAAGGTGGCGGCCAGTCCCGGCAGGAAGCCGATGAGCCAGCTGGCCGGGGTGATCCGAGCGCGCAGCCGGTCGGAGATGAGCATGGAAGCGCTGCGTAGCAGCGGCGAGATGTCCAGGCCTCGTTCCTGGAGCAGCCAGGCGATCAGCAAGCCCAGCCCCGTGCCGAGGACGGAACCGAGCAGGCCGATCATCAGCGCCTCGGCCAGCAGGCTGCCGTACAGGTGCCCCTTCTCCTCGCCGATGGCCAGGCGCAGGCCGAACTCGCCGTAGCGCCGCAGGCTGGCCATGAGACCGGCGTTCCACAGCACCACCGACATGACGAGGACGAACAGGGCGATGAGCGCCCCGGACACGGTGGCCGCCAGATCGAGGGTCTGCCCCAGCCCGGCGTGCTCGCGCAGCGTGCTCATCACGGGCGCGAAGGGATCGGGATCGCCGGCGCGGGCAGCGTTGAAGCGCGCCGCCAGGGCGGCGGCCTCGGCCTGGCGGTACTGGCCGTCACGGGCGAAGCCGATGAGCACGCCGGCGCCCCCGGCCATGTCTAGGGCGGCGCGGGCGTCGGCCAAGTCGAGAAGCATGGCACCGCGGTCCACGGCCGTGACGCCGAAGCGCAGGGTGCCCACCACGCGGAAGTTCGCAGTCGTCAGGGAGCCGTACATGGTGGTGCCGATGATGGTCACCGTCTGGCCGGGCGCCACGTCCAGGCGCTGCGCCAGATCCTCGCTGAGCAGGGCCTCGCCGCGGGCCGCCGGCAGGCGGCCGCGCACCAGCGCTCGTCCAGGGGCGAGGATCTCGTGCTCGGGGCTCGCCGGATCAAGCAGATCGACGGCCAGGCCGGCCACGGGCGCCTGAGTGCGCGTCTCCCCGGCCGCGTCGGGCACGTCCACGAGGCCGCCGAAGCGGATGCGCGCGGACCAGAGGTAGGCCGGCGACTCGCGGCCCAGAGTCGCCAGCAGGCTGTCGGCCCCCAGAAGCGCCAGGTCGTTGGGCACCAGGTCGGCCTCGGCGGCGTAGGCGCGACTCATGACGGAGACATGGCCGCCGCCGAAAGCGGCGTTGGCCCGCACCAGGTCGGACTCGGTGCCGCGCAGGTAGCCGTGCATGACGACGGTGAGGGCAACGCCGGCCAGCACCACCAGCGTCGGGAAGAGGCTGCGCGCGCGGTCGCGCACCAGGCCGCGCCACAGGAAGCGGATCACAGGGCCCTCCCGCGCAGGGCCGCCGTGGGCTGGAGGCGGGCGATGCGCCGCGTCGGCAGCCAGCTCACGAAGGCCGTCAGGCCCAGCACCACCAGGGCGGTGCCCAGCAGCAGGTCCGGGCCGAAGACCGGATAGAGGGTGTCGCCGATGGCGAAGCCGTAGTCATCGGTGTTGCGGGGCAGGGTCCAGCCGCGGCGGGCGAACCAGGCCAGGAGCGGCGTGCCCCAGGCCACGGCCAGGGCCAGGGCCAGCACCCCGTGCAGCGAGCCCTCGAGGGTGAACAGACCCAGCACCTGGCGGCGCGTCATGCCCAGGGCGATTAGGGTCCCCAGCTCGCGCTGCCGGCGGAAGATGCTGAAGACCTGGGTGTCGAACACGGCCAGCATGGCCAGGAACAGCAGCAGGGCGTAGACGAACAGGGACCCCGCCGTCTTGGCCCGCACCAGCTCGCGCACGTCGGCGAGCAGATCGTCGGTGCTCCGCCACCGCCAGGTGCTCGCCGCGTCGCCCGCCAGGGCGGACGTGCCGCGGGCCAGGGTGACGTGGGTCGCCGCGCCGGGCAGGGCCGTCATGGCCCGCAGGCTGTCCAGGGGCAGCCAGACCTGGCCCTGGTCCACGCCCTGCACGGGCGTGCGCATGACGGCCACCACGAGGCCGTCGCGGGCGTCGAAGGTGCCCCCGGCGTCGCGCCACTGCAGGGTGACGCGGTCGCCCACGGCCAGGCCGCTGCTGCGCGCCATACGCGCGCCGATGAGCAGGGGGATCTCGGCGACGGCCGTGTCCAGAGCCGCCGCGGGCAGGTCCAGCAGGTCCTGCGCCGGATCGATGCCCTTGAGGACCACCGGTTTCATGCGCCCGGCCGGATAGATGCCGCCCGGCACGGCCAGCACGGCCACGGCCTCGCCACGCGCAACGCGCTCCTGCAGGGCGGCGGGCAGCGGGCCGCGGGCGTCCTCCAGGGCAAGGGGATCGTAGGGATCGTAGGCCGGGTGCCAGTACTGGCCGCCGCCGATGCTGACGGCCACCAGCGCCTGCGCGGCCTGCTCGTTCATGCCGTGCAGCAGGCCCTGGGCCGTGATGATGAGCAGGAAGGCCAGGGACAGCACGAAGGCGTTGAGCCAGGTGCGCAGGCCCGCCCCCATGAGGTTCCGCCAGGATAGGCGCAGCAGCATCACGGCGCGGCCTCTCCGTTCTCGCCGTGCGTCGGCGTCACCACCTCGTCGGCGGCGACGGCGCCGTCGACCAGGGTGATGCGCCGGCGCAGGTAGCCGATCACCTTCTCGTCGTGGGTGGAGAACAGGAACGTAGTGCCCAGCTCGCGGTTCAGGCGAACCATCGTATGCAGCACCTGGTGGGAGTTGGCGGCGTCCAGATTGGCCGTGGGCTCGTCGGCCAGGACCAGGGCGGGATCCTTGACCACGGCGCGGCTGATGGCCACGCGCTGGCTCTGCCCGCCGGAGAGCTGGTCGGGGCGCGACCGGGCGCGGTCCGCCAGGCCGACCCGCTCCAGGGCCGCCATGACGCGGCGCCGGCGCTCGGCGGCCGGCAGGCCCAGCAGTAGCAGGGGGAACTCGACGTTCTCGAAGACCGTGTAGACGGGAAGCAGATTGAAGGTCTGGAAGATGAACCCGATGTGCCGGTTGCGCAGCGCGGCGGCGCGGCGGTGGCCGAGGGTCTCCACGCGCTCGCCCAGCACCCGCGCGCTGCCGCGCGTGGGCGTATCCAGGGAGCCGACGATGTTCAGGAAGGTGGTCTTGCCCGAGCCGCTGGGCCCGACGATGCCGGCGAACTCGCCCGCTGCGACGCGCAGGCTGACGCGGTCGAGGGCGATGAGATCGCCGCCGCCGACAGGGTAGGTCTTCACCAGGTCGCGTGTCTCGATGAGCGGCTCGGCGGTCATGCTGCCTCCCCTCGCGGCGCGGCGGCCATCGCGCCGCGATGCCGTCCGGCGCCGCCGCGCGGCGGCGCGGCTAATGGTCGTAGATCACCATGACCCGCCCCCCCAACCCCGACATGGCCTCGCCGGCTCCGGGCAGGAGGGCGGCGCCCTCGGGATTGGACCAGGCGCTCAGGTCCAGGCGCCAGCGGTCGCCGCGGCGCTCCCAGCGAAAGTAATGGTAGCCGTCCCCGGATTCCCAGTCCCGGAAGACCATGAGCTGCAGGGTGTCCATCAGGCCCAGGGGATAGCGCAGGCTCAGGGCGCTCAGCCGCGTGGCCGGGCGGCCGCCCAGGGCCTCGTCGTCCTGGCCCGCCACGAAGTGCTCGCCCAGGACGGTAAGTCCGTCCCCGAGGCCGAAGGTGTAGTCGGCGCCCAGGGTGGCGAAGCGCTGCCAGCGCGCGGGGGCCAGGTCTCCGTGCTGGCGCTGCAGGACGCCCTCGGCCCAGAAGCCCACGCCGAGGTCCCAGCGGCCGTCGACGCCGTAGCGCTGCTCGGGCTCCGCGGCCGGCGGGAGCACCCAGGGCGGCAGCGGCAGGCGCGCCCAGTCCACCATCCGGCGATGGGCGCTGACCGCCAGCTCGCCGCCCAGCAGCGGCACCTGGAGCCGGCCGCCCACCTCGGGCTCGTCGTCGACGGTGGGCACCTGCTCCCAGCCCTTGGGATCGTCGTTGTCCAGGAGCCCCCACAGCCACACGTTCGCGCGCTCCGCGATCCAGGCGCGCAGGAGCAGCCCCGTGACGCCGGGCGTGCGCGACAGCGGGTCGCGGGCGTCGACGCGGTCGAACCACATGTGGGGCCGCAGCAGGGCGGCGGGCCCGAAGCTGATGCGCTGCAGCCCCAGGCGCGCCTCGGCGCGGTCGCCGGCCAGGCGCAGCCAGGCCCGGTAGAGACGGGTCTCGCCGGCGGTGTCGCCGTCGCCCGAGCCGCGCACGCGCCAGCGCCGCCAGGTCTCGCCGCCCACGTCCACGTCGACGGTGGCGCCCGTCCAGGCCGGCAGGGACAGGTAGAGCTCGGGCACGTAGCGCGCGCCGAGGGTGGCGGCGGCCGGCTCGCGGTCGTCGCCGCCGGCCCAGAGGGCGAGGCTGCCGCGCCAGGGCGTCTCGCCGCCGGCGGCGTGCGCCGCGAGGGCCGCGAGGAACGCCGCGGCGGAGGAGATCCGGAGGTGGAGAGTGCGCGATGATCGGGTCACGGCGCCATCATAGCGGCTAACGGCCGGCCTGTCACCCGCCGTCGCGGGGCCCGCCGCGCCGATGCCGCGGCCCCGCCCATCCGTCGCCAGCCTCTGCTGGAAGCGGAAACGCCGCGGCCCGCAGGACACGGGCCGCGGCGCCGCTTCGCTCCGCTGGCGGCGCGCTCAGCGCCGTCCAATCTCGCGCGCCAGGCGCCGCTCGCGCACAGCGCTGTAGAGGGTCGGAACGGTGAAGACGGTGATCAGCGCCACCAGCATCCCACCGAATGACGGAATGGCCATGGGCACCATGATGTCCGCGCCGCGGCCCGTGGCCGTGAGCACGGGCAGCAGGGCCAGCAGCGTCGTGGCCGCCGTCATCAGGGCCGGCCGGATGCGCCGGCGCGCGCCCGCGATCACCGCGCGCCGCACGGCCGCGCGGCTGGCCGGCCGCTCCCGCGCGAAGACCTGTTCCAGGTAGGTGGCCATGATGACGCCGTCGTCCGTGGCGATGCCGAACAGGGCCAGGAAGCCCACCCAGACGGCGACGCTCAGGTTGACGGGCCCCATCTGGAACAGCTCCCGCAGCGAGGTGCCCGCCACCGAGAGGTCCAGGAACCAGGGCTGCCCGTAGAGCCAGAGCAGCAGGAAGCCGCCGGCCCAGGCCACGGCGACACCCGAGAAGACCAGGGCGGACGTCGTCGCCGAGCGGAACTGCAGATAGAGGAGCGTGAAGATGACGAGCAGTGCCGCCGGCACCACGACCACCAGCGTGCGCGCGGCGCGCACCTGGTTCTCGAAGCTGCCGGCGAAACGGTAGCTCACGCCGGCCGGCGGCGTCCAGTCGCCGTTCGCGACCCGCGCCGCCAGGGCCTCGCGGGCCTGCGCGACCACCTCGCCCTCCGACCAGCCGGGGCGCCCGTCGAACAGGACGTAGGCCGCGAGGAAGCCGTCCTCGCCCTTGATCACCTGGGGCCCGCGCCGATAGCGCAGCTCGGCCACGCGGTCCAGGGGAACCTCACCGCCGCCGGGCAGGGGCACCCGGACGCGCGCCAGGGCCTCGGGGCTGTCGCGCAGCTCCCGCTGATAGCGCACGCGCACGGAGTAGCGCTCGCGCCCCTCCACGGTGGTGGCGACCTGGCGGCCGCCGGCGGCCACGGCCAGGACCTCCTGCACGCGGCCCACGGTCAGGCCGAGGCGGGCGGCGGCCTCGCGGTCCACCACCACCTCGAGGTAGGGCTTGCCCACGACGCGGTCGGCGAAGACCGTGGCCGGATCGACGCGAGGCACCTCGCGCATAAGAGCCTCCAGCTCCCGGGCCGCGCGCTCGAGGGCGGCCAGGTCGGGCCCCCGCACCACGAGCCCCATGGGCGCGCGCAGGCCGCTCTGCAGCATGACCAGACGCGCCGCGATGGGCTGCAGGCGCGGCGCGCCCGTGGTGCCGGGCAACTCGGCGGCCGCCGCGATGGCGCGCCAGATGTCGTCGGGGGCGCGGATGCCGGCCCAGGCCTCGCGGCCCGGATTCAGAGCCGGATCCAGGGGCGGGCGCCAGAGGCGGAATGAGCGCCCGCGCCGGTCCGGGATCAGGCGGCCCGCCTCGTCGCGCGGGAAGCGGCCGCGCACGGCGTAGGGCTCGCCGTCGGGGGCGGCGAGGGGGCGGCCCGCCTCGTCGCGCGCCAGGTCCTCGCCCGCAGCGTCGTGACGGAAACGCAGGCTTCGGCCCCGCTCGTCGCGCAGCCATTCGGAGCGGTAGTTGATCACGGTCTCGATCATGGAGACGGGCGCCGGATCCAGGGCGCTTTCGGCCCGGCCGATCTTGCCCACCACCGACTCCACCTCGGGCAGGGCGCCAAGGGCCCGGTCCTGCTTGCTCAGGACGTCCAGGGCCTCGGTGAAGGAGGCGTGGGGCATGGTGGTCGGCATCAGTAAAAAGGAGCCCTCGTCCAGGGGCGGCATGAACTCCTCACCCAGGCCCGGGAAGGCGTGGGCGACGGCCGCCGCGGGCGGGCTCGTGCGCACCGGCCGCGGCAGCCAGCCGAAGAAGGCGTCGAAGCCCTGCCAGATGAGCAGGCTCATCAGGACCAGGGCCGCCGGCAGGGCGAGGAAGGCGCGCTTGTGATCTAGGCACCATGCCAGCAGGCGCGGGTAGGCCCGCTGCAGCAGCGCGAGCCCGCCCAGCAGGCCACCCAGCGCAATCGCCACGAAGAGTGCATTGCCGCCTAGCTCCCGGTCGGGCCCCAGGGGGAGCCAGTGCGCCGCCAGGACCAGGCCCGCCAGGGCCGCGACGGCCGCCAGGAGGCCGTACCGCGCGAGGAAGCCCCGCGGCGGGCGGCGCGCGGTGCGGCGGCGGCGCGCGAGCAGGAGCTGTGCGGCGGCGGGCATCGCCACCAGGGCGACGAGCACGGCCGCCACGAGGGCGAAGGTCTTGGTCCACGCCAGGGGCCCGAAGAGCTTGCCCTCGGGCCCGGTCAGGCTGAAGACGGGCAGGAAGCCGATGACCGTCGTGGCCACGGCCGTCAGCACGGCGCCCCCCACCTCGCCGGCGGCCCGGTGCACCACGCGTGCCGGCGGCTCATCGGGCGACTCGCGCAGGCGCGCCAGCACGTTCTCGCTGACGACGATGCCCATGTCCACCATGGTGCCGATGGCGATGGCGATGCCGCTGAGGGCCACGATGTTGGCGTCGACGCCGAACCAGCGCATGGCGACGAAGCTCATGAGCACGGCCAGGGGCAGCAGGCCGGCGATGAGCAGGCTGCTGCGCAGGTGGCGCACCATCACCAGCACGACGAGGATGGTCACCAGGATCTCGCTGAGCAGGGCCGTGCCGAGTGTGTCCAATGTCTCGTGGATGAGCCCGGAGCGGTCGTAGAAGGGCACGATGGTGACGCGGCTCTCGGTGCCGTCGGGCAGGATCTTGCGGGGCAGGCCCGGCGCGATCTCGGCGATGCGCGCCGTGACGGCCTCGATGGCCGCCAGGGGATTCGCGCCGTGGCGCACGACGACGACACCGCCCACGGCCTCGGCCCCCTCGCGGTCCAGGGCGCCGCGGCGCGGCGCCGGACCGAGGGCGACGCTGGCCACCTGCCCCAGTGTCACCGGCACGCCGCCCACGGACTTGATGACGCTGCGTTCGAGATCCGCGGCGCCGCGCAGGAAGCCGACCCCGCGCACCAGGTACTCCACGCGGTTGACCTCGACGGTGCGCGCGCCCACCTCGACGTTCGACTCGCGCACGGCGCGCAGGACCGCGTCGAGGTCCACGCCCCAGGCGCGCAGGGCGTCCGGGTCCAGGTCCACCTGATACTCGCGCAGGTAGCCTCCCACCGAGGCCACCTCGGCCACGCCGTGCACGCCCGCCAGGGAGTACCGAACCTGGAAGTCCTGGACGGCGCGCAGCTCGTCCAGGGACCAGCCTCCCGCCGGGCGTCCCGCGGCGTCGCGCCCCTCGAGGGTGTACCAGAAGACCTGGCCCAGAGCCGTGGCGTCGGGGCCCAGGGCGGGCCGGGCGTCCTCGGGCAGGGTGCCCGGCGGCAGGCTGGCCAGCTTCTCCAGCAGGCGCGAGCGCGCCCAGTAGAAGTCGACGCCGTCCTCGAAGATGACGTAGACGCTGGACAGCCCGAACATGGAGCTGCTGCGCACCGTCCGCACGCCGGCGAGGCCCAGCAGGGACGTGGTCAGCGGGTAGGTGACCTGGTCCTCCACGTCGCGCGGCGAGCGGCCCGGCCATTCGGTGAAGACGATCTGCTGGTTCTCACCGATGTCGGGGATGGCGTCCACGGGCACGGGGTCACGGGGCAGGCCGCCCAGGTCCCAGTCGAAGGGTGCCGTGAGCAGGCCACCACCCACGGCCAGCAGCACGAGGACGCCCACCAGCACCTTCTGCTCGAGCCAGAAGCCGAGGAAGCGGGAGAGGGGCGAGCCGCTGCGCGTGAGTTCACCCATCGCGCGGCTCCGCAGCGGCCTGCGCCGCGAAGCGCTCCGTCACGCTGCCGCAGCGCAGCATGGCGGCGCCGAAGTAGGGATTGGCCGTGGGCCCGGCCGCCTGCAGCCAGTCGGCGCCCCGGTTGTCGAAGGCCATCGGACAGTGGTAGATGGCCAGGGCGCCGCCGGCGCGCCCGTGGACGCGGGCCACGGCGATGGCCGCCGCCGAGAGTTCCTCGAAGGCCGCGCGGGCGCCCGCGATGTCGGCGGCACCGGCGAGAGCGCCAGCGGCGCTGGCCAGGGCGGCCCGCGCGTCGCTCCAGCCCGGCGACGGCGGCGGCAGGACGCCGGCCAGGCGACCAGCGGCGGCGCGGGCCAGGTCCCGGTCGTCGTCCGCCAGGGCGGCCTGGATGGCCAGGTAGGCCGCGTAGACGGGCTCCAGGCCGCGCGCCAGTTCCGATGGCGCCGCGCCATCACCGTCCGGATTCATCATGCTGGGCCGGGCCAGGATCTGCATGGCGCTGTCGATCTTGAAGTTCCCCCGGACGACGACCCGCTCGCCCTCGGCGAGCCCGCTGCGCACGACGTAGTGGTCCCCCAGGCGGGGCCCCAGCGTCACTTCGCGGCCCTCGTAGCGGCCCACCTCTTCGGGATGGGCCACGTAGACCACGGCCCGCCGTCCCGTGAGCAGGGGCGCGGTCGCCGGCACCACCAGCGGCGCGGCGCCGCCGGCGGGATCCCCGGTGGCGGCCAAGAGCTCCGCGCGGACGAACATGCCCGGCCGCAGGCGGCCGTCCGGGTTGTCGGCCTCCACGCGCAGGCGCAGGGTGCGCGCGCCCGCGTCCAGCACGGGGTCGACGAAGGTCACGCGCCCCGCGAAGGTCTCGCCGGGCAGGGCCGCCGCCGTGAAGCGCGCGGCCTGGCCCTCGTCGAGCCAGGACAGGTCGGTTTCGTAGGCGTCCAGCATCACCCACACCCGCGACAGGTCGGCCAGTGTGAACAGCGGCGCGCCGGTCTTCACAGCCGCTCCCTCGACGGTGTGCTTCGCCAGGACCACGCCGGCGACGGGTGCGCGCACCGTGACCAGCGCCGTGGCGCGGCCCGACGCCTCCAGCGCCGTGATCTGCTCGGAAAGCAGACCCAGCTGGCGCAGGCGTTCGCGAGCCGCCGCCACCAGGCCGTCGCCGCCCGCCGGGGGAGCCGCGCCGGCGCGGGCGGGCACCGCGCCCCCATCGGCGCCGGACACGGCTCCGGCGTCACTGGACGCGAGGCGTCGCGCCTGGAGCAGCTCCTCCTGGGCGGCGGCGAGCAGCGGGCTGTTCAGCTCCAGGAGCGGCGCCCCGCGCTCCACGCGCGCTCCCACGAAGTCCACGTGCAGGCGCTCCACGCGCCCCGGCGCCCAGGCCGTGATGGTCCGGCGGCGCGTCTCGTCCACCTCCACGCGGCCCGGCAGGCGCAGCGGGCGCGCCAGGTGCCGGCGCTCCACCGGCGCCAGGGCCACCTCGGCCAGGGCGCGGGCCGCCTCGGAAAGGCGCAGCTCCCGCGGACCCAGCTCCCCGCCGCCCGCCGCCGCCACGGGCACGAGATCCATACCGCACAGGGGACAGCGGCCCGGCCCGGCCTGGCGGACCTGTGGATGCATGGAGCAGGTCCACTCCCGCGCCTCGGTAGCGTGGTCGTGTCCCGCCGCCGCGCGCGCGGCGCGGCCCACCGCGTTCGGGTCCGCCGGATCCGGCGCGCCGCGCAGGGCCCAGCCCATCAGGAAGGCCGCCAGGATGGCGGCACCCGGCAGAACCAGGTGGCGCCGGCGCCCGGTGCGCAATCGGTCAGTCATCATCGCCTCCCGGGTCGGGGCCGGCCAGGAGCCACAGCGCCGCCAGCGCGAGCGCGCCGTCGGTGCGCGCGCGCCGGGATTCCAGGTCCAGATCGATGCGCAGCGCCCGCGCGGCCAGAAGCGTCGCGAAGTCGCCGCCGCCAGCGGCGTAGGCGGCCTCGGCCGCCGCGAGATCCCGCTCGGCCAGGGGGATCAGCTCCTCGCGGGCCACGCGATCGCGCCGGCGGGCCGCGCGGTAGTCGGCCAGGGAGCCTTCCAGGCTTGCCGACAGCTCGATCCCGCGCGCATCGCGCTCGGCGAGGGCGGCGCGGCGGCCGGCGGCGGCGCCGCGCTCGGCGGCGCGGCGGGACCCGCGCCACAGCGGCAGGTTCAGACCGAGGGTGACGGCGAAGGGATCATCGCCGCTGCCAGCGACGCCGGGCATGGCTGCCTCGCCCGTGTCCACCCACTCCAGGCCGAGCGTGAAGTCCGGCCGGCCGGCCTTGCGGGCAAGGTCCTCCTCGTGACGCCGGGCGCCGGCCTCCGCCGCCAGGGCGCCCAGTTCCGGATTCCCGGCGAGGCGGGCGCGCAGGGCGGCCGCGTCCGGGTCCGGCAGCGAGTCGGGCAGGCGCGGCCGCAGGTCCGGCGGATCGTCCGGCGCGCGTCCGGTGGCGGCGCCCAGGGCGGCCAGCAGCGCGGGCCGCCTGTCACGCAGGCCGGCCAGGCGCTCGGCGCGGCGGGCGCGCTGTGCGCGGGCCGCCACCAACGCAGACACCGTCGCCTCGCCGCCCTCGTAGCGCGCGGTGACGGCGGGCACGAGGGCCTCGGCCAGGGCGAGCCTCTCTTGCCCCGCGGCGATGTCCGCGTCGAGCCAGGCCAGCTCGATCCAGAGGCGCGTCACCTCGTGGATAACCTCACGCCGGGCGGCGCGCAGGCGATGCCCGGCGGCTTCGGCGCGGGCCGCGGCCGCCTCGCGCCGCGCGCCCAGGGTCCCGAACCAGGGGATGGTCTGGCTGAGGCTGATCTTGTGGCGCTGCGGGCCGACGCGCGACTCCACCTCGCGGACGAAGCGGCCCAGGCCCAGGCGCGGATCGGGCAGGGCGCCTGCGGCGCGCGCGGCCTCGTCGGCGGCGTCCCACCGTTCCCGCGCGGCGGCGAGTACCGGGCTCTGCGCGAGGGCCTCCGCGACCAGGTCCTCGAGGCCGGGCGGCGACGACGATGCCGACAGCTCCGGCGCCGCGAGCAGGCCCAGGAGTGGCAACAGGACGCGCAGCAAGCGCGGCGCCGGCGAGGGGGCGGCACGTCCCCCCCATGATGCCGGCGCCGCTTGCGGTGCAGAGCGCGTGAAGCCGGCTGCGCGAGCGCGCGCCATGGCTGCCGCTACTCCATCACGCGGCTGTCATCGCTGTGGAAGCGGCCCGCCGCCTTCTTCTCCATCCCGGCCATGGTCTTCGGGTCGGGCTTCTCGAGGGCGACCAGGTCCATGCCGCAGACGGCGCACTTCATGGCGGCGTCCTTGAGCGCCTCGCCCTCGGCGCCGGCGGGCATCACGATCGAGCACATGGGACAGCCCATCAGCTTCTGTGCGCGCAGCGCGGCCACGGCCTCGTCGCTCATCCTCACCAGCTTGTCGCCCGTGAGCGGGCAGACGGCCTTGGCATCGGCGCTGATCACCTCGGCATGCGCGGGGCAGGTGTAGAGGGCCGCGGCCATGTAGAGCTTCGACGCGGCCTCGGCGTGCATGTCGGGCATGGAATCGTCCGTGCGGGCGCTGTCGCCCGGCTTCCCGGTCGTGTTCATGGCGCTGCAGTCGCTGGCGGCGGGACAGCCGCCACATTGGGCGAGGGCCGGCGCGGCAGCCGCCAGGAACAGCAGGGAGAAGATGGGGAGGAAACGATATCGCATGATCCACCTCGTCGTGCCGGGGTCGGTCGCGCCGCCGGCGCATCCGGCGTACGGCGGGCGCGTTGCGCGGCGCCCGCGCGCTCTGCTCTGCGCATCGTTCGTGCCGCCCGTGTCGGATCGCGTTACTCCTTCCCCGCGCGTCGCTTGCGGGAACACGTCGCCGCCGGCGCGGACCGGGTCGTTGAAAGGACCTTGCTCCCGCTTGAAAGGAGGTTGCCGGCGATGGTGCCTGGAGCGCGTGGCGGCGGGCGCGTCCTCGCAGCCCGCGGCCGGCCGGCGGCCCAGCGCCGCCGGCCTTGCGGCAACACGTCTGCGCGTGAAAAGCCAGGCGCGGCGGCCCGCGAGCGAGCCGTCGCCCGGGCAAGGGCAGCACCGCAGGGAATCGCACCCATGGGGTGCCGCCTGTAGGCTGTCATCAATAGGGAAAGGAGGGAGCCGGGATCGGCGGCGGCGCGCGACCGGCCGACACCGTCTCCAGAGCATCCTGCGAGCCGATCCCCGGGATAGGATCCGCATCCGGAGGAATCATCGCGCGAGAGTCCGGTCCCGAAATGGCAACCAGCGTGCCAGTATCCGGCGAGCCGAGCGCGCGAGCATCACCTCGAGTGACGGCCGGGCGGAGCCGTGATGATGCGATCAGGAGCCGGTGCCTGGCTGCTTCGGGCAGGAGGGTGCCTTGGCGCCGTGGGCGTGCGGGCAGTCCGCGCAACCGGCAGGCTCCGGCTTCGCCGGGGCGACAGCCTCGCAGGCGCTCGGACAGCCGGCGCATGCGTCGGCCCGGCTGGCGTCGGTCTGGGTCGCGGCGACGGTGCCATTCTCGGAGGCGACCCCGTCATCCTGGCGCCCGCAGCCGGCGGCCAGCACCAGCAACATGGCCAGTCCCAGGAAGGGATGACAACCGTCGCGCGCTTCATGATCGTCTCCTGTCCGTAGGTGGATCCCACGTCGCCGGTCGCGCGCCGCTCCCATCATCGTGCGGCCGCGACGTCGGTCCCTATCCGTCCGCGGGAGATTCCTTCAGGCCGTGATCCTGGATCTTCTTGCGCAGGGTGGGACGGCTGATGCCGAGTATGGTACAGGCCTCGCCCTGGTTCCAGCCCACCTGCTCCAGGACGGCGCGCACGTGCTCGGCCTCGACGTCCTTGAGCGTGCGGCGCCAAGTGCGCGCGGCGGGCGGCACCGGGCCGCCCTCGGGCACCTCGACGACGAGGGTGTCACCGGGGCTGGCCATGATGCCGGCCTGGATGCGGTTCTCCAGCTCGCGCACGTTGCCCGGCCAGGAGTAGGACCGCAGGCGCGCCAGCACCGAGGCGGGAACGCGCGTCACGCGGCGATGGAACTCGGCGTTGTAGCGGGCCAGGAAATGCGCGACGAGGACGGGCACGTCCTCGCGCCGCGTGCGCAGGGGCGGCACGGCGATCTCCACCACCTTGAGCCGGTAGTAGAGGTCCTCGCGGAAGGCGCCCTCGCCGAGCATGGCCTCCAGGTCGCGGTGGGTGGCGGCGATGAGCACGGCCGCAAAGGGCAGGGCCTCCGCTCCTCCCACGCGCTCGAAGGTGCGCTCCTGCAGGACGCGCAGGAGCTTGGCCTGCAGATCCAGGGGCAGGTCGCCGATCTCGTCCAGGAAGAGGACGCCGCGGCCGGCCAGCTCGAGCCGCCCGCGCCGCCTCTGCACGGCGCCGGTGAAGGCACCCTTCTCGTGGCCGAAGAGCTCGCTCTCCAGGAGCGCCGGCACCAGGGCGCTGCAGTTTACCGCCACGAAGGGCTCGCCAGCGGCGAGGTTGCCGTGGATGGCGCGGGCCACCAACTCCTTACCCGTGCCCGACTCGCCGCGGATGAGCACGTTGGCGCGGCCCCGGCTGGCGCGGCCGATGGCCTTGTGCAGCTCCAGCACCGCGCGGCTGCGGCCCACGATGGCGCCGGGCCGGCCCAGCGCCTCGCCCGGCGCGGTCTCCAGGCCCGGCCGCGCGCCCTCGCGCAGGTGGGCTGCGGCGCGGTCCAGCACGGCGTCCAGTTCGTCCACGTCCAGGGGCTTGTGGATGAAGTCGAAAGCGCCGGCGCGCATGCCGGCCACAGCGTGCTCCATCTCGTGGTGGCCGGTGACCATGATGGCCGGCGTGCGGCGGCCCGCGTCGCGCATGCGCTGGAGCAGCTCGGTGCCCGTGCCGTCGGGCAGCATGAGGTCGAGGATCACCAGGTCGGGCATGGATTCGCGCCAGGCGGCCTCGCCTTCGGCCAGGCTGCCCGCGCCGCGCACGGTGAAGCCGCGGCCCGCCAGGTGCAGCTCGAGGCTGCGGCGCACGGCGCGATCGTCGTCCACGATGAGGATCTCAAGCATTGGCGTCCTCCTCGGACGGCGGCCCGCCGGCGCCGGCACGCGCCTCCGCCGGGCGATCGACCGCGGGCCGCGCGGCCCGTGCGGCGTCCGCGGGCAGGATGACGCGGACCGTCGTGCCGCGCCCCGGTTCGCTCTCGATCTCGATGCGGCCGCCGTGGGCCTCCACGTACTTGCGGGCGTTGCTCAGGCCCAGTCCCGTGCCTTCCTCCCGCGTGGTGAAGAAGGGCTCGAAGAGCCGGGCGCGGGTGGCTGCCGGCATGCCGGCGCCCTCGTCGACCACCTTGACCAGGGCCACGTCGCCGGCCCGCCGCAGCGCGAGGCGCACGGCCGCGCCCGGCGGCGAGGCCTGGGCGGCGTTGTGGACCAGGTTGACCAGGGCGCGGGCGAGGATCTCCGCGTCGGCGGTCAGGCTGAAAGGCGCGCGGGGCGGGTCGAGTTCCAGGCGGACGCGGCGCTGGTCCAGCTCGGCGCGCGACAGGTCCGACACGCGGGCGGCCAGGGCGGCGGCCGCCAGCGGCTCGCAGCGCAGGGTCACGGGCCGGCTGTAGGCGAGCAGCTCGCTGAGCATGCGCTCCAGGCGCGCCCCCTGCTCGCGCGCGATGCCGAGCTGCTCGCGCTCGATGTCGGTCAGGGCGCCGCTGCGGGCCAGGCTCGACAGGTTCATCTCCAGGGCGGCGAGCGGATTGCGCATCTCGTGGACGAGGCCCGCGGCCAGGCGGCCCACTTCGGCCAGCTTCTCGGCGCGGGCCAGCTCGCGGCCCGACCGCTCCAGCTCGCGGCGGGACTGGTCCAGGGCGGCCACCATCTCGCCGAAGCGCTCGGACAGGTCGCCGATCTCGCCGGGGCCAGCCGGCAGGTCCGGCGGCGAGAGATCCCCGGCGGCCACGCGGCGGCTGGCCGCAGCCAGCTCGCGCACGGGCCCGGCGAGGCGCCGCGAGAGCAGGACGCTCAGCAGCAGGGCCAGCAGCAGGGCCGCGGCGCCGAGGATCACGCCGTCGCGGGCCATGGCCCTCAGCGGCGCGAAGGCCTCCCGGGTGCCGATCTCGGCCATCAGAGCCCAGCGCTGGCGGGGCATCCACTCCCAGGCGCCCAGGACCTCGGGACCCATGTAGGAGGCGTAGACGCCGCCGCCGCTTTCACCCGCGAGGCAGGCCAGCACCCCGGGCGTGGGCATGGTGTGGGTGAGCGCCGGCGGGTGGTTCATGTGGCGCGAGGGCGTGAGCATGGTGGTGTCGGGACCCACCAGGTAGGTCTCGCCCGTGCGGCCCAGGCCCGTGGTGTCGGCGAGGATGGGGTGGATGGTCTCGGCCGGGTGCATCACCGCCAGCACGGCGGCGATGATCTCCCCGTCCCGGCGCAGGGGCGCGGCCAGGCGCATGACGGGCTCGCAGCCGGGCAGGCGCTCGAAGGGCCCCAGCACCGCCTCGCCGCGCTCCAGGGCCGGCGCGACGGCGGGGCCGAAGGGGCGGCGGCAGCGCTCGTCCAGGACGCGGCCGGCCAGGGCCAGGACCTCGCCATCCGGATCGACGACGGCGAAACGGCGATAGGAGGGCTGGCGGCGCAGCTCCAGGGCGAGCAGCGACTGCAGGGCGCGGCCGTCGGGATCCGCGCGCGCCAGCTCCAGCTCCAGGAGGCTGGCCAGGTGGCGCAGGTCGCCCAGGCGCTCCTCGAACCAGTCCTCCAGGCGGGCCCGCCGCTCGCGGGCCAGGTTCTCCAGGCGCGTCATGGCCTCGGCGCGCAGGGCGCGCCGCGCCTGGGCGTAGCCCAGCACCCCCACCGCTCCGGCCAGGAGCACGCTCAGCAGGGCCAGGGCGGCGAAGAGGCGCCGGCCGAAAGCGCCAAGGAAGGGGATCGCGCCGGCGGGCGTTCCCGGATCGCGCCTGACGATGGTCGCTCCTCTCCATTCGGCCGCCCGTCGCGCCGGGCGGCCGGATCAGTGTCCGGCAAGCGCGGACTCCCTGGCAACGCCTTTCATGTCGGCGCGCGGGTGTCCGGCAGCGGACAGTCGCGTCCGGCAGCGAACGCTCCGGCCTCCGTCATGACGCGACAACGCGTTGCCGCGCAATGGATTCGTCCTGGCCCGCCGCTTGCCCTGGCGCGGTCGAGAACTCGTCATGAATACCCCTCTGAGCACCATGGATCGCCCCCTCGACGCGTCGGCGCTGCGCCGCCGGCGGCTGCGCCGAACGCTCGCCGTCGTCCTGCCCGCGGCGGGGCTGGCCCTGCTGCTGGCCCTGCTGCAGGGCTGGCTCCGGCCGAGCGTGGAGCGCGCCCGCCTGCGCACCGCCCGCGTCGAGCGGGGCCCGATCCTGGCCACCATCTCCGCCTCGGGGCGCGTGGTGCCGGCCCGCGAGCACGTCCTCGCCTGCCCCATCGACACCCGGCTGACCCGCCTGCTCAAGGCCGTGGGCGATCTGGTGGCGCCCGGCGAGGCCATCGTCGAGCTGGACACCCACGAGGCCGCCCTGGCCCTCATGCGCCTGGAGGAGCAGGTCTCCCTCACGGAGAACGAGCGGCACCAGGCCGGGCTGGACCTGGAGCAGTCCCTCATCGACCTGGAGGGCCGCCGGGAAATCAAGACGGTCGAGCTGCGCGGCCTGGAACTGGAGCTGGAGCGGGCCGAGCAGCACTTCGCCATCGGCGGCATCAGCCGGGCCGCGCTGGAGGCGGCCCAGGTGGCCATGGAGCGCGCCCGCCTGGAGCTGAAGCAGATCACCCAGGCCCTGGCCAACGCCCGCGCGCGCAGCCAAGCGCGTCTGGAGGAACTGGACCTGGAGCTGCGCATCCGCCGGGGCGAGCGCGACGAGGCGCGACGACGCCTGGAGCTGGCCACGGCCCGGGCCGACGCCCGCGGCGTCATCACCTGGCTGCCCGACCGCGAGGGGGCGGCCCTGCGGCGCGGCGACGAGCTCGCGCGCATCGCCGACCTCAGCGCCTTCCGCGTGGAGGCACGCATCTCGGACGTCCACGCCGGCCGCCTGCGGACCGGCCAGGCCGCCCGAATCCAGTTCGGCGGCGGCGAGCTGCTCGCCGGCGCCGTGGCTCAGGTCTACCCCGCCGTGGAGAGCGGCGTCGTCCGCCTCCTCGTCGACCTGGAACAACGCGATCACTCCCGCCTGCGCCCCAACCTGCGGGTGGAGGTCCATCTCGTCGTCGACGAGCGCGCGGACGCGCTCACCCTGGCCCGCGGCGTCGTCGTCCGGGTCGAGGGCGAGAGCGCCGTCTTCGTCATCGACGGGGACGTGGCCCGGCGGACCCCCATCGCCCTGGGCATCAGCAACTTCGAGGAGACGGAGATCCTGTCCGGCCTGGCCGAGGGCGACGAGGTGATCCTCTCCGACATGACCGACCACGCCCACCTCGAGGAGGTGAAGCTGCGATGAGTACGCAGACCCTGCCCCAGGGCGACCCCACCGCCCCGGCGACCGACGCTCCCTTCCTGCGCCTGAGCGGCGTCAGCAAGGTCTACCGCACCGAGGGCATGGAGACCCTCGCCCTCAGCGACATCGACCTGGCCGTCGCGCCCGGCGAGTTCATCGCCGTCATGGGCCCGTCGGGCTCGGGCAAGAGCACGCTGCTGCACATCATGGGCCTGCTGGACGACTGCACGCATGGCCGCGTGGAGTTGGACGGCCGCACCATGGACACGCTCGGCGACCGCGCCCTGGCCCGCATCCGCAACGAGGAGATCGGCTTCGTCTTCCAGACCTTCCACCTGGTCAGCGACCTCAAGGTCCTGGACAACGTGGAGATCCCCCTGCTCTACCGGCCGGGCCTGCGCGGCAGGCGCCGCGCCTGGGCCCGCCAGGCCCTGGAGCGGGTGGGCCTGCAGGCCCGCATGGGCCACTTCCCCGCCCAGCTCTCGGGCGGTCAGCAGCAGCGCGTGGCCATTGCCCGGGCCATCGTCGGCAGCCCACGGCTCCTGCTGGCCGACGAGCCCACGGGCAACCTCGACAGCACGATGGGCGACGAGATCATGGCCATCCTCGAGGGGCTCAACCGGGAGCAGGGCACCACCATCATCATGGTCACCCACGACGAGAAGCTGGCCCGGCGCGCCGGGCGCATCGTGCGGCTCTTCGATGGCCGCCAGGTCCAGTGAGGCCGCCATGCTGAAGAGCACACTGATCCTATCGCTGAAGATCCTGGGCCGGCGCAAGTTCTTCACCTTCGTCAGCCTGTTCGGGATCTGCTTCACCCTCGTGGCGCTGATGCTGGTCGCGGCCATCATCGATCACTCCTTCGCCGCGCGGGGGCCCGAGTCCGACCTGGACCGCATGCTCCTGGCCGGCCGCATGGTGATGAGCGGCCCCCGCTCCACCTGGAACGGCTACGCGGGCTGGGGCTTCCTGGACCGCTACGCGCGCGACCTGCCCGGCGTGGACGCCATGACCGTCTTCTCGGTCACAGGCCGGATCAGCACCTTCGCGGGCGCCAACAAGGTCACGCTGAGCGTGCGCCACGCGGACGCGGAGTACTGGCGCCTCTTCCACTTCCGCTTCCTGGAGGGCGCGCCCTTCACGGAGGCGGACGTCGACGAGGTCCGGCGCGTGGCGGTCATCAACGAGGCCACGCGGCGCCGTGTCTTCGGCGAGGCGGAGGCCGTCGGGCGGACCCTCGAGCTGGGCAGCGAGCGCTACCGCGTCGTGGGCGTCGTCGAGGATGTGTCCGTGCTGCGCCTGCTCACCACCGGGGACGTCTACCTGCCCCTGAGCCTGCGCCTGACGCCGCAGAGCCGCGCGCGCCTCATGGGCTCGTACATGGCAGCCTTCCGGCTGGACGGCAGCCTGCCGCCCGGGGAGATCCAGGCCGAGTTCGCGTCGCGCCTCGAGCACGTGGAGTTCGAGGATCCCGAGCGCTACGACTCGCTCCGGGGGCGGCTCATGACACGCCTCGACGTCATCGCGCTGGGCATCGTCGGCGGCGACGTGGACGAGAACCGCACGCCGCTCCTGGGCGTGATCCTGGCCGCCGGCACCCTGCTGTTCATGGCTCTGCCGGCTCTCAACCTGACCAACGTCAACATGAGCCGCATCTTCGAGCGCTCGTCGGAGATCGGCGTGCGCAAGGCCTTCGGCGCCTCGGCGCGCCACCTGGCCGGGCAGTTCCTCCTGGAGAACGCCGTCCTGTGCGTCCTCGGCGGCCTGCTGAGCTACGGGATCACCCTGCTGGTCCTCGACGCCGTCGAGCGCAGCGGGCTGATCCCCCACGCCTCGTTCAGCGTCGAGCCCGCCGTCTTCCTCTGGGGCCTGCTGGCGGCCCTGGTCTTCTCGGTGATGTCCGGCCTCGGACCGGCCTGGCGCATGAGCCGCCTGCCGCCCGTCGTCGCTCTGCGGGGAGGTGACCGATGATCCGCCACGTCTTCACGTTGGTCTGGCGCCGCAAGCGCGCGAGCACGATGATCCTCGTCGAACTGCTCGTCTGCTTCCTGGTGCTGTCGGTCCTGTTCGCCCAGGGCCTCTACCTGCTCTTCAACTACGTGGAGCCGGAGGGCTTCGCCGCCGAGGACGTCTGGCTGGTCACCTACGCGGGCTGCCCCCGCCTGGAGAGCGGCGCCGAGGAGCGCCGCGAGGGCCAGGGCCGCGCCCTGGCCCTTCTGGCCGCCGCGCGGGAACTGCCTGGCACGCGGGTCGCGGCCTATGCCACCAACACCCCCTACTCGTTCACCAGCATCGGCAACAGCGTCTGGATCGACGGCCGGCAGGAAAGGATGCTCATGACGCCCGTCATGCCGGAGGTCCGGGAGGCGCTGGGCCTGGAGCTGGTCGCCGGGCGCTGGCTCGAGCCGGGCGACGAGGTAAGCGAGGAGATCCCCACCGTCATCACCCGGCAGCTCGCCGCCGACCTCTGGCCGGGCGAGGATCCCGTGGGCCGGCTCATGCCCCACTTCGGCGACAACGGCGAGATCGTGGAGCCCCAGGCGGACGCCGACATCTACCGCGTGGTGGGCGTGCTGAAGGCCTACAAGCGCGACGACCCCTTCGCGGCGTCCCGGTACGCCTCCTTCGTCCCCTTCCCCGTCGAGGATCCAGAGTACTGGCTGTTCCCCCAGTGGCTCCTCGTCCGCGGCCAGCCCGGCGCGGGCGCCGTCTACGAGCGCGACCTCCTGGCCGCCCTCGAGGCCGTGGAGCCCGGCTGGGAGTACGAGGCCAACTACCTGCCGGACATGCGCGACGCCAGGGTGCGCCAGCGCATGCAGCCCATGGCCGGGGGCTGGGTGGTGGCGGCCTTCCTGCTGCTCATGGTCGCCCTGGGCCTGGTGGGCGTCCTCTGGCAGAGCCTGATCCGCCGCACCAGCGAACTGGGCCTGCGGCGGGCGCTGGGGGCCAGCGCCGCCAGCGTGCAGCGGCAGATCCTGGGCGAGCTGCTGGCCCTGACCAGCCTGGCCGTCCTGGTGGGCGCGGCCGTCTTCGTGCAGGGGCCGATCCTGGGCGTGGCCGCCTTCGTGCCTTGGCACGTGCATGCCCTGGCCCTTACACTGGCGGCGGCGCTGATCGGCCTCATCGTGGTCGTCAGCGGGCTGGTGCCGAGCTGGCTGGCCACCAAGATCCAGCCGGCCCGCGCCCTGCAGTACGAGTAGCCATGATCCTCATCGTCGACGACGACTACTCGGTCACGGCGTCGCTGGCGCTGCTG
>JAFGBK010000036.1 GCA_016933175.1 Candidatus Krumholzibacteriota bacterium | reverse complement strand
TCGCCCAAGCCCTGCCCGTGGATCGAGACGGCGAGCGGGGCGCCATATCTCCTCGGCGTGAGCGACCCGGGGCAGATGACCGTCCTGCACTACGACCCCTCGGGCGTGCCGGGCGACGAGCCGCTCCTGGCCGGCAGCTTCCTGGCGCCCAACGTGCCCAACCCCTTCCGCAGCGAGACCACCCTGCGCTTCCGCCTCGGGCGGGCGGCCCGGGCGCGCATCCTCATCCTGGACGCCCGCGGGCGGGTGGTCCGCCGCCTGGGCGGCGAGGACTACCCCGAGGGCTACAGCCAGCTCGTCTGGGACGGGAAGGGCGGCGACGGCCGGCCGGCGCCGGCCGGGGTCTACTTCGCCCGCCTGGAGTCCGGGGGCCGCGCGCACGGCCGGCGCCTCGTCCTGACCCGCTGAGCGGGCCAGGACGCAGGCATCCGGGCTGGTCGGGAGACTTCCTAGCGAACGAGAACGATGCGCTGGCGGCGCTCGCCGCCGGCGTGGCGCACGCGCGCGAAGTAGACGCCGCTGGCCGGGGCGCGGCCGTTCTCGTCCTTGCCGTCCCAGGCGAGGCGGTGCAGGCCGCCGGCGAAGCGGCGCGCGGCGAGGCGGCGCACCAGGCGCCCGCGGGCGTCCACCACGGTCAGCTCCGCGTCCAGCTCCCGCGCGCAGCTCAGGCGCAGGGTGCAGGCGCCGCGCGTGGGGTTGGGGTAGGGCGCCAGCAGACTGATGCCGCCCGGCCCGGCCAGGGGCGCGGCCGTCAGGTCCGAGGCGTCGATCTCCACCAGGTCGATCTCGTCGGGATCGTCGGTGCCCAGGTACCATGGGTCGCCGGCGGCGGCCGACACGTGGCTGGGATCCAGCTCGGCCAGGCCGTGGGCGCGCCGCTCGTCGTTGATCTTCATGGTGCCGACCCGGTCCACGGACACGGGGTCCGTTCCCGCGATGAGGCTGTTGTAGGCCCAGTTCGGCGGACTCGGGTAGGGCGGGATGTAGCCCGGCCCGCCCATGTAGAAGCCGAAGGTGCCGTCGATGAGCCAGAGCACGGGCTTGTTGCCGAGCTGGTCGCGCAGGGCCGCGTTGAGGGCCGGCTCGGTGCGCGCGTGCCCGTCCCCGTAGGTGCCGCTCTGGTGGGTCGGGTAGACGCCGATGCCGTCGAAGGAGCCGAAGTGGTTCTTCATGGTGAGCGTCACGCCCGAGTCGTTGTGGTCCTTGATGACGGCGGCGTTGATCAGGTAGTCGCAGTGCTGGGTGATGATCTTCGACGGGTGGTGGTGGGTCGTCACGCCCAGCGGGTGCTGGATGTCCACCGTCACCGAGGTGTCGTGGCCCAGCGACGGGTGGTCCGTGCCCACGTACTGCACGCCGGGTCCGCCCCAGTTGGGCGTGTAGCCCGTCTGCGGGCAGAAGAAGGGGTTGTCCAGGTCCCAGACGATGATCTGCTCCGCGGGCAGGGTCTGGCCGCCGAGGTCCATGGCCAGCAGCCCGTCGATGACGGCGTTGACCACCTCGGGGTGCGTGGGCACGTCGCCGCAGGCCAGGTTGATCTTGATGGCGATCGTCTTGGTGGCGTCGATGCCGGCAAAGAGGCTCTTCCAGGCCTCGCCGAGGTCGCCGATGCCCGTCAGCTCCTTGATCGCCGCCTGCACCATGAGATCCACGGGCTCCTGGTTCACCGTGGTCCAGCCCGTCGTGGCGTCGGGATGGTAGGCCCGCACCACCTTGGTCATGCGCGGCCCGCCGGCGAGGCCGGCCCGCGCGGCGCGGCCGAGCAGGCGGGGGCCGGCGACGAGGGCCGCGGCGCCCAGGACCGTGCCCTTGAGGAAGTCGCGGCGGGTGGCGTCCCAGTTGCCGGCGGGCTCGGCGTCGCGGCCGAGGCCGTGGTGGCGGCAGCGGGGGCCGTCCGGCGGGGAGGCGGCCTCGGGCGCGAGGCGGCGGCTCGCCTTCTCCTTGCTGTCGTCACGGTGCATGGCTTCCTCCTGGTCTGCCCGCCTCCGCGGCGCGGGCCGTCATGGGGTGATCAGCGATAGAGTGTCTTCACCGCGCTCCAGGTCTGCGTCCGGGCGGGGACCGAATCGATGAGGCCGGCCATGGCGGACGCCAGGCAGACGGCGCGATCCACGATGGCCGCGTCGTCCGACAGGGCCAGCACCTGCCCGAAGAAGCACGCCTCGTGGAACTGCACCGTGGCGCTGCCGAAGGCGGCGCGCAGCCGCGCCTCGCCGTTGCCGGTCCAGTCCGGGATGGGATCGCCGCTGCCGCTTTGGGGATCGTCGTAGAGCCCCTCCGCGGACTCGGACGTGCCCTGGTTGAAGAGGCTGATCATCATCGCCACGGGCTGGCCGTCGAGGTCCGTGACGCAGTTCAGGAAGGCGGCGGCCGTGAAGTCGTACTCGGCGTGGAAGAAGGCGGCGCCGTTGATGAACTGTGACAGCTCCTCCACGCTGTCCGCCGTCTGGATCTCCCCGTCGGGCGACGTCTGGCAGACCGTGCCGTCGATGAGCAGGGCGGCGGGGGCGATGTCCGAGCAGAGGGACAGCGCCGGGGCCGCGGCCAGCGCGGCATGCAGCGCCAGCCCAACGGCGACGGCGATCCACACGCGGGGCTGGCGGGGCGGGGCGAGGGTCACGGGGGCCTCCTCGGCGAGTTCTGGCATGGTGGCGGCGGGCCCGGCGGGCCGCCCGGTGTCATTCCGGACACAATGATACATCATCTCGGGGACCGCTGGCCAGACCCCGGCCGGACCGCCGCGGCGCGAGGCGGCGGGAGCGCCGCTCCCCGGAAGGCGCTCCGGCTGGTTCGCCGAGTTCTCACCTGGTCTTCATCCGTTCCTGACGGCCGGGGCCTATCCTTTCCCTCGACACAGCCACCGGCAGCCATCAATCGGGGAGGATCATGCCGCCAGCCCGGGAATCGACAGCCATGATGACGCGCCAGCGGCCCGCGGTCTTCTGGTCCCTTCCCGATCCCGCCCTCGAGCTCCCCTCGCCACTGCCGGTGGACGGTGGAGGCCAGGCGCCGTACCCTTCTGCTTCGGCCGACGTGCTGACCGCATCCTGGGACGGGCGCCTGGCCCTCGCCGTTTCGCGACTCGCGAGCCCCCCGGTGCTGGGGGCCGCCGCCCTCCTGTCAGTCGCCGCGCCCTGCGGGCGAGCTAGGCGGCGCCGGCGCAGAGACTTCCGCCTCCACCGCGACGACGCGTCGCCGGTCGGACCCGGGATGCCAATCCTGAAATAAGTACGGGTTGCCGATCGCGCGGGTGGCGCCGGTCAAGGGGGCGGTCTGTCCCCACCCGGCGGCCTTGTGATATAATCGAGGCCTCTGCAGACCCATCGATCCGGCGCGCAACGCGTCCCGCTACCGGAAGGAAACCCCATGTTCCGAATGGTCCCGATCCGCGTGGTCCTCGTCCTCACGCTCCTGGCCCTCGCCGCGCCCGCCCTGGCCGAGTGGGACGCGGACGGCCTGGAGAAGCTGCTGCCCCAGGCCCTGTCCGAGGCCGAGCGCCTCGCCCTGGAGCAGGGCACGCTGACGATGCCCGGCGGCGATCTCAGGTCGGACCCGCCGCCCGTGGGCCCCGTGCGCAACTGCGCCGAGTGGGAGCCCTGCACGGGCGTGCTCATCCGCTACCCCCTCGGCCTGCCCTACGGCCTGCTGCAGGACCTGGACGACGACGTGATGCTGCACGTGATCGTCTCCAGCAGCTACTACAACACGGCCGTCACGAACCTGACCAACAACGGCGTGGACATGGCGAAGGTCCAGTTCCTTATCAAGCCCAACGACTCCATCTGGACCCGCGACTACGGCCCCTGGTTCGTCTTCGACGGCAGCGGGGACATCGCCATCATCGACCACACCTACAACCGCCCGCGGCCCAACGACAACCTGATCCCCATCTACTTCGGCGAGCAGCAGGGCATCCCGGTCCACAGCCACGACATGTACCACACGGGCGGCAACTACATGACCGACGGTGCGCACATCTCCAGCTCCACGCGCCTGGTCTACAACGAGGCCGCGTCCTACAACGGCATGAGCCAGGCCCAGGTGGACCAGCTCATGGCGGACTACTACGGGGTCGCCACCTACTACGTCGTCGACTACATCGAGAGCGGCGGCATCCACCACATCGACACGATGGCGAAGTTCCTCGACGAGGAGACCGTGCTGGTGAAGGAAGTCTGGCCCAGCCACGGCACCTACGACGAGCTCAACCAGCTGGCGGCGCTCTACGCCTCCCTGGAGGCCTCCACGGGCCGCAACTACCAGGTCCACCGGGTGTACTGCTACTCCACCAGCTCGGGCCCGGCCAGCTACACCAACAGCCTCATCCTCAACGACGGCGTCTACGTGCCCTTCTTCGGCAACAGCTCCTACGACAACGACGCTATCGCCGTCTACGAGGAGGCCATGCCCGGCTACACGGTGCGGGGCTACTACTACGGCAGCTTCCTCGACGACGACGCCCTGCACTGCCGCGCGAAGGGCGTCATGGACGCCGGCATGCTGCGCGTGGCGCACACGCCCATCGTCGGCACCCAGGACGGGGACGTCACGGTGCGGGCCTTCGTGGACGACCGCAGCGAGACGGGCCTCACCGCCGTCGAGCTGCACTACCGCCAGGACGGGGGCATGTGGGTGACCGAGGCGATGACGTCCATCGGCGGCGACGTCTACGAGGCCGTGATCTACGCGCCGTATCCCGTCGGGGGGAGGACCGACATTCCGGTCGATTACTACATCCATGCCGAGGACGCCAGCGGCCGCGCCGAGGGCATGCCCCGCGTGGAGCCCGCGGCCTGGTACAGCTTCATCCAGCACGCCCCGGACACCGGCGCGCCGGCTCCGGATGCCGGCCCCGTGGCCCTGCACGGGAACTACCCCAACCCCTTCAATCCGAAGACCACCTTCAGCTTCGAGCTGCTCTACCCGGATGACGCCCGCCTGGCCGTCTACGACGCCCAGGGGCGCCTGGTGAAGGTGCTGGTGGACGGCCTCTGCGCGGCCGGCCGCACGGCGGTGACCTGGGATGGCACCGACGAGGCGGGCGCGCCGGTGCCGGCGGGCGTCTACTTCTACCGCCTGCGCGCCGCGGGCCTCGAGTACGGCCGGCCGGCCGTGCTCGTCAAGTGATTCGGCGGAGGATAAGCAGGCCTTCGTCGAGCGTGAGCGCCCCCCTCCCTTCGGAGGGGGGTTTTTCGTGGCCGCGCCCTACCGCCCTTCGGCGTGAAACACGGGCGGCGCGGCGCCGTAGTACGGTCCGCTCGAAAAAAAGTACGTGAAGGTCCATTTTTCGGCTGAAATATCCGGCGGCAGCCATTATCATACCGCAACCCCTGCGCCCGCGCGCCCAGACGCCGAAACCGGGGCAGCCCCATCTGTCCCGGCCGGGAGTGAAGCCAAAGCTCCCGGCTCCCAGCGGAGGCCCTCGGCACCGGCGGGCAATCCCGATCACGCGGCCCCCCGGGGGACCGCACGACAAAGGAGCCACTCCAATGACCCGGACCCGGATTTTCGACAAGAAGATCGCGCGCTCGCTCCTGGCCGCCATGGGTTCGGTCCGCCTCGCCTCCTGCTAGGCACGCCGGCCTGATCGGCTGACGCTTCGCCGCCCGAGGCGGGCGGCCACCCTGGACAGACGCGACCCTCGCGCACGCGGCCAGTGCAGCGCGCACCGGTGTCCGCACCTGCGGGCCCGGATGCTGCCGCATCCATGGCCCGCGCACCCATGCCGAGGAGGCAACCATGAACGCCTTGCCGAAAGGTATGTTCGGACCGGTCTTCATCGTCGGTCCCGGGGAATTCGCCGAGGCGCTGAACCCGGTGATCGACTTCCAGCGCGAAACCGTGCTGCGGGACCTGCAGCGGGAGATCAACGCCCGCCGCGTCGCGGCGCGAACCAAGGAGCATCGCCTTGAGGACCAGGATTAGGCCCTTCGCGGCGGCGGACTGGCCCGCCTTCGGCGCGCTGCTGGACGCCGCCTTCCCGGATTACCCCGGCCAGGAGGGCCACGTCCGCCACGAGGACGAGTCGCGGCCGGCCCACTGCCGGGCTGGCCGCCGGCTCGCCCTCGACGAGGCCGGCGCCGTCGGCGGCGCCGGGAACGAGGAAGGCTGATCATGAGCGAACGAATCATCCGGCCGTTCACGGAGGCCGACTACGAGGCGCTGGTCGCCATCCACAACGCCTGCTTCCCGGACATCCAGGAGTCGGTGGCGAGCTGGCGGCACAGCGACGCGACGCGCGAGGCCCGCATCAAGTGGGGCCGCTGGATCTGCGAGGAGGACGGCCGCGCGGTTGGCGTGACCGGCTTCAGCGGCATGTCCTGGATGTACCACCCGCGGAAGTTCTACGGGTACGTGATGGTGGAGCCCGCGGCGCGCCGCCGCGGCGTCGGCGCGGCCCTCTACGAGCGCCTGCTGGCCGAGCTGGCCGCCCACGAGCCGCTGAGCCTGCGCGGCGAGATCTTCGAGGAGCACGCCGACGGCCTGCGCTTCGCCGCGGCGCGCGGCTACGTGGCGGGCATGCGGGAGCGCGAGTCCGTCCTGGACCTGACGGCCTTCGATCCGGCGGCCTTCGCCGCCGACGTCGAGCGCGTCCTGGCGTCCGGGGACATCGCCATCCTCGGCTACGAGGAGCTGGCGGCCGATCCCGACCGGCACCGCAAGCTCTGGGAGCTGGAGGGGCTGACGGGGCGGGACATGCCGGCGCCGGAGCCGATCACCATCCCCGATTTCGATAACTACGCCCGGCGTATGTTCTCGCACCCGCAGTTCTTCCCCGAGTGCTTCCTGGTCGCCCTCGACGAGGGGGCCTATGTGGGCGAGACCTGGCTCTGGCACAGCGCGACGCCGGGCCGCCTCCACACCGGCTTCACCGGCGTGCTGCGCGAGTACCGCGGCCGGGGCATCGCCACGGCCATCAAGGTGAAGGTCCTGGCGCGCGCCAAGGCGCTGGGCTACCGGGATGTGCTCACCTGGAACGACTCCACCAACGCGTCCATGCTGGGCGTCAACGGCCGCTTGGGCTTCCGGGAGCGGCCGGCCTGGATCGACCACGAGTTGGTCTTCGCCGACGCGCGGCCGGAGAGTCCGGCCGAGGCAGCCGCGGCCGCCGAGGCCGCGGCGCGGGCCGAGGCCGCCTCGCCGCCCGCCAGCGGCGGGACGGCGCAGGACGCGTGACGACCCCAGATGGGAGGAGACCCATGGAAGTCTTGATACGGCAGTTCACCGAGGACGACTACGCGGCGATGGTCGCGGTCTTCAACGCCGTCTACCCCGAGTACCGCGATGCGGAGGCGTCGTGGCGGCACCGGGACGCGAAGAAGGAGGCCCGCATCGACTGGGGCCGCTTCGTGGCCGAGGTGGACGGGCGCATCGCGGGCCTGGCCACCTGGGACCAGTTCTCCTGCGCCTACCACCCGCGGAAGTTCATGGTGGAGGTGATGGTGCATCCCGACCACCGGCGGCGGGGGATCGGCGGCGCGCTCTACGAGCGCCTCATGGCCGAGCTGGCGTCCCGCGATCCCATGCTGCTGCGCGCCGAGGTCAACGAGGCCAACGCCGTGGGCGTCCGTTTCGCGGCGGCGCGGGGCTACGTGGAGAACCATCGCCAGCGCGAGTCCCTGCTCGAGTTCGCGGACTTCGATCCGGGCCGCTTCGCCGCCGACCTGGCGCGCGTGGCGGCGCAGGGCATCGTCATCCGCAGCCTGCCCGAGCTGCAGCGGACCGTCCCGGCCTGGAAGCGCCGCTACCACGAGCTGGACCAGCACGTGGCCGCGGACGTGCCCTGGCCCGACCCGCACACGCTCGTTCCCTTCGCGGCCTGGTGCGGCAAGGAGCTCGAGAGTCCGAACTTCGTGCCCGAGCTGCACATGATCGCCCTAGACGGCGAGCGCTGGGTGGGCCTGAGCAACCTGTGGAAGACCGGGAGCGCCGGGCGCCTGAACACGGGGCTGACGGGCGTCGTCCGCGACCATCGCAAGCGGGGGATCGCCACGGCCCTCAAGGTGCGCGCCGCCGAGGCCGCCAAGGCGCTGGGCTACGAGCGCACGATGACCTGGAACGAGCAGGGCAACGCGGGCATGCTGGGCATCAACGAGCGCCTGGGCTTCCGCTTCCGGCCGGCCTGGCTCGAGATCGAACGCGTTCTCGACGCCACGGCCCTGGCCGCGGCGTCGGCGGAGATGGCGTCCGGCGGCGAGCGCGAGGGCCGGCCCTAGGCGAACGCGTCCTCTTCGCCGGCGCGCCACCAGATCCAGCCGCAGAGGGCGAAGGCCGCGGCGCTGCCCAGGGTCCACAGGACGGCGTGCTCGCTGAAGGGCGTCGTCATCTCGGGGTCCAGCGCGTTCTCGGTGGACTTGAGGACGACGAGGTTGGCCAGGTTCCACACGGCGTGGGCGAGGATGGGGTAGGTGAGGTTCTGCAGGCGCAGCATCAGCAGCCCGAAGAACAATCCCAGAACCACGACGCCCGGCACCGCGTAGAGCGGGTGCACGATGGCGAAGAGCAGGGCCGTCAGCACGACGGTCACGGCGCCCGGCGTGTGCCTGAGCAGCACGCGGAAGAACATGCCGCGGAAGATCAGCTCCTCGGCCAGGGCCACGGCGCCCACCACCGCCACGGCCACCACGCCGAAGTCCCACCAGCTCTCGCCGCGCAGCGACGCCATGAACTCCAGGTAGACGGGATCGGGCGGGTAATAGGCGCCGACCCACGCCGTGAGGATCTCCAGCGGCGGGATCAGGCAGAGCGTGGCGGCGGTCACGGCCAGGCCGGCCAGGACGCGCGGGCGCTCGAACTGGAACTGGACCCGGAAGGGGATGCCCAGCCGCTGGCAGAGGATGAGGAAGGGCATCACCACGCCCGCCACGGCGCTGAGGATGATCCCCAGGCCCACCCAGGCGGTGGCCAGGTCGTAGAAGGGCGCCTGCAGGAACTCGTAGAGGAGGAAGGAGAGCCCGCCGATCAGCAGCAGCAGCCAGTTGTTGACGCGGGCGCCCAGGCGGTCGGAGCGGTACATGCCGGGCAGTATAGGTTCCGCCCGAAGGCCGCGCAAGCGAGACGCGAGGCGCGCGGCCGCGCGGCTGCAGCCGCCGGGCGCGCAGCGGCGCTGGCGATCGCACCTCGCCGCGCCGCGGGCGGCGCGGTGCGAATACCCTCCGTCGTTGACAGGTACGAGGTGCCGACTACACTGCGAACCGAGCCGGACGCTCCGGTTCCCCCACCCCAGACCGGGAGGCCGCCATGGCAGTCATACTGTTCGCCCTGATCCTCGTCATCGGCATCGTGCTGATGGTCATCTCGCCCCTGCGGACGCAGTACGGACGCCGCTCCGCGCGCCCGGCGGGAGTGGTGCTGCTGATCGTCGGCCTCATCGGGGTCCTGACCCAGAGCATCGTCTCGGTGCCGGCGGGCCACGTGGGCCTCAAGGACTTCTTCGGCAACATCTCCGACAGCACGCTGCAGCCGGGCATCCACCTGGTGAATCCCCTGCTGACCATCCGCGAGATGGACGTGCGCACCCAGGAGATCACCGAGGTCGCCAGCGTGCCGAGCAAGGAGGGCCTCAACGTCCGCCTGGATCTGTCCATCCTCTACCGGCTGGACGGGAGCATGACGCCCGATGTCTACAAGACCATCGGCGTGGACTTCGCGCGCATCTTCATCATCCCGCAGTTCCGCGCCAAGATCCGCGGCGCCACGGCCGGCTACGAGGCCAAGGCCCTCTACACGGAGCAGCGCCAGGCCATCGCGCGCAGCGTCCACGAGGAGCTGGCGCCGGCCTTCGCCGAGCGCGGCATCCTGCTCGAGCAGGTGCTCATGCGCAGCGTCACCCTGCCGCCGCAGCTCGCCCAGGCCATCGAGGCCAAGCTGCAGGCCGAGCAGGAGGCCGAGCGCATGCGCTTCGTCCTGGACCGCGAGCGCCAGGAGGCCGAGCGCAAGAAGATCGAAGCCGGGGGTATTAACGACTTCCAGCGCATCGTCAGCCAGGGCCTCACCGAGGACCTGCTGCGCTGGAAGGGCATCGAGGCCACGCAGAACCTGGCCAGCAGTCCCAACGCCAAGATGGTCATCGTGGGCGGCAAGGACGGCCTGCCGCTCATCCTGAACACCGGCGACTAGCGGCGGCACGGCGCGCGGCCGCCCGGGCGCCGCGCGGCGGCGGCGAGGAGGAGCGCATGTACCTGGTGACGGGCGAGCAGATGCGCGCCATCGACCGCGCCACCATCGACGGCGGCCACGTGCCCGGCGCCACGCTCATGGAGCGGGCCGGCCGCGGCATGTTCGAGGTGATCCGGCGCCGCTTCGGCGGCCGCCTGGAGGGGCGCCGGATCGTCGTGGTCTGCGGCAAGGGGAACAACGGCGGCGACGGCTTCGTCATCGCCCGCCACCTCATCGAGCACGGCGCCGGGGTGCTCGTCTTCGTCCTGGCCGGAGACCTCAACCTGGCCGAGGACGCCAAGCGCGCGCTGCACAAGCTCATCCCGCACCATCCCGAGCTGACCAAGTTCGAGGAGCCCAAGGCCATGGAGCGCTTCGAGGCCGCCCTGCGCGAGGCCGACCTGGTGGTGGACGCGCTCTTCGGCACGGGCATCCGGTCGGACCTGCGGGAGCCGGCCCTGGACATCGTCCAGACCATCAACCTCCTCGCGCGCCGCGTGGTGGCCGTGGACGTGCCCAGCGGCGTGTCCGGCGACATGGACGATCCGCCCCGCGAGACCGTCCGCGCCGAGCTGACCATCGCCGCGGGCATGCCCAAGATCGGGCTCTTCTACTACCCCGGCCGCGCGGCGGCCGGCGAGGTGGTCACCGTGGACATCGGCTTCCCGCCGGAGATCGTCGAGGCCCAGGGCCTGGCCCGCCGCCTCGTGGATGCCGGGGTGGCCCGCGGCCTGCTGCCCGCCTTCGATCCCGCCAGCCACAAGTACCGGCGCGGCTCCGTGCTGGTCCTCGCCGGCAGCAGGCGCTACGGCGGCGCGGCCCTGCTCGCGACCGGGGCCGCCCTGCGCAGCGGCTGCGGTATGGTCTACGCGGGCGTGCCCGCGTCCCTGGCGCCCCTGGTCCAGTCGCACTGGCCCTCGGCCATCACCCTGGCCCTTCCGGAGACGGAGGACGGCTCCCTGGCCGCCGCCGCCCTGGCGCCCCTGCGCGCCATGACCGATCGTGTCCAGGCCGTGGCCCTGGGCCCCGGCCTGGGGCGCGGCGAGGAGACTCTCGACCTCGTCCGCGACTGGCTGGCCGGGCTGCCGCGCCCGGCCGTCCTGGACGCCGACGCCCTGCTGGCCTTTGCCGGCGGCTGCGACGCGCTGGCCGGCCACCCGGCGCCCCGCGTGCTGACGCCGCACTCCGGTGAGCTGGGCGTCCTGCTGGGCCTCGCAACGGGGGAGGTGGACGCCGGGCGCGGGGACGTCCTGCGCGGCGCCGCGCGCGACGGGCTGGTCCTGCTGCACAAGGGGGCGCCCACGGAGGTGGCCACCGCCGACGGGCTGCTCCACACCATCGCCGGCGGGCATCCGGCCATGGCGCGGGGCGGCACCGGGGACGTGCTGACCGGCCTGCTGGGG
>JAFGBK010000035.1 GCA_016933175.1 Candidatus Krumholzibacteriota bacterium | reverse complement strand
GTGGCCAGCGAGCCCGGCGCGGGCGCCCGCTTCGACGTCTACCTCCCCCGCCACGAGGAGCCGGCCGGCTCCTGACACCCCGTCCGATCAGCGCCGCGCGAGAGGACGCCGCGTCGAAGCGGGATCATGGGTCCTTCGCTCCGTGCGTCCCGCTCTTGCCGGCGGCCGTCGGCCGCGGCGCGTCAGTCCCGCGCCGCGAGGATGAGCACTCCCTGGGTGGCGCTGTAGCCGGCGCCCCAGGCGCTGTCGCGGTAGCGCTCGCTCTCCTGGCGGCCCATGGTGATGGGCGTGACGCTGATGGGGCGGAAGCCCTCGGCGCCCAGCTCCTCCACGGCGCGCTCGACGTCGCGGGCCAGGCGGTCGCCGTCGACCTGCTTCCAGTTGCTCGTGCCCGGCCCCAGGTTGCAGGACACGAAGACGGTACGGCACTGGTCGGACGCGGCGCGGGCCGGCGGGGCCGGGAGCGCGCCGGCGGCGGCCAGCAGGGCCGCGGCGCCCAGGCCCAGCACCAGCGCGACCAGTCCGGGCAGCAGCAATCTGCGCATGCCTCCCCCTCTCGCTGGATGACCTTGCAAGGATAGCACGGGTGCGGCCGGCGGCGTCATGCGCGCAGCCAGCCGCAGAGCTTCTCGACGCCCTCGACGACCCCGCTGCAGTGGCGGCGCAGCCAGGCGCCGTCGAGGCGCTCGTGGGCGTCCAAGCCGCGCACGGCGGCGAGCGCCGCGGCCCCGTCGAAGTCCACGTAGGCGAGGCGGGCCGTCAGCTCCTCGGCCGGGCGGCCGAAATCGCTGCCGGGCAGGATGGCCACGCCCGTCTCCTCGAGCAGCCGCTCGCAGAGCGCGGCGCCGGTGGCGATGCCCCGCGCCGCCAGGCGTTCGCGCATGGGCTCGAAGTCGGGAAAGAGGTAGAAGGCCCCCATCGGCTTGATCACGCGCACGCCGGCGTAGTTGAGGCGGCTGCCGCAGAAGCGGCCCAGCGCGCCCAGGACGCGGCGGGCGTCGTGCAGGTAGGTCTCGATCTCTGGCCCGCCCGCGAAGGCGCGCACCGCCGCGTACTGGATGGGGGCGCAGGTCGCGGTGTAGGTCTCGCTGGCCGCGGCGGCCATGGCGTCCAGGAGCCAGCGCAGCCCCGCCGGGAAGACGAAGGTGCCCAGGCGCCAGCCGCCGGCGCCGCACCACTTGCTCAGGCCCCCGCTGACGATGGTGCCCTCCGGGTAGAAGCGCGCGATGGACACGTGCTGGCCGCGATGGTGCAGCTCGCCGTAGATCTCGTCCGAGAGAAGGACCACGCGGTGGCGGCGCGCGACCCGCGCCAGCTCGCGCAGGTACTCCAGCTTGTAGGTGGCCCCCGTGGGATTGCTCGGGTAGTTGAGGACGACGATGCGCGGCCGGTCGGGATCATCGCTGCACAGGCGCTCCAGGTCGTCGGGCATCAATCGCCAGCCGCTCTTCTTCTCCGTGGGCACGAGGCGCACCCAGCGGCCGATGATGTGGGCCTGGGGCGCGTAGGATACCCAGGCCGGCGTGGGCACCACCAGGTCGCCGTAGTAGACGAGCTGGAGCAGGAACATCAGCTCCTTGGAGCCAGGGCCGATGAGGATATCCTCGGCCCCGACGCGCAGGCCGCCCTGGCGCCGGTGGTAGTCGGCCACGGCCTCGCGCAGGGCGCCAAGCCCCCTGACGGGAAGGTAGTCCTTCTGGTGGGCGTTCTCGCGCAGGGCGGCCACGACGGGCTCGGGCACGGGAAAGGGGGACTGCCCGAGGCCGAGCTTGTGGACCTGCCGGCCCTCGCGGCGCAGGCGGTCCGAGCGCTCGTTGATGGCCACGGTCGCGGACGGCCGCATGCCGCGCACGTTGAGGTTCAGGTTGACGTCCAGGGCGCGATGTCGGATGGCCACGGGCACCTCCCCGGGGCTCCGCGTCGGGCGGATGGCCGCGCCGGGCGCCGGCCGGAGCCGCCCGGCCCGTTTCGTCTGCATAGCCCGGTTGCGCCGCGGGCTCAAGAGAAATCGGCACCGTCGCGGCGGATGCCGTAGCGTCGCATGAGGGCATGCAGGTTGGTGCGCTGCATGCACACCAGCTCGGCGGCGCGGGTGACGTTGCCCCCGCCGCGCCGCAGGGCCTCGACGACGAACTCGCGCTCCACGCGCTCGTAGACCATCTCCTTCAGGCGCCGCTTGGCCTCCTTCAGCTCCTCGGCGGTGCGGGGCACGGCGTCCCGGTCCAGGGCACCGCCGGCCTCGCCCGCAATCTCCGGCGGCAGGTGGCGGACGTCCACGAGCTCCGCGTCGACGGTGGCCACCAGGCGGGCGACGATGTTCTTCAGCTCGCGCACGTTGCCCGGCCACTGGTGGGACATCAGCTTGGCCATGGCGGCGGTGGTGAAGCTCCGCGCCTGGCCCTCGCCGGCCGCCGTGGCGGCGCGCAGGAAGTGCATGGCTAGCAGCGGCACGTCGTCGCCGCGCTCGCGCAGGGGGGGCACGGTGATCGGGATGACATTGAGGCGGTAGTAGAGGTCCTCGCGGAAGGCGCCCGACTCGACCAGCAGGTAGAGGTCGCGGTTGGTGGCGGCGATGACGCGCACGTCCACCTTGTGGACCAGCTCGCTGCCCACGGGGCGCAGCTCCCGCGACTCGAGCACGCGCAGCAGCTTGCCCTGGGCCTCCAGGCTCATGTTGGAGATCTCGTCCAGAAAGAGGGTGCCGCCGTCGGCGGCCAGGATGTACCCGGGCCGCGACTGGGTGGCGCCCGTGAAGGCCCCCTTGACGTGGCCGAAGAGCTCGGACTCCAGCAGGGAAGGCGAAAGGGCGGAGATGTCCACGGAGATGAAAGGGCCCGCCGCCCGCGGGCTGTGCTCGTGGACGGCCCGCGCGATGAGCTCCTTGCCCGTGCCCGACTCGCCGTAGACGGTCACCGTGAACTGGCTGGCCGCGATCTTGAGGATCTGCCGGCGCAGGTCCTCCATGATCTTGGAGCGCCCGAGGATCTCGGACTGGTCCTTGAGGCGGGACAGCTCCCCCCGCAGGTACGCGTTCTCCCGCCGCACCTGCTGGCTCTCGAGGGCCGTGCCCACGGCCACCAGCAGCTCCTCGGGCGTGAAGGGCTTCGGCACGTAGTTGAAGGCCCCCTTCTTGATGGCCTCGATGCTGGTCTGGATAGTGGCGTAGCCGGTGATGATGATCACCGCCAGCTCGGGCCGCTCGCGCTTGATGGCGTCCAGGGCATCCATGCCGGACATGTCCGGCATCTTGAGGTCCAGCAGCACCAGGTCGTAGTCGCCGTCCGCGGCCAGGCGCACGCCCTCGCCGCCCGAGAGGGCCGTGTCCACGTGGTGGCCTGCCGTCTCCAGCACGCGCTTGCAGGTGAGGCAGACCGAGCGCTCGTCGTCGATGACCAGGATGCGCGCCGTCAGCTCCGCCATCCGCTCCTCCCTTCGCCGCCCTCGGTCTCGCGGGGCAGGTAGACGCTCACCGTGGTCCCGTAGCCCTCCTCGCTCTCGATGTCGATGGTGCCATCGTGCTTGCGCACGATGCCCAGCGAGACCGACAGGCCGAGGCCCGTGCCGCGGCCGCCGGCCTTGGTGGTGAAGAAGGGCTCGAAGACGCGGTCCAGATCCTCCTTGCGGATCCCCTTGCCGGTGTCCATGACCCGCACCACGGCGTAGCCGCCGGACGAGTCCTCGTCACTGCTGATGGTCACGTCGCCGCCCGCGCCCACGGCGCCGACCGCGTTGGTGATCAGGTTCGTGAAGACCTGCTGGAGCTGCTTGGGGTCGCCGTGGACAAGGAGCGGCTCGTCGGTCAGCTTGAGGATCACGCGCAGCTTCTCCATGCCCTCGTACTTGCTGGTGAGCACCAGGGTGTCGCGGATCACCTGGTTGAGGTCCACGCGCCGGCTCTCGGGCGGGCGCTCGCGGGCGAAGTCCAGCAGGGCCCGCACGATCTCGCGGCAGCGGTCCGTCTCCTCGACGACGATCTGCAGGTCCTCGCGGCGCGGGTCGTCCTCCTCCAGGTCGCGCAGGGCCAGCATGCTCAGGCTCAGGATGGAGGTCAGCGGATTGTTGATCTCGTGGGCCACGCCGGCCGCGAGGCGGCCGATCGACACCTGCTTCTCCACCTGGCTCAGGCGCTCCTCGGTCATCTCGCGCAGGCGGATGTCCCGCTGGCGGATGGCGCGGACCATGCGGTTGAAGGCCGTGGCCAGCTTGCCCAGCTCGTCGGCCGACTCGATGCGTACCTTGTAGCCCAGATCGCCGTGGGCCACGCGGTGCATGCCCTCGGCCAGGTCCGCCACGGGGCGGATGAGCAGGCCCGAGAAGGTGTAGGTCATGATGAAGCCGAAGATCATGCCCAGCGCGATGAGGCCGGCGAAGAGGGTCACCGTCTGGCGGCGCAGGTCCGCGTAGGCCGCCTCGCGGCCGCCGACGCCGAGGATCCCCACCGCATCGCCCCGCCAGCCGCGCAGGGGCTCGTAGGCGGCGTACCAGCCGCCGCCCAGGACCTCCGTCGCGCCCGTAGAGGGGCGCTCGCCTGCCAGGACGCGGCGCAGCACCTCGGGATCGGCCC
>JAFGBK010000144.1 GCA_016933175.1 Candidatus Krumholzibacteriota bacterium | reverse complement strand
GGTGGAGGCTTGGATATTTACCAGGCGGATGTCGTGTTGAGGGACGTAGCCATTGTCAATAACAGCGCTCAGGTTGGCGGAGGCATCTATTGTGGCGCTACGAACCTCGAAATGGAGAACGTAGTAATAGAGGGAAATTACGGACCGGCCTGGGGTGGGGGCTGCTACACGCATCTTGACGCCGTAATTACCGGGCACGATGTCCTGTTCCTGAACAACGTCGGAGGCAATGGCGGGGGTTTGTATGCGATCGCGTCTGTTACGCTGGAGGACGCCAGCTTCATCGGCAACACCGGCGCCTGGGGGGGGGGGCTCTACGCCAAGTATGATGACGTCACGGTCACCATCACGCGCGGACTGTTCGCCGGTAACGTGGGTTCCCAGGGAGGCGGCATCCTCTGCTGTGGACACGCCAACCTCTCGTTGACCGAATGCACCCTCACCGGCAACGTCTCGACCTTCTACTGGGGCGCCGGCATGCACTTCCAGGGGGCGGGCGATGTGGTGATCGCCAACACCATCGTGGCCTTCAACGGCCAGGGCGGCGGCATTTACAACTTCGGCCAGCCGATCGAGCTGTCCTGCTGCGACGCGTACGGCAACGAGGACGGCGACTACCTGGGTTACATCGAGGACCCGACGGGCACGGCGGGCAACATCTCGGTGGACCCGCTCTTCTGCGGGGACCTGGCGCCAGAGGCACCCTACTCCCTGAGGGCGGACTCCGACTGCGCGCCGGGCGGCACGTCCTGCGGCCAGATTGGCGCCTTCGGCGTGGGCTGCACGGTGACGGCCGCCTCGCCCCGCACCTGGACCTGCGTCAAGAGCCTGTACTAGTTCCCTGTCATGGGCCGGTGCCCGGTCCGTCGCCCTTCAGGTACATGTCGAACCACCGGAGCTGCTCCCAGAGCGCGTGCTCGATGCTCTCGCGCGCCCGGTAGCCGTGGTCCTCGTGGGGCAGCAGGACCAGCCGGGCGGTGCCGCCCGAGCCGCGCACGGCCTCGAAGAAGACCTCGGACTGGAACGTGAGGGTGCCCGGGTTCGAGTCGTCGCCGCCGTGGATGATCAGGATCGGCTCGTCGACCTGGTTCGCGAAGAAGGTGGGCGAGACCTGGATGTAGACGTCCCTCGCCTCGAACAGCGACCGGCGCTCGGCCTGGAAGCCGAAGGGCTGGTTGGTCTTGTTGTAGGAGCCGCTGCGGGCGATGCCGGCCCGGAACAGGTCGGTGTGCGCCAGGAGGTTGGCGACCATCAGCCCGCCGTGGCTGTGGCCGACGACGCCGATCCGGTCGGGGTCGGCCACGCCCATCGCCACCGCCTTGGCCACCGCGGCCTTTGCGTCGGCCACGAGCTGGGGCACGAAGGTGTCGTAGGTGGTCTCGGGATCGCCGAGCATCGGCATAGCGGTCATGTCGAGCACCGCGTAGCCCCGGAGCAGGAAGAAGTGGTGGGAGGCGCCGCGGAAGCGGCTGAAGCGCTGGGTCGAGCCGCTGATCTGCCCGGCGGTGGCCGCGCCGGAGTACTCCAGGGGGTAGGCGTAGAGAACCGTCGGCAGCGGCGTGCCCTCCTCGTGGCCGGGGGGCAGCATGAGCTGGAAGCTGAGGGGCACGCCGTCCTCGCGCTCGTAGCGCACGAGGCGCTTCTCGATCTGGCGCAGCCGGGGCGTGGGGTCCTCGAAGCGGGTGATGGGCGTGCGCGTGTGGGCGCGCGCGGCCTCGCCCTCGGCGGCGTCGATCGTGGCGCCCAGCGTGGCCAGGTGGTAGTTGGGCACGTCGGCGGCGGACTCGGAGCTCATGACGAAGCGGTCCTCGTCGCCGGCGAAGGCCACGAAGTACTCGAAGCGGTCCGGATCGCAGCGGAACAGGCGCTCGGCCTCGCCGGTCCCCAGGCGGCGCAGGTCAAGGAAGGGCCGGTCTCCCTCCGGCGTGGCGCCGCTGCCGCTGAAGTAGACCGCGTCGCCCTTCTGGTGCAGCACCCAGCGGCCGTTGGGCAGGGGGCGGAACAGGGGGTAGCCGGGATCGCCGTAGCGGTCGCCCTCGTCGCGGTCGAACCACAGGCGCGACGTGCCCGCGTCCACATCGAGGATCCAGGCGTAGAGCCAGCGGCGCATCCGCTCGTGCTGGGCGAGCAGGAGCGTGCCCCCCTCGGCGCCCCAGGCCATCTGCCAGGTCACGATGCGGTGCTCCGCCCGGAAGACCTCCTCGGGCTCCCCGGTGAAGGGCGCGTCCAGGCGCATGAGCTTGTCGCGGTGGGGCACCTCGGCCACGGGGTCGCCGCCGTCGAGGGCCTCGATCCAGTAGAGCGTGTGGGGCGCGGTGGCCCGCCACGTGATGAAGCGCGGCCCCACGGTCACGCCGTGGGCCGGGACCTGGTCGGCCAGGGGCAGCGAGGCCACGGTTGCGACCTTCTTGCCCCGCGCGTTCCACACCTCGACCTCGCGGGCGAAGCGCCACCAGGCCACCTCGTGGGACCAGGGGCCCACCAGGCGCTGGACCAGCAGGTACTCGCCGTCGGGCGAGAACTCGGAGCCCATGTAGGGCGCGGCCTCGCCGAGGACCTTCACCCGGCCCCTCCTCGGGTCCACGATCGCCAGTTCGGAGCGGAAGTAGTACTCGAAGAGCGCGTCGTCGTGGGCCGTCTGGAGCAGGTTGCGCGCCTCGTAGGTGGAGCGGGCCGAGGCGCCCATTCCCTCGAGGATCTCCGGGCCGGCGGGGATGGCCGGCGGCGCGGGGGCCGGCCCGCGCTCCGGGACGCGGCGGACGAGGAGGCGCTTCTGGTCGGGCAGCCACTGCACGGCGTCGCCCAGGAGGGGGTTGAGGGCCAGGCCCCCGATCCGCTTCACGTCGCCGTCCACCGAGCCGACCCAGAGGCCCAGGTGGTCGGGGTGCATGACGACGAGCGCGAAGCGCCGGCCGTCCGCGGTCCACGCCACGTCGTGGACCTCGGCGTCCGCGGGGAGAGCGAGCGGCGTCTCGGCGCCGCCCGCGACCCGGATCAGGCGGGGGGAGGTGCCCCCGTGCTGGCCGTGGAAGCCGTTGATAGCGGGATTGACGCGCGTGCCGGCCAGCTTGTGCATGGGCGCGGCCATCTCGGCCAGCGGCGGATAGATGATCGGATCGGCCAGGAGCAGGTGCTCGCCCGAGGGCGCGGTCCACACCATGGGCAGGTGGGGCGCGTGGAGGACCTCCAGGATGTCCGCGTCGGGCGATCGCCAGCCCGTCGTCGCCGCGTGTTCACCGTCCTCCGCCGCGGCGAACGTCGCCAGCATCAGCATCGCGATGGTGAGCCAGGTCAGGCGCCGGACCATGGTCATCCTCCTCGGTTCGGATCGAACTGTCGTGAAAGCCCCGCTCCCCGCAGACGCGGCGGAACCCGGAAGGCGATGCTAGCAGATCGGCGGCTCTCTGGCGAGTCCGGGAGAGGTTACCACTGCGCCGGCCCGGCCGTTGCAGGCGGACGGCGGCAGCGGCGCGCTGCGCGCGCCGCGTACCGCGCGCCTAGAAGATCCGGACGCCGGCCAGGAAGAGGGGCTCGCCCTCGCCGTCCTCCGCCTTGCGGTCGTAGAGCCAGGTCAGGCCCGCGCCGGCGAAGACGGCCGCGTGGTCCGCGACGATCCGCGTGGCGAGGACGCGCACCTGCGCCGCCTCGCGGTCGTCCGGGTCGGAGCGGAAGAGCTCCTTGTTGTCCACGTGCAGGACACCGAGGTCCAGCCCCAGGTCCCAGTCGCCCACGGGGAAGCGGCGGCCGAAGTGCCAGGCGCTGATCAGCGCCTCGTCGATCTCCTGGGACAGGTTGAGGGACCCCACGCTGACCATGGAGTACCAGCGGTTCGCCTCCGTGTAGACGCCGAGGTTGGCGGCGCCGAGGCTGCTGCCGTACATGACGAAGTCGAGGATGACCGCCTCCTCCTCCCGCAGGTACATACCCAGCGGCAGCCCGTGCTGCTCGCCGGCGACGTTGGCGACGCCCATCTGCAGGCCGTGGGCCTCGTCGCCGGCCACGTTCACCACGCCGAGCTGCATGCCCTCCAGGCGCTCGCCGGCGATGTTGGCGAAGCCGGCGAGCTGGAGGCCGGCGGCGTCGCCGCCGGCGATGTTGGCGAAACCAGCGGCCTGGATGCCCTCCATCCCGTCGCCGGCGATGTTGGCGAAGCCGGCGAGTTGGAGCCCCTCGACGACGTTGCCGCCGATGTTGGCGAAGCCGCCGAGCTGGATGCCCTCGACGGCGTCGCCGGCGATGTTGGCGAAGCCGGCGGCCTGGAGTCCCTCCAGCGAGTGGCCGGCGACGTTGGCGAAGCCGCCGAGCTGGATGCCCTGGAGTTCCTCGCCGGCGACGTTGGCGAAGCCCGCGAGCTGGAGCGCGTCGGCGTCGTGGCCCGCTATGTTGGCGGCCCCGGCGAGCTGGATGC
>JAFGBK010000143.1 GCA_016933175.1 Candidatus Krumholzibacteriota bacterium | reverse complement strand
GTCTACGAGAAAGGCCGAGATGAGCCCGAGTAGCTCGTTGCTGACAAGTGCAGCTGCAAGCAAGACCGATCCCCGGTCCGATTCTTCTTGCATTTCCTTTAATATTGTATTGACCTTGTTCATGTCAAGGTCGTCATATGGCTCCATCTTGTTCGACATCCTAAGCCTAGCTGCCATTCATCTTCGGGTACTCCGTCAGCTCCAGCAGGACGCCCCGCGTGTGCTTCGGGTGCAGGAAGCAGACGCGCAGGCCGCCGGCGCCCACGGACGGCGGGCGGATGGGCTCGATGCCATGTTCGGCCAGGTGGGCCAGGGCGGCGTCCAGGTCGGCCGTCTCGAAGGCCAGGTGCTGCAGGCCCTCGCGGTTCTTGGCCAGGAAGGCGGCGATGGGGCTGTTCTCGCCCAGGGCGCCCAGCAGCTCGACGCGGCAGTTGCCGCCGTCCAGCAGGACGGCCTCCACGCCCTGGTGGGGGAGCCGCTCGCGCTCCAGTTCGGTGAAGCCCAGGACCTCGGTGTAGTGGCGGGCGGCGGCCTCCAGGTCGGCGACGGCGATGCCTACGTGATCCAGGCGCCGGCAGATGCCGGCGTCGGCCTGCTCGATGAATCGTTTCATGGTCGTTCTCCCGGAAGCGCCGCGGCGTCCCCTGCGAGAAGCGGGCCGCCGCGCGGGCGGGGCGGGGCCGGCGACCGCGCGGCGGCGGCGCCGGCCGGCGGGCTCACGTGCCGGCGGGCGGCTCCGAACGCGCGACGCGGGCGAGGACCGTCCCGCCGTCCACCATCTGGCCGTCCTCGACGAGGATCTCCTGGACCACGCCGTCCAGCTCGCTGGCCAGCTCGTTCTGCATCTTCATGGCCTCGAGGACCAGCAGGCCCTGCCCGCGGGCGACGGTCTCGCCCGGCGCGGCCAGGGCCCGCACGACGATGCCCGGCATGGGGGCCCTCAGCTCGAAGGACTCCTCGCCGCCGCGGCCGCCGGTGATCTCCTCGGCCACGGCCTCCAGCTCGTCGCGCACGCGGACCTCGATCTGGTCGGCGAAGAAGTTAATCACGAAGCGGCCGCGCTTCCAGTCCTTCTCCACCAGGTCCACCAGGTAGGAGCGGCCGTCCACCAGCAGGTGAACCACCTCGTCGCGCTCGAGCACGGCCTGCTCGACGAGGTGGGTCTCGCCGTCCAGCACCAGCTCCCAGCGGGCGCCGCGGGCCGCGACGGCCACACGGCGCTTCGCGCCGCCGATGTCCACGACGTAGCGTCCCTCGCTCATCCGTGCGTGCTCCTGCGCATGACGGCCTCCCGTCTGGCAGCCTGGCGCCAGCGGCTCGTGGCGCCGTCCGCCTCCCCGCGCGCCGCCGGGGCGCCGCGGCCGTGCTGGTGGTAGGCCAGGGCGGCGGCGACCAGGGCCACGAAGGGCAGCTCGGGGTCCTGGGCCAGCAGCTCCGGCCGGAAGTGCTCGTCGATGTAATGCGTGTCGCAGTCCCCTGCCGCGAAGGCCGGCTGGGCGAGCAGCCACTTGTGGAAGGGGATGTTGGTCTTGATGCCGGCCACCACGAACTCGTCGAAGGCGCGCCGGGCCCGTTCGAGGACGTCCCCGCGCTCGGCGCCGTAGACCACCAGCTTGCTCAGCAGCGGATCGTAGAAGACCGACACCTCGCAGCCCTGGTAGATGCCGCTGTCGTGGCGGATGCCCGGCCCCACGGGCTCGCGCAGGCGCAGGATGCGGCCGGCCGCCGGCAGGAAGCCGCGGGCCGGGTCCTCGGCGTAGATGCGGAACTCCATGGCCCAGCCCCGCGCCCGGACGTCCTCCTGGCGGAGGGGTAGGGGCTCGCCGGCGGCGGCGGCGAGCTGCAGCTCCACGAGGTCCGTGTAGGTGACCATCTCGGTCACGGGATGCTCCACCTGGAGGCGCGTGTTCATCTCCAGGAAGTAGAAGTCGCGGCCGGGATCGACGATGAACTCCACCGTGCCCGCGCCCACGTAGCCCACGGCCTTCGCCGCCTGGACGGCCATCCGTCCCATGGCCTCGCGCATGGCCGCGTCCACGAAGGGGCTCGGGCACTCCTCGACCACCTTCTGGTGCCGCCGCTGCAGGGAGCACTCGCGCTCGCCCAGGTGGATGGCGTTGCCGCGGGCGTCCGCCATCACCTGGATCTCGATGTGCCGCGGCCGGTCGATGTACTTCTCGAGGTAGACGGCGCTGTCGGCGAAGGCCTTGCCGGCCTCCTCGCCAGTGGCGCGCAGGGCCGCCGCGAGCTGATCCGGACCGCGCACGATGCGCATGCCCTTGCCGCCGCCCCCGGCGGCCGCCTTGACGATGACGGGATAGCCGATCTCCTCGGCCAGGCGGGCCGCCTCGGCGGGATCGGACACGGGGCCGTCCGTGCCGGGGATCACCCGCACGCCGGCGGCCAGCATCTTCGCCCGCGCCTTGAGCTTGTTGCCCATGATCTCCATGGCGTCGGCCGGCGGGCCGACGAAGGTCAGGCCGGCCGCGGTCAGGGCCCGCGCGAACGACGGATTCTCCGACAGGAAGCCGTAGCCGGGGTGCACGGCGTCGGCGCCCGCGCGCCGGGCCGCGTCGACGATCTTGTCGATGCGCAGGTAGCTCTCGGCCGAGGTCTTGCCGCCCAGGGGCAGGGCCTCGTCGGCGAACAGGACGTGGGCGGCCAGGCGGTCCACCTCGCTGAAGACCGCCACCGAGCCGATGCGCCGCTCGCGCAGGGTGCGCATCACCCGCACGGCGATCTCGCCGCGGTTGGCCACCAGGACCTTCTTCAGTGCCGCCATGGGCGCTCCCGGTCAGAGGGGGATGTTGCCGTGCTTCTTGGGCGGCACCTGCTGCCGCTTGCCGGCCAGGCTCTCCAGGCCGGCGATGAGCCTCTGCCGCGTCTCGCGCGGCAGGATGACGTCGTCGATGAAGCCCGCCTCGGCCGCCAGGTAGGGGTTGGCGAAGCGCTCGTTGTAGTCCGCGATCAGCTCGCGGCGCTTGGCCTCCGGATCCTTCGCCTCGGCCAGCTCCTTCTTGAACAGGATGTTCACCGCCCCGTCGGCGCCCATCACCGCCAACTCGGCCGTGGGCCAGGCGTAGTTGAGGTCGGCGCGGATGTGCTTGCTGCTCATGACGTCGTAGGCGCCGCCGTAGGCCTTGCGCACGACGACGGTCAGCTTGGGCACCGTGGCCTCGCAGAAGGCGTAGAGCAGCTTGGCCCCGTGCTTGATGATGCCGCCGAACTCCTGGCCCGTGCCGGGCAGGAAGCCGGGCACGTCCTCGAAGGTGATCAGGGGGATGTTGAAGGCGTCGCAGAAGCGCACGAAGCGCGCGCCCTTGAGGCTGGCGCTGATGTCCAGGGCGCCGGCCAGGGTCTTGGACTGGTTGGCCACCACGCCCACGGACTGCCCGTTCAGGCGGGCGAAGCCGACGACGATGTTCCGCGCGTAGCCGGCTTGCACCTCGAAGAAGCTGTCGCGGTCCATGACCCGCGTGATGACCTCCACGACGTCGAAGGGCACCTTGGGGTCGGCCGGGATGATGGAGTCCAGCTCCGCGTCCTGGCGGGCCGGGTCGTCCTTGCACTCGACGCGCGGCGGGTCCTCGAGGTTGTTCGGGGGGATGTAGCCCAGCAGGCGCTTGACCAGGAGCAGGGCCTCCTGGTCGCTGGCGGCCTGGAAGTGGGCGACGCCGCTGCGCGTGTTGTGGGTCGTGGCGCCGCCCAGCTCCTCGTGCGTCACCTGCTCGCCCGTCACCTGCTCGATGACCTTGGGACCCGTGACGAACATGTGGCTGGTGCCGTCCACCATGACGATGAAGTCCGTGATGGCCGGGCTGTAGACGGCGCCGCCCGCGCAGGGCCCCATGATGACGCTGATCTGGGGCACGACGCCGCTGGCCAGGGTGTTGCGCAGGAAGACGTCGGCGTAGCCGCCCAGGCTGTAGACGCCCTCCTGGATGCGGGCGCCGCCGGAGTCGTTGAGGCCGACGATGGGGGCGCCGTTCTCCAGGGCCAGGTCCATCAGGCGGCTGATCTTGCCGGCGTTCGCCTCGCTCATGGTGCCGCCGAAGACGGTGAAGTCCTGGCTGAAGGCGTAGACCGGGCGCCCGTCCACCCGCCCGAAGCCGGCGACGACGCCGTCGCCCACCGGCTTGTTGTCGGCGATGTGGGGGTCCGTCGAGCGGTGCGTGACGAAGACCCCCAGCTCCTGGAAGCTGCCGCGGTCGAACAGGAGCTGCACGCGCTCCCGGGCCGTCAGCCTGCCGGCGGCGTGCTGCTTGTCGATGCGCGCCTGGCCGCCGCCGAGACGGGCCTGCCGCTGCTTCTCCTCGAGCCGTCGGAATTTGTCCTCGTGGGCCATCGAGCTCCCCTGTTGGCGCGGAGAAAGGCGGATCGTTCGCGGGAGCGTGATCCTACCGGACCGGTATCGGCGCGGTCAAGGAGCCCCCGGCGGCGTCATGCGATTTACCGCAGTACCGGCGGAATGGTATGCTTTCCAGGCGGGAGCGCGCCGCTCCCGGCGACTCGGGCATCCAGAGGGAAGGAGCTTCGAACATGAAAGCAGGCATCACGGCCCTGGCCGCGATGGCGGTCCTGCTGTCGGCCGCGGGGGCCTCGGGCCTGGAGCTGGTGGTGAACGGGGACTTCGAGTCCGCCTTCGCCCCGGCCTGGGAGCAGAGCACCAGCGGCACGGCGGTGTGGATCGAGCGGGGCACCGACTACGATCCCGACCCCGACCACGAGGCCCGTGTCCGCAAGGGCTCGGGCAACGGGCGCGGGAAGCTGAGCCAGACCTTCAACGTCCCCGGGACGGACCTGCGCTTCTCGGCGAAGCTCCTGGCCAGCGCCACCGCCAGCAGCACGGACATCTGGGCCGCCGGCGCGCTCATGCTGAGCTACCAGGACCTGGCGGGCAACGTGCTGGGCCGGACGGCCATCGGCGCCACCACGCACGGCTGCCCCTGGTCCGACAGCGACACCTTCCACCTGCTGGGCACGTCAACCGGCGCCTGGCAGGACTGGAGCTTCCTCCTCGACGACGAGCTGGCCAACCTGCCCGGCGTGGATCCGTCCCAGGTCCGCCGGCTGGAGGTGGCGCTCGTCGTCGAGGCCACCGACTGCTGAGGGGGCGCCGAAGCGGCGGAGGTCTCCGCCGACGACATCTCCCTGACCTTCCACAGCAGCACGCCCTTGCCCCTGTACGACGGCCACTCCATCGCCGACGCGGACGGCAACGCCAACGGCCGCCTGGATCCGGGCGAGACCGTCGCCCTGGACGTCGTCCTGCGCAACTTCGGGGCCGAGGCCACGAACGTTTCCGCCACCCTGACCAGCGGCGACGCCAACGTCGAGATCGTCCAGGGCACGGCCGGCTACGGGACCCTCGCCGAGGGGACCGTCGCCGGCGCGTCGGGCCAGCCCTTCCGCGTCGCCGCCCCGGCCGGCGCGCCCCTGGGCCACGTCACCACCCTCACGGTGGAGGTCAGCTACGACGGCGGCAGCCAGGTCTCGACCTTCCCGATCACCATCGGCCAGTACCACTACCTGGTCTGGGACCCCTCGCCGGACCATTCGGGCGGCCCGCCCCTCGCCGCGACCCTGGCCACCCTGGGCTACAACGGGCACTCCCTCGAGGAGCTGCCCGCGACGCGGCTGGCGGACTACCGGACCCTCTTCGTCACGGTGGGCATCTACGCCAGCAACTACATCATCGGCGTCGGCTCCACCGAGGCCCTGGCCATCGAGGACTTCCTCGCCGCGGGCGGGTGCGCCTACCTCGAGGGCGCCGACGTCTGGTACTACGATCCCGGCATCGGCGGCCACGACTTCCAGTCGGCCTTCGGCATCCAGGCCGTCAGCGACGGCAGCAGCGACTGCGGACCCGTCGAGGGGGTCGCCGGCACCTTCAGCGAGGGGATGAGCTTCGCCTACGTCGGCGAGAACAGCTACATCGACCACCTCGCGGCGGCGGCGGGGGCCACCCTGGTCCTGCGCAACGGCTCGCCGGTCTACGGCCTGGGTATCGCCTACGACGCGGGGAACTACCGCACCTTCGGCGCCTCCTTCGAGTTCGCCGGCCTGGCGGATGGCGCCCCGCCCTCCACGAAGCTGGCGCTCATGGAGGGGATCATGGACTTCTTCCTGGATGCGAGCACGGGGGCCGGCGAGACGCCGGCCGCGGGCGCGGCGCTGGCGTCCTACCCCAACCCCTTCAACCCGACGACGACCCTGCGCTTCCGCCTGCCCGAGGCGGGACCGGCGCGCCTGACGATCCACGACGCGGCGGGCCGCCTGGTGCGCGTCCTGGCCGACGGCCCCCTGGCCGCCGGCGAGCATGCCCGGACCTGGGACGGCCGCGACGCGTCGGGGCGGCCCCTGGCCAGCGGCCTCTACCTGGCGCGACTGCGGGCGCCCGGCGTGGAGCAGGGCCGCAAGCTGGTCCTGCTCAAGTAGGTCCGGTCGCCGCCGCATTGACACCGGGGCCCGGGATCCCTAGGCTGGGGGTCCCGGGCCTCGCCGCAGATCCCGCACGGCGGTCGCCGCCGGGCGCCGGCCCGGCCCCACGCACGTCAGGAGGCAGGCATGCGCGTCAAGACCCGCGAGGAGGGCTCGATCCTCGTCATCGAGCTGTCCGGCAAGATCCAGGGCCCTCCCGAGACCGAGGACTTTCACGACCGGATCAAGGACCTGGTCGCCAAGGGCCACAAGCGCTTCCTCATCAATCTCAAGGGAGTCAGCTGGCTCAGCAGCCTGGGGCTCGGCATGCTCCTGGCCGCCCGCGCCACCATCCTGAAGGCGGGGGGCCGCATGTGCCTGGCCCACGTGACCGACCGCATCGAGTCCATCTTCATGGTTACGGAGACCCTGAACTACTTCGATTGCCACGAAACGGAAGCCGAGGCCCTGACTGCCATCGGCTAGACGCCGCCAGGGCCGCATTGACCCGGCGTGCCGGAGACGCCCCGCCGGCGGCGTCGCGCCATCCCGGAACGCCTCATCCCGACAGCGAGGGATCATGCCCTACGATCATGTGAAGCTGGAGCGCACCGACTGGGGACTGGCCTGGCTCACCATCAGCCGCCCCCAGGCCCTCAACGCCCTCAATCGCCAGGTCCTCGCCGACCTGGACGCCGCCCTGGACGAGATCGCCACCGACCCCTACCTGGGGGTCCTGGCCGTCACCGGAGACGGCGAGAAGGCCTTCGTGGCCGGCGCCGACATCGGCGAGATCAAGGAGCTCGATGCCCTGTCGGGCCGGGACTTCGCCCGCCGCGGCCAGGCCCTCTACGACCGCCTCGCGGACCTGCCCGTGCCCGTCATCGCGGCCGTGAACGGCTACGCCCTGGGCGGCGGCACGGAGCTGGCCCTGGCCTGCCACCTGCGCGTGGCCAGCGAGAAGGCCGTCCTGGGCCTGCCCGAGGTCACCCTGGGCGTTATCCCAGGCTACGGCGGCACCCAGCGCCTGCCGCGCCTGATCGGCCCGGGCCGGGCCCTGGAGCTGATCCTCACGGGCCGCCAGGTGAAGGCCCCCGAGGCGCTGGCGCTGGGCCTGGTCAACCGCATGGTGCCGCCGGAGGAGCTGCGCCAGGCCGTGGAGGACCTGGCCCGCACCATCCTGGCCCGTGGCCCCCTGGCCGTCCGCGCCGCCCTGGAGGCCGTGCGCGGCGGCATGCAGTGCAGCCTGGCCGAGGGCCTGCGCCTGGAAGCCCAGCTCTTCGGCCTGCTCTGCGCCAGCGAGGACATGGCCGAGGGGACGGCCGCCTTCCTCGAGAAGCGCAAGGCCGACTTCAAGGGCCGCTGACCGCGGCCCGTCGATCCGGGCTTGACCGCCCGGCGGGCGCAGCCTACCATGACCCTGCGGGAAGGCCGGTTTCCCGGCCTTTTCTTTTGTCTTCCAGGCACTTAGGGCCGAGCGAGAGTGGCGGAACTGGCAGACGCGCAGGACTTAGGTTCCTGTGAGGAGACTCGTGGGGGTTCGAGTCCCCCCTCTCGCACCGCGGGCGACTGCCCCGGATCCCGGTCCCAACCGGCGAGGTGATCATGAGCGCGCAGGAAGGCGGCGGGCGCGGAGAGGCCGCCGTGGCGGCCCCCGCCCTGGAGATCCAGTCCGTCGACGTGGAGGAGTCGAAGTCCTGGGAGCGCGTGCTCTCGGTGGCTCTGCCGTCCGCGGCCTGGCAGCAGGCCCGGGCCCGCGTCCTGGTGGGCCTGCGGCGGAAGGTGCAGCTACCGGGTTTCCGCAAGGGGAAGGCGCCCAAGGAGCTGATCTCCACGCAGTACGCCGGCCAGCTCGACGTGGACGCCCTCGAGTGGCTCCTGCCGCGAGCCTACGGCGAGGCCCTGCGGCGCGTGGAGATCCACCCCGTCGGCGACCCCGAGTTCAGCGAGGTGCACTACGGCGCCGACGAGCCCTTCACCTTCAAGGCCACCGTCCAGGTGAAGCCCGCCATCACCGTATCCGGCATCCAGGGCCTGAAGGTCACCTGGTACACCGAGTCCATGCCCGAGGACGCCGTGGACCGGACCCTCGAGGGCATCCGCCAGGAGCGCGCCGATTTCGAGGCCGCCGACCGCCCGGCGGGCGACGGCGACCGCCTCACCGTGGACTTCCGGCAGGTGGAATCGGGCGTGCCCATCGTGGGCACCGAGGTCAAGGGGCACGTCTTCGAGCTGGGCCACCCCCAGGTCCTGTCCGGCTTCTCGGACGGGATCCGCGGCATGGCGGCGGGGGAGGAGCGCAGTTTTCCGGTCACCTACCCGGATGACTACGAGCAGCGAACCCTGGCCGGCCAGACACGTAACTTTATGGTGACGCTGCACCAGTTGGAGGAGAAGAAGCTGCCCGACCTCGATGACGATTTTGCCCGGAACCTGGGCGATTTCAAGGACATGACGGCCCTGCGCGAGCGCATCGACGCCAACATCCGGGCCGAGATCGAGCAACGCAACCGCCAGCGCCTGGAGACCGCGCTGGTCCAGGCCTTGCTGGCGATCAACGAGTTCGAGGCACCGCCGGTCATGGTGGAGAACTACGTCGAATCCATGATCGCCGAGCAGGAGCGGCGCACCGGGCGGCCCTTCCCGTCCGACGAGCGGGCGCGGGCCGTCGAGGGCCTGAACCCCGGCGCCGCCTTCGCCCTCAAGCGCTGGCTGGTGCTCGACGCGGTGGCCGCGCAGGAGGGCCTGGCCGTCAGCGACGAGGACTTCGAGGCCCACCTCGCGAGCATGGCCGAGGCCGAGGGCGCCGAGGTGGCGAAGGTACGGCGCTCGGTGGAACGGATGGGCGCCGAGGGACGTATCCGCGAGGACCTGCTCCACCGGCGGGTCTTCGAACTTCTGGAGAGCCAGGCCACGATCAAGCAGGAAGCCATCCCCGAGGGCCAGGGCGGCGCCCGCTAGGGCGGCCGCCGGGGCCCCGGGGCGCCAGGACGCGAAAGGAAGGACGCATGGCCTACATTCCGGTACCGATGGTGATCGAACAGACCGGCCGCGGCGAGCGGGCCTACGACATCTACAGCCGGCTGCTCAAGGACCGGATCATCTTCATCGGGTCGCCCATCGACGACCACCTGGCGAACCTCGTGATCGCCCAGCTGCTCTTTCTGGAGGCCGAGGACCCGGAACGGGACATCAACATCTACATCAACTCGCCCGGCGGCAGCGTCACGGCGGGGATGGCCATGTACGACACCATCCAGTACATTCAGCCCGACGTGGCGACCATCTGCATGGGCATGGCCGCCAGCATGGGGGCCTTCCTGCTGGCCTGCGGAAGCAAGGGCAAGCGCAGCGCCCTACCCCACAGCCGCGTGATGATCCACCAGCCCAGCGGGGGCAGCCAGGGCCCGGCCACCAACCTGGAGATCTATACTAGGGAGATCCTGAAGATCCGGGACCTGATCAACGAGATCCTGGCCAAGCACACGGGCCAGAGCGTGGAGCGGATTGCGGAGGACAGCGAGCGGGATTTCTTCATGTCCGCCCCCGAGGCCCTGGAATACGGCCTCGTGGACCGGGTCATCGAGAACAAGGAATCGCTGAAGGAGTGACGCCGCGGGGCGCCTTCGGGCTTGGCCCCCGCGGGTATCTGGGTTACTTTTATGGGGTGGAGGTCCCCTGCCTCCCGGCATTTCACGCCGAGGCGTCGCCATGATCAAGTGCTCATTCTGCGGCAGAGGACAGGACGAGGTGGCCAAGCTGGTCAGCGGCCCCAACGTCTATATCTGCAACGAGTGCATCAAGCTCTGCAACGACATCCTCGAAGAGGAGATGGTCCGCCCGCCCATCTTCGAGGAGGGCGAGTTCCCCAAGCCCGCGGAGATCAAGGAGCAGCTCGACGGCTACGTCATCGGCCAGGACCGGGCCAAGATCACGCTGGCCGTGGCGGTCTACAACCACTACAAGCGGATCTACAACCTGCGCGAGGCCGAGGAGGTGGAGCTCGAGAAGAGCAACATCCTCCTGCTCGGCCCCACGGGCACCGGCAAGACCCTCCTGGCCCAGACCCTGGCCCAGCTGCTCAAGGTGCCCTTCGCCATCGTCGACGCCACGACGCTCACCGAGGCCGGCTACGTGGGCGAGGACGTGGAGAACATCCTCGTGCGGCTGCTCCAGTCGGCCGACTACAACGTCAGCGCCGCCGAGCGGGGCATCGTCTACATCGACGAGATCGACAAGATCTCCCGCAAGAGCGACAACCCGTCCATCACGCGCGACGTGTCCGGCGAGGGCGTCCAGCAGGCCCTGCTGAAGATCCTCGAGGGCACGGTGGCGAACGTGCCGCCCCAGGGCGGCCGCAAGCATCCGCAGCAGAAGTACATCGAGGTCAACACGCGCAACATCCTCTTCATCTGCGGCGGCGCCTTCGACGGCCTGCACGACATCATCGGCGCCCGCGTCGGCGCGAAGGCCATGGGCTTCGGCGCCGAGGTGAAGAGCAAGAAGGAGAAGGAGCGCGACGACCTCTTCCTGCAGGTGACGCCGCCCGATCTGGTGCGCTACGGGCTGATCCCCGAGCTGGTGGGCCGCCTGCCCATCGTGGCGCCCCTGCACGGCCTCACCGAGGCCGCGCTGGTGGAGATCCTGGTCAAGCCGAAGAACGCGCTGGTCAAGCAGTACCGCAAGCTCTTCGAGATGGAGGACATCCAGCTCGAGTTCGACCCCGGCGCCATCCGCGCCGTGGCGCACCGGGCCACGGCGCGCGACACCGGCGCCCGCGGCCTGAGGGCCATCATGGAGGAGACCATGCTGGACCTCATGTTCGAGCTGCCCAGCCGCCAGGGCGTCCAGCGCGTCGTCGTCACCGAGGAAACGGTGACGAGCGGCAAGCCGCCGAAGATCTTCCTCGAGGACGAACCGAAGATCCGCGAGGCCTGATTCCCGTACATCCCGCGCCGGGCCGACCGTGCGGTCGTCCCGGCCTTTCCCTTAGGATACCAGCGCCATGTTCGAGATCGAGTACCAGGGCCAGACGATGCACATCGATGATTCGCTGCCGCTGCTGCCGCTGCGCGACGTCGTCGTGTATCCCTACATCATCCATCCCCTGCTGGTGGGGCGCGCGGCCAGCGTGGCCGCCGTCGAGCGGGCCATGGTCCGGGACCACCTGCTGCTGGTGGCCACCCAGCGCGACAAGGACGTGGACGAGCCGTCGCCGCAGGACATCCACCGCGTGGGCACCGTGGTGAACATCACCCAGCTCCTGCGCATGACCGACGGCACGCTGAAGATCCTCGTCGAGGGCGTCAGCCGGGCGCGGATCACCGACTACACGCGCGCCGACGACCACTACCTCGTCAACGTGGAGCTGATCGAGGATCCGCTCGGCGTTCCCAAGGAGACCCAGGCCCTCATGCGCGGGGTGAGCGAGCTCTTCGAGCGCTACGTCAAGTTCAACAAGCGCCTGCCCGAGGCCGCGGTCGCCACCGTCACCGGGCTCGACAACCCCGTGCTCCTGGCCGACACCATCGCCACGCACATCCCCGACAAGATCGAGCTGAAGCAGACCATCCTCGAGGAGACCGACCCGGCGTCGCGGCTGCGCATCCTCATGCGCGTGCTGACCGAGGAGATCGAGATCCTCAAGCTGGAGCGGAAGATCGAGACGGAGGTCAAGAGCCAGGTCCAGAAGAACCAGCGCGAGTTCTACCTGAACGAGCAGCTCAAGGCCATCCGCCGCGAGCTGGGCCACGACGCCGACGAGGGCCGGGAGCTGGACGACCTCCTTGAGGAGATCGAGCAGGCGCGGATGCCGTCCGAGGTCGAGGAAATGGCCATGAAGGAGCTGGACCGCCTGGCCAAGATGCCGCCCATGAGCCCCGAGGCCAGCGTCATCCGCACCTACATCGAGACCCTGACCGCCCTGCCCTGGCGCAAGCGCACCCGCGACCGGCTGGACGTGCCCCGCGTGCGCCGCAAGCTGGACGAGGACCACTACGGCCTGGACAAGGTCAAGGAGCGCATCGTCGAGTTCCTGGCCGTCATGAAGCTGACGCGCCGGCGCAAGACCAAGAGCCCCATCCTCTGCTTCGTGGGCCCGCCCGGCGTGGGCAAGACGAGCCTGGGCCACTCCATTGCCGACGCGATGGGACGGCGCTTCCACCGCCTCAGCCTGGGCGGCGTGCGCGACGAGGCCGAGATCCGCGGCCACCGGCGCACCTACATCGGCTCCATGCCGGGCCGCATCGTCCAGGCCATGAAGAAGGTCAAGACCCGCAATCCGGTGATCCTCCTGGACGAGGTGGACAAGCTGGGCATGGACTTCCGCGGCGATCCGGCGGCGGCCCTGCTCGAGGTGCTGGACCCCGAGCAGAACTACACCTTCAGCGACCATTACCTGGAGGTGCCCTTCGACCTGTCCGAGGTGCTGTTCATCACGACGGCCAACACGCTGCACTCCATTCCGGACGCCCTGCGCGACCGCCTGGAGATCATCCGCCTGCCGGGCTACCTGCAGCACGAGAAGAAGGAGATCGCCAAGGGCTTCTTGATCCCCAAGCAGCTCGCCCAGCACGGCCTCAAGGCCGAGCAGCTGCGCATCACCGAGCCGGCCCTGGACCGCATCATCGAGGAGTACACCCGCGAGGCCGGCGTGCGGAGCCTGGAGCGGGAGATCGCCGCCCTCTGCCGCAAGACGGCGCGCCTGGTGGTGGAGAAGGGCCGCAAGTCGCTGACCCTGCAGCCCAGACACCTGGAGACCTACCTCGGCCCGCCGCGCTTTCTGACCCACGAGCTGGACCGGCAGAACGAGGTGGGCATCGCCACGGGCCTGGCCTGGACGCAGGTGGGGGGCGAGATCCTGCCCATCGAGGTGCAGCTCGTGCCCGGCAAGGGCGACTTCATCCTGACCGGTCAGCTCGGCGACGTGATGAAGGAGAGCGCCAAGGCCGCCCAGACCATCGTGCGCAGCCGCGCGCGCAGCTGGCAGGTGCCCGAGGACCTCTTCAACAAGCACGACGTCCACGTGCACGTGCCCGAGGGCGCCACGCCCAAGGACGGCCCCAGCGCCGGCGTGGCCCTGACCGTGGCCCTGGTGAGCGCCGTCACGGGGATCCCCGTCCTGCGCGACGTGGCCATGACGGGTGAGATCACCCTGCGGGGCAAGGTGCTGGCGGTGGGCGGCCTGCCCGAGAAGACCGTGGCCGCGCAGCGGCTGGGCATCCGGAAGATCCTGCTGCCCAAGGACAACGAGAAGGACCTGCCGGACCTGCCCGAGTACGTGCGCAAGACCATGGAGCTGGTCTTCATCGAGCACATTGACGAGCTGCTGGAGCACGCCCTTCTCGAGCCACCGGGCCGGGAGGCCAAGACGCCGCGGCCGCGCGGCGCCGGCAAGCGCGGGCGGACCACGGCACCGCCCCCCGCGGCCGGGTGATGATCCAGTTCCGCGACCTCGCCTTCGAGAAGAGCGCCACCCGCCTGGCGGATTGCCCCCGGGACCCCAGCCCCGAGGTGGCCGTCTCCGGGCGTTCCAACGTGGGCAAGAGCAGCCTCCTCAACTGCCTGGCCGGCCGGCGGGGCCTGGCGAAGGTCTCGGCGCGGCCCGGCAAGACGCGCAGCCTCAACTTCTTCCGCCTCTCCCCGACGGCCCGCCTGGTGGACCTGCCCGGCTACGGCTTCGCCCGCGTCAGCCCGGCCGAGCAGCAGCGCTGGCGTCGCTTCATGGAGGAGTACCTGGAGGGCCGCGAGCAGCTCGCCGGCCTGGTGCAGCTCACGGATAGCCGCCATGCACCCACGGCGCTGGACCGGCAGATGGTGGACTGGCTGCGGCACCGGGAGCTGCCCTTCCTCGTGGTCCTGACCAAGGCCGACAAGATCGGCCGCGGCGCCCGCGGCAAGGCCGCTGCCGCGGCCCGCGAGGCCCTGTCCCTCGCCGAGGACAGCCCGCTCTGCTTCTTCTCCGCGGCCACGGGGGAGGGCCGCAAGGAGCTCATCGGCTGGATTCTGGCCGCGCTGCAGGGCGGGGCGGCGGCCGCCCAGCGTTGACAGCATCCGGGGCGGCCCTTACATTGGGGCGGTTTCGAAACAGACGGGAGCAGCCATGAGCACAGGCCGCGGCAGCGCCACCGTCGTTCTCGGCGGGCAGTGGGGCGACGAGGGCAAGGGCAAGGTCGTCGACTTCCTGGCCGCCGAGCATGACATCGTCGTCCGCTTCCAGGGCGGGGCCAATGCCGGCCACACCATCCGGGCCGACGGGCAGGAGTACATCTTCCACCTGATCCCCTCGGGCATTCTGCTGGGGGGGAAGACATGCGTCCTGGGCAATGGCCTGGTGGTGGACCCCCTGACCCTGGCCGACGAGATCGAGGCCCTGAAGAAGCGGGGCGTCTCGATCGAGGGGCGGCTCTACCTGAGCGACGCCGCCCACCTCCTGCTGCCGTACCACAAGCTGATCGACCGCCTGCAGGAGGAGGCCAAGAAGGGCAAGTCCATCGGCACGACGGGGCGGGGCATCGGACCGGCCTACGCCGACAAGGTGTCGCGGACCGGCCTGCGGGCGGGCGTCTTCCGCCTCGAGGACGAGCGCTTCAAGCGGCTGGTCATCGAGAAGGTCATCGAGCACAACCGCTTCGTGGACGCCCTCTACGGCGGCGAGCCGGTGAGCCCCAACGACACGGCCGAGAAGCTGCTGGCCGTCAAGCCGCTCATGGCCTCGCTGCTGCGCGACACCCAGTGCTACCTCTACGAGGCCCTGTCCCAGGGGCGCCGCGTGCTGCTGGAGGGCGCGCAGGGCCTGCTGCTGGACCTGGACCACGGCACCTACCCCTTCGTCACCAGCAGCAGCGCCAGCGTCGGCGGCGCGCTGACGGGCAGCGGCGTCGGCCCGCAGTGGCTGGGCGAGGTGGTGGGTGTCTACAAGGCCTACTGTACCCGCGTCGGCAACGGCCCCTTCCCGACGGAGCTGCCCGACCCGTCGGGCGAGGCGCTGCGGCAGAAGGGCGCCGAGTTCGGCGCCACCACGGGCCGGCCGCGGCGCTGCGGCTGGCTGGACCTGGTGGCGGCGCGCTACTCGGCGCATCTCAACGGCGTCACGAAGCTGGCGATCACCAAGTTCGACGTCCTGAGCGGGATGGAGACGGTCAAGGTCTGCACGGGCTACCGCGTGGGCGACCAGGTCCTCGATCGCTTCCCGCGGGGCCTGTCCGTGCTGGACTCGGTCGAGCCGGTGCTGGAGGAGCTGGAGGGCTGGAGCGAGTCGTTGACCGAGGCCCGCGCCTGGGACGACCTGCCGGACGCCGCGCGGCGCTACCTGGAGTTCGTCGCCGAGCGCATGGAGCTGCCCATCGCCTGGCTCAGCGTCGGCGCCGACCGCAAGCAGACCCTGCGGGTGGGGGCAGTCGCTTGACGCGGCGGCGGGCCGCGCCTAATCTCGTGACGATCACGGGCCGCTAGCTCATCGGGTAGAGCACTTGACTTTTAATCAAGTGGTACTGGGTTCGAGCCCCGGGCGGCCCACCGATAACGATGTAATGACAAGGGCTTGCGGGGTCGCAAGTCCTTTGTGTTTCCGGGAGCGGTCGCCGTGCTATGCCTTTGCTAGGATTCAGTGACAGTGCTGGGGGTTGACAGGATCCGAATCCATGAGAGGGTTCAGCAGTTGAGGAGTACTCGGCGCTTCATCAGCCTGAGAGAAAGGATTTACGTTGAACATCGAAGCCCTGTGGGTGTCGGTAGTCAGCGGAAGCTTGCTTCTTGTCGTCGGCATTCCGGTTTGGCGATTCAAGCAGAGATCAGAACTGAAGCGCAACAACCGCAGGACAAAGGCTAAGCCTCTTGCAGAACAGCTTGAAGCACTTGCCTTGAACATCATGCGCACCGATTGGGCAATGGTCGCGATCTTGGACAATTGCATTGATTCGATGGAAGTCGAAAAAGATCGGCTTTGGATGATCTGTACTAGGAGGCAGGCTAGGAAACTAGATAAGCACTGGAAAGCCCTCTCGACATTCCACGCCGAAGTCCGTGCGTTCAACAAGAGTGTCTTTGGTGATCTTCCCTTTGGAGACGTGCTTCCGCAGTTCGCCTCTGCGGATACAGAGATTGAACAGGAGCTTCGGGAACAAGCAAGGCCGATCGTTGAAGGGTTCCGCACTTTCGTCCAGCGGGCTTTCATCGACCGGTAGAGCATCATGGTGTAGAAGTGTGGGAACGCTAGGAGGCCACAGGCAAGTAGCATTATAGAGTCACGGTCGAGGCGATTTCTGAGAATCTCCCAGTTTTCGGGGTTTCTAGTAGTGAATTGTCCCGTGCAGTCGGATAGGTGGCGACCGATCCGTTGGAACTAGCTACATCACCGTGGGATGTTCAATAGGCGAACAAGGATTGGGATAGTCGTGCGCCTCGGATGGAGTTTGTTTGCAGTGAAGTACCCATAGAAATTGCCATTTTGGTCCACAACGACAGGCGGTAAAGAGGCTAGAGGATTCCATGGGCTATATTGGCTGTAGGGGTTCCCGTATAGTCCGAACTTGTTCCAGATGCTGTTCGGATTGAATTGGTTACCATAGTTGCCCACTTGGTTCCAGATTGACTCTGAATGATACTTGTTGCAGGTTACACAGCCCAAGTAGACTTGGTGATTAGCCCCTCCGAATAGCATGACCTTTTGCTCCCTCGGTGCACTTGGTAGGCTGCTACGGCCGCTGTACCCCTGAGAGAATCCACTTAAAAAAGCATTGCTTGTGGTAGGATTGCAGCTACACAGGAAGACAAGCGACAGAACTGCAGTTGCTGTAAGTAAAGTCTTAGAATGGTTTGACATAAAGTCTTGTTCTCTATGCTTTATTGCTTTTTAAAGCAGGGCCTGCGGTCTTTATTCATAGAGTGCTTTCAACGCTGTCCAGCTGATGTCCTTGATTGCCACCGCACCACACCCTTGGCCATATGCGCCGATGTAGGCCCAGCAGGGATTGTACAGCGGGAGGCATGGAGAATCTGCATGCAGCGTGTAGTCTCCTTCCAGATGCGGAGCAGGCCATCCTTCGTCGAAGTCGCAGAAGAGCGGGTCAGCATGAACACAGTCATCATCGACGATGTAGCCTTCAGTCTCGGTGTTGGAGATGCAGCAGCACTCCATTATCGCCTGAGAGAACTGGTCCGTGCAGACTTCCAACCCCGAATTCCCGAACACGATAGTATTATCGATATGAGCTATTGCGCCATCGGAACCCGAGGGCCGATGTCCCAGGTAGATACCACCGACAGTACCTTGAGCTTGATTGCCTGCGAAAGTACAGCGTTGAATGTCGGCACCACCTCGCAAGAAGAGGCCCCCACCTTCCGTTGACAGGTTGCCAGTTACAGAGCAGAAAGACAGATTGACTCCTCCTTCCTCACAGTAGATCCCCCCGCCAAGTCCTCCTTGATTGCCCGCGATTGTACAGTGGTCGAAATACAGGTTCCCATCCTCGCCACAGTAAATAGCCCCTCCGTTCCCAGAGGCACTGTTGCTGATGATGTAGCACGAGTAGAAGTCAGCATGGCCGCCCAGTCTTGCATAGATCGCTCCGCCACCGGTGTTACTCCGATAGCCGTTCTTGATTGTGAAACCTTCGATGTGGTTGCGATAGTTCGTGTCTGTCGTCAGCCAGAAAGCATTGTCCAGGCCTTCGCAGTCGATGATGGTCGCATCGGGGCCATTAGAGGAGAAGATCCTGAATCCGGAAGGGTTAGATGTGGATAGGTGTCTGTTCAACGGGCCCGTGTAGGTGCCTGGTGCTACGATGATCGTATCTCGCCATAGTACTGAGGCATCAATCGCCTCTTGAATCGTAGCGAAGTCATCTGGGACCTGCAGAATCGTCGCTGTAGCAGTGGAGGAGGCCGCCACTAAGAGCAGTGAGGTCAACGCTGTTGCTAGTCTGATTGAATCCCTCATTTCATTACCTCCAGAGATATATAAAGTGTATCACCGGCCTTTTGTGGCGTGCAACATGCGTTCTGTAATATCTGGAACGTAGATCTGTGTCCTGTAACGGTTATTACCTGAAACTCACTCCTGCCGAGCACAGTGGTGACTGTGATGTTTCGCTGGGATTCCGTACACCTCGGTGACAGCCTCCACTGTGGTCACAGTTATAAGCAACTGACACCTTCCGTCACATCGATCCCACCAAAGTGAACGCTGGTGGCCAGTGCGTGAGGCCGCCCGCCAAGTCAGCAGAAACATACGGAATACAAAGAGATAGGCGCGAGCCGACCGCTCGGACGGAGGTTTCCGGCCCGGTTTCTATCAGTGTTGACATCCGCACACGGCTGGGAATACACCTTGCGTCATGGACTGCACCCGAGCGGATATCGGGAGGAGTCGCTGCGGCTCGATCCCGGCGCCGGACTCGGGGAACGCATGGAGGCGTATTGAAGCGGCTTCTCCTGCCGGTTCTCCTGCTGGGATTGTCCGTGACGGCCGCGGCTGCCGACGGCCCGCGGATCGAGCTCCTGAAGCGTCTGGACACGGCGGAGCTGCGCGACTGGATCGACGGGATCCCCGAGTTCGCCAGGACCCACGTGATGAGCACCCATCGGGTCCTCCAGCACGTGGCGCTTGAGGAGCACCAGCTCACCTGGCTGTCGGTGGGCATCGAGGTGCCGGCCGGCGAGCAGTGGGAGTTCTCGGGGGGCGGCGCGGTGGAGGTCACCGCGATGAACCGCGGCACGCCCCTGAGGCTGCCGAGCCAGGCGTTGCTGGTCATCCGCGACGGCGACATGAACCGGTGGGACGACTCCCGCCGGGGCGCCGCGACCCTCGCCGGCATGGCGAAGGCGCCGCGCCGCTTCCGCGGGCTGGTCGCCGTCGCGCCGGCGGACCGGTCGCTCGAGTTCCTCACCTGCAGTCCGAACCCGGACCATTGGAGATTGCGATGCGCACGCTGATCCCGGCGTGCCTCCTGGCGCTGGTCCTGGTCGCCGCGGCGGCACCGGGCCAGGCCGAGATGCCGCTCTCCTGCCAGGCGATGTTCGACATCGCGAGCGCCGGGCTGCCCTGCTGGGGGTTCCTGGTGGGCTGCGTCTTCGACCTGGCGGAGGGCTGGATCGACTGGGAGGACGAGTACTGGGGCGACGAGTGGCCCGGCTAGGGCCGGGCGCCGCCTACTTCAGCAAGGTCATCTTCCGCGTGAGCGAGGCGCCGCCGGCCTCGAGGCGGGACAGGTAGATGCCGCTCGCCTGGGGGCGGCCGGCGTCGTCGCGGCCGCGCCAGACCGCCGTGTGCCAGCCGGCGGGCAGGAGCTCCTCCGCCAGAAGGGTGGCCGTCAGGCGCCCGGCCACGTCGTAGATCCGCAGGGTGACGGGTGCGGCCTCGGGCAGGCCGAAGCGGATCTCCGTGTCGGGGTTGAAGGGGTTGGGGTAGTTCGCGTTCAGGGTCACCACCGCGGGCGCCATGCCGTCCGGCGCGGCGGTGGGGCTGCTGCACCCCTCGCCCAGGGCGCCGATGAGGACGCCACAGCTGTTGTTCTCCGGCAGGCAGGGGGAGGCGTCGGACACGGTCAGGTCGCCGCCCGCCAGGTAGCAGAACTCGGGGTCGGCGGCGATGTTGCCGTTCAAGCCCGTCTGGTCTGGAAGGGCGCCTGTGTAGTCATCCCCATTGCCCCAGACGTCGCAGCAGGCCACAGACGCCTCGGTGTCCTCGTAGTACACGAACAGTCCGGTGTCTTCATTCAGCGCCACCAGACTCGCCTGGAGGTCGAGGCTCCCGCCGACGACGGCGACGCCGTCGCCTGGATCCCCGCTGTCGTTGCCGGCCGCGGTCAGATGCGCGAGGGTGACGTCGGCGTTCAGGCAGTAGAAGCCGGCGCCGCGGGCGCCGGCATGGTTGCCTGCCGTTACCACGGTTTCGAGGGAGACCGTGGATTCCCAGACGGAGATGCCGCCGCCGTGCCCGTCAGCGCTGCAGCCGCGGGCGTCGATGTTCTCGAGGACGGCGCCCGTGGCGTGGTAGAGGTGGATCCCACCGCCCCACGAGGTCGTTGCGCAATCGATGAACCTGAGATCACGCAGCGTCGGCGTTGCCTCCATCACCCGGATGCCGCCACCGGCGGCAGTGCCGGACGCATCGCAGAATCCGTTACGAATCGTGAAGCCCTGGATCAGGACTCCGGGGTGGGGATTGTCGCACACCGTGATACCCCGCGCGAATCCCTCGCAGTCGATGATGGTGGTTTCACTGCCGCTCTCGCCGATCACGCATAGGTCCCTGCCCATCAGGTCGAGATCGCGGTTGCCGTCGCCCGTGTAGGTGCCCGGCGCGACGAGGACGGTATCGCCATCCGCGGCCGCGCCCAACGCGCTTCGGAGATCGGGGTGATCGGCGGGCACGTGGTGCAAGGTGCTCCGCGTACCGACGAAGTCCTGATCGGCATGATCCGAGGCCAGATCGGTGTATTCCCGATACGGCGGGATGAAGACGTAGCCGGGCAGCTGCGCCATGATCCTGCCTGTCCAGTGTTCCATCTTCCGGACCTCGTAGTCGCCGTTCGCATCGGTGTAGATGGGTGGCGTTTGGCCCACTATCTCGACATCGGCGAGTGGCAAGCCTTCGGAATCCGTGACGCGGCCGGAGATCGAATACGACTCGATGTCGCATCCGACTTCCAGTGCGCCGATGAGTACGCCGCAATCGTTATTCTCCGGCGCGCAGGGCGAGCCCGCGGAGGGTGACAGAGGCTCATCGGGATCGTACGCGCCGCAGTAGAAGGGATCATGGGTGAAATTGCCTTCCACGCCGATCCAGTCCAGCATCTCGCCGCCGAATGGCCCGCCGGCGTTACCGAAGATGCAGCAGCAGGCCAGCGTCGGGAGAGTGCCGGACTCGGCATGAATACCGGGGCCAGAGGTGCTGAAGCCGAAGATGCAATCGTGGAAGGCAGGCGAGGATCCCGTCAGGAGATAGACCGCGGCGCCGTATCCGCCAGAGGGATTGCCCCAGATGTAATCGCTGCCGTTGCCGTGGAAGGTCACGTTCTCGACGTGCGGGGAGGACTCGGTCATGGCCAGGGCGCCGCCCTGGTCGGCATGGTTGTCTTCGAAGATGACGTGATGCAGCGTCGGGTTGGCATTCTGGCAGTACATGCCGCCGCCATACCAGCTGTAGTTGCTCACGAAGCGGACGTTCTCCAGCACCGGATCGGCACCGGTGCAGAACAGCCCTCCACCACGACTGCCTTCGACGTGCTCCGGGAAGGCGTAGTTATCCTCGAAACGACAGTCATTCAGCGTGGGCGCCGCCGGGCCGGTGATGTACATGCCGCCGCCCGCGGCGCCTTCGTAGGCGCTGTTTGCCATGAGAACCACGCGGAGGAAGGTGGCTTCCGAATCCGAGCAGATGATGCCGCCGCCCACGCCGCACTCGCCGGCATCGCAATGGTAGATCAGCACGTCGATCAGTTCGGGGGCCCCGCGCCTGATGCAGATACCGGTCGCATCGCAGTCATCGACAGTCACCTCCTGGATGAGTGGCGATCCGTACTGGCAGGCTATGGCCGCACCCGGCCAAGAGTAGGAGTACGGCGACTCGCAGCTATCGAAAACGATATCGACGAGGCTCGGCGAGGAGTGGACGATGAGCACACCGCCACCACCCGAAGTGCCAGTCACGAAGCCGTCGCGGATCGTGAAGCCTTGTACAACCGCCGCGCGTGTCTCCTCATTGTGGAAATGGAACGCCCGGGCGTTCAGGCCGCTCCATTCGGCATCGACGTCGATGATCGTCTCCTCGGAGCCGCCCTCGCCGATGAGCACGATGTCTTCGCCTCCGAAATCCAAGTCCCGATTGCCCTCGCCCGTGTAGGTCCCCGCCGAGACGAGGATCGTGTCGCCCGATGTGGCCACGTCGATCGCTTCCTGGATGGTGGCGTAGTCCGCCGGCACGTGGTGAATGGCGTCATGGAAACCCACAAAGTCCTGGTGGGGAATGTCGGACTGGACGTTCGTGTAGTCGCGCTCGGGAGGCTCGAATGTGTAGCCCCGGCGCACTGGACGCAGCGTGCCGCTCCAGCCAGGATCGACGTGGGTCGCATAGACACCATCGGCATTGGTGAAGACGGGCCAGAGACCGCCTTGGATTTCAGCGTCGCAGATCGGCATGCCCGTGTCGTCCAGCACCGTGCCGCTGATCCGGAAGTAGGTGTCGTCGCAGCCGCGGTCGCAGGCGCCCATCAGGATGCCGCACTCGTTGTTGACCGGAAGGCAGGGCGAGTCCACGTGCAGGGTGAAGTCGCCTGACGCATGATCGCAGAAGAGGGGAGCCTCCGAGATGTTGCCGGCGATGCCCGTCTGGTCCGGCAGGGCGCCGGCATAATCGGGGCCGTTGCCCCAGACATCGCAGCAAGACACCGACACCACGGCGGTTCCTTCCTCGACGAACAGGCCGTTGCCCGCGTTCAGCGCCACGAGACTCGACTGCAGATCGAGGCTGCCGCCTTCGACCGAAATGCCGCGCCCGCCGAAATCGCTGAAGTTGCCGGTGACGGTGAGGTGTGCAATGGTGACGTTGGCATCCAGGCAGTAGAGTCCGCCACCCTGCGACGATGCCTGGTTGCCGGCGATGACCACGGTATCCAGGGAGACCGTGGACTCCCAGATGGATAGCCCGCCTCCGTTG
>JAFGBK010000007.1 GCA_016933175.1 Candidatus Krumholzibacteriota bacterium | reverse complement strand
GCGGTCGACGCCGGCCTGGCGCTCCGCCTCGCGCACGCGCGGCGAGCGCTCGCTCTCGATGAGGATGATCTCCAGCTGGGGAAAGCGGCGGCGGGCCTTGCGCAGGAGCCCCAGCACGGAACCGGACTCGCTGCGGCGATCCACGATGAGGATGAGGGGCGTGTAGGCCTCGAGCTGGCCATAGGCGTCCTGGAGCGTGTCGAACAGGAGCAGGGGCGCGTCTTCGAGCTGCCCCCACTCGCGGACGGGCTCCAGGAGGGCGGGTTCCCGGCTGACGATGAAAACGGATTCGTTCATGCCTTCGGGGCAGTCTCAAGCGCCTGTGTAGAAAGCGATTCTGGTGCCAACTGTCAAGCTGGCACCAGTTTAGGATCCCCCCGGGGGCACTGTCAAGAAGGCGTCGGGGTTTTCTCGGGCTCGGAGTGGCGGCTCCGGTTGAGGCTGGGGATGCCGAAGGTCTCGCGCTCGGAGATCATCAGCTCGCGGGCCCGCGCGATGGCTTCCTCCAGCTGACCCTCGCCGATGCCGAGCCGCTGGGCGGCGGGATGCTCGGCCAGGACATAGTCGGCCTCCTTGCGGAAGCCCCACTCGGCCTTCCAGGCCATGGCGTTGCCCAGGCGCACCAGCTCGCAGAGCGCGTCGGCGCCGGGCGTGTCCTCCTCGTGATGGGTACGGATGGCGATGGTGAGCTGCTCGTCGAGGTTCCAGCGCTCGGCCAGGGTGGCTCCGACCTCGGCGTGGCCGAGGCCGAACTCCTCCTGCTCGAGCATGGTGAAGGGCTGGTAGTCGTTGTAGACGGTCTGGATGATCTCCTGGTAGGCCTTCGGATCCCCCTGGAGCAGGATCAGCTTGCCGATGTCGTGGATGAGGGCGCCCACGAAGGCCTGCTCGCTCAGGGCCGGGTGCGCGAGCTGGGCCAGGCTCTTGGCCGCGAAGGCCGCTCCGACCGAGTGCTCCCAGAGCAGGGACTCGAGCAGGTCCCCCCGCTTGCCCTTCCCCTTGAAGAGGTTCTGGATGGCCTCGGCCAGCACCAGGCTGCGGATGTGGTTGAAGCCCAGCATGACGATGGCCTCGCTGAGCACCTTCACCTTGCGCGGCAGGGCGTACAGGGCGCTGTTGGCCACCTTGAGGATGCGCATGGCCAGCACCTGATCGCTGTCGATGACGCCCTGGAGCTGCTTGGTCGTCGTCTCGGGATTCCCGACCAGCTCCAGGGTCTTGGCCGCGACATGGGGCATGGTGGGCAGCTTGCCCACGCGGACCAGCAGCTTCTCGATCTTGTCAGCCACGATTACCAGCGCTCCTCTCTCTCATTCGTTCCGCCAGCGCGTCGATGCGGCGACTGATGGGTCCGGGACATGCGCCTGCGGGGTCGGCGCCCGCTTGCCCGACGCCGGCGGCGGCGGCCATGGCGCGCGATGCCGCGGTACCGGGCCGGACCGGGACCGCCGCCGCCCGCGCGCGGCGCGCGGGACGCCGGGCGGCGCGGCGCCGCCTCAGCAGCAGGAGGGCCAGGGTCCCCAGCAGGGCCGCCTCGAGTGCGGGCACGACGCCGCCGCCCGCCCGCAGCGATTCCAGAACATTCGCCCAGAATTCCAGCATCGGCTTCTCCCCGTCTGCTCAGGCTCGCCGGTCCAGGAGCCTCCCCAGCTCCCGATCCTCCTCGGGAGCGCCAGGCGTCTCGACGACCGGCGTCCCCTCGTCCTCCGGCTTCGCCTCGGGCTCCGCCGGCGGCGCGGGCGGTTCCGGCTGCCGCCCCTCGCGCTCGAGGACGTCCCGGAACTCCTCCCGGTTCTCACCGGGCTTCTTGCTGTGGCTGCTGCCTACGGGCTGCGGAGTGGTGACGGCGCTGGGAATCTTTCGAATCTCTTCCATCGCCCCCCTCCCGGGCGCGGCTCAGCTTCGGCTCACGACGCGCCTTCGCTTGAGCCGATGGATCGGCAGCGGATTCTCCCGGGTCCGCGCCCGCACGCGCATCTTCAGGCGCTGGATTGCCTTGCCGTGGATCTGGCAGATCCGGCTCTCGCTGACCCCCAGCACCTCGCCGATCTCGGCCAGGGTCAGCTCCTCGAAGTAGTAGAGCGTCAGGACCAGCCGCTCCTTGTGATCGAGGTCCACGAGGGTGTCCTCGACGATGGCGCGCAGCTCCTTCTCGGCGAGCTGGTCGTGAGCATCGAGCTCGCGCAGGTCGGAGAGGATGTCGCGCACGGAGGTGTAGTTGCCGTCGCGCCCCACGCGCAGCTCCTCCTCCATGGACAGGAGGCTGGAGTGGGAGACCTCCCCCACGAGGCGGTAGAACTCGCCCAGGTCCAGGCGCATGTGCTTGGCCAGCTCGGCATCGCGCGGCGCCCGGCCCAGGCTCGATTCGAGCTCCGAGGTGGCAGTGTCGATGCGCCGGGCCTTGCGCCGCACCGAGCGCGGGAACCAGTCCTGGTTCCGCAGCTCGTCCAGCATGGCCCCCCGGATGCGGGGCAGGGAATAGGTCTCGAACTTCACTTCCTTGGCGGGGTCGAAGGCCTCCACGGCCTTCATGAGGCCGAGCATCCCCGCGCCCACCAGGTCGTCCAGGTCCACGGAATCGGGCAGTCCCGCCGCGAGGCGTCCTGCAACGTACTTGACCAGCCCGAGGTAGTGCAGGATCAGTCTCTCGCGCGAACGGGCCGAGCGTTCTTTACGGAAATCATCCCATAAGGTACGCGTTTCTTCCAACTTAGGCGTGACCTCTCCCGTTGTTCCTCAATACGGATGATGAAATCCGGATCACTCCGGCGCTTCCTTGCACCATCCATGCCACCCGTCAGCCCCGCCGCGGGCGCCTCTGGCTCAGTCGGACCAGGGCCATGAGAAAGAGCACCTGCACTCCGAAAAGGGCCACATAGGCCAGGAAGGCCCGCTCCAGGGAGTGCGGCAGGGACCACCCCCGCCAGGCTCCGAAGAGGAAGGTGAGCATGGCACCCAGCAGGCTCATGCGCTGCAGCAGGCTCACGGCGTGCTCCCGGCCTCGGCCCTACGCGCCTGCGAGGCGCGCGGCCGCTCCAGATCGACCAGCAGGATCGGCGCCTGCGCCAGGGACAGACCGCCGTCCATCCCCGGTCCGGATCCCACGAAGGTCGTCGTGAAGTCGCCGGCCGGCGCCAGGTCCAGGCAGGGCGCCAGGGGCACGCCCAGGTCCGCCCGGCTGATGGCCAGGAAATCACAGCGGGAGGCGGCCGTTTCCAGGCCGCGCCAGCCGCCGTCGGCGGGCACGACCAGGTGCCTGAGCAGGGGCTCGCCGGCCAGCACCGCCTCGGCCCGGCTCAGCAGCTCCCACTGGTCCTTGGCCAGGGGCGGCAGGTCCACCAGGACCAGCTCACGGTCTCCGGCCCCGGCCAGGGTCGCCAGCAGGGCCTCGTCGTCCGCCGTCAGGCGGGCCGCGAAGCCGGCCGCCTCCGCGGCCCTCTCCAGGCGCACGGCCTCGCCGGGATGCCCCGGGGCATGGGCGATGAGGAGCGTGTCCACGCCCGCGCGCGCGGCGCGGGCGGCCAGCTTCAGGGCCAGGGTGCTGCGGCCGGCGCCGGGCCGGCCCAGCAAGGTGTGGCGGCCGCGCAGATCCGCCAGGTCCATGGCCTCCACGCAGCGGATATGCGCGGCGAGCCGTTCGCGGGCGCGTCCGGGATCCGCCTGGTCCACCGGCGGCACCTCCATCTCGTGGTCCGCGGCCAGGCGGCGCCGCGTGGCCGCCGAAACGCCGCAGTCCTCGAGGGCCTCGTCCAGGGGATAGGCCGCGGGCGGGGCCGCGCCGTCGCCCAGGGTGGCCTCCCGCGCGCGCAGGGACGCCTCGCGGGCCTCGAGCTCCGCCAGGAGCGCCTCCAGGCGATCCAGCTCGTCGGCGACGCTGCGCGCCCGGGCCGGGGCCTCCGGCCCCGCCAGACCGACGGTGATCTCCACCTCCCGCGCGCCCTGCAGGGAGCCGGATTCCCGGCTCCGCCGGGTGCGCGTGTCCAGGATCAGGGCGTCCTCGCCGTAGCGCTCCTTGACCTCGCGCATGGCGGTCCGCACGTCGGGTGCAACGATGATCTGCTTGGTCACGGCAGCCTCCTAGTCTCGATCCTTGAGCGTGACCATCCCCAGGGCGCTGACCTCGGTGCCCACCGGCACCTCGCCGAAGGCCAGCACCGCCAGTCCGGGAATCAGGGATTCCGTGTAGCGCTTGAAGACGAGCCGGATGGGGCTCGCGACCAGCAGCACCGGCTGGTGGCCGCGCTGAGCGACGCGCTCGACCTCGCCCTGCAGCCGCGCGTTGAAACGGTCGGCCGCCTCGGGCGCCAGGAAGATCCCGCCCGTCTCGCCGTACTGCTGGAGCGCATCCATGAAGAGCTGCTCCACCTCGTGGTCCACGGTGAGCACGGCTAGCGAGCCGCGCTCGTCGAGCAGCTCGCGCACGATGGCGCGGCCGAGGGCCTCGCGCACCTTCTCGGCCACATAGTCCGTGCTGTTGCTGTGCTCCGCGGCGTCCCCCGCCGTCTCGATGATGGTCACCAGGTCGCGCACGGGGACCCGCTCGTGGAGGAGGTTGGCCAGGACGGCCTGTAGGAAGCCCAGGGGCACCTTGGCCGGCACCAGCTCGCTCACCAGGGCCGGCGCCATCTGCTTCACCCCGTCCACGAGGTGCTTGACGTCCTCGCGGCTCATGACCTCGTCGGCATGGCGGCGCACCAGCTCCGACAGGTGCGTGGAGATGACGGCCGCCGGCTCCACCAGCGTCAGGCCGCGGCTGGTCGCCGCCTCGACCTCGGCCTCGGGCACCCAGAGCGCCGGCAGGCCGAAGGCGGGCTCCTCGGTCTCGATGCCCGGCAGGCCCGCGCGCTCCTCGGCCGGCGCGATGCAGAGCCGGTGGCCGGGGAGGATCTCCCCGCGCTCCAGGTCCACACCCTTGAGCTTGATGGCGTACTCGTTGGGCTTGAGGTTGATGTTGTCGCGGATGCGCACCGGACTCACGTAGAGGCCCAGCTCGCCGGCCATCTGCCGCCGCACGCCGGTGACCCGCTCCATGAGGTTGCCGCGCCGCTTGGCGTCGGCCAGGGGGATGAGCCCGTAGCCGATCTCCAGCTCCAGGCGGTCCACCTGGAAGATCGATGGATCCGCCAGGGGATCGCCGGGCGGCGCTGCGGCCTCTTCCGCTTCCGCGTCGCTGGCCGCCTGCTTCCTGTCGCGACCGCGCAGATGGAAGGCGGCCGCGCCGGTCATGGCGCCCAGCAGCAGGAAGGGCACGTTGGGCAGGCCGGGCATTAGTCCCATGAGAAACAGCGCGGCGGCGGCGATGGCCAGGGCCTTGCTGTGCCCGAAGATCTGGGTGATGAAGTCCTGCCCCAGCTCCTGCTCGCTCCGGCCGCGCGTCACCACCACGCCCGCGCTGACGGAGATGATCAGGGCCGGCACCTGGCTGACGAGGCCGTCGCCCACGGTGAGCAGGGTGTATGTCTGCAGGGCCTCGCCGAAGCTGAGACCGCGCTGGGCGACGCCGATGATGAAGCCGCCCAGGATGTTGATGACGGTGATGATGATGCCGGCGATGGCGTCGCCGCGCACGAATTTGCTCGCGCCGTCCATGGCGCCGAAGAAGTCGGCCTCCTCGCTGATGCGCTCGCGGCGCGTCTTGGCCTCGCGTTCGTCGATGAGGCCGGCGTTGAGATCGGCGTCGATGGCCATCTGCTTGCCGGGCATGGCGTCCAGGGTGAAGCGCGCCGCCACCTCGGCGATGCGGCCGGCGCCCTTGGTGATCACGACGAACTGGATCACCACCAGGATGAGGAAGACCACCATGCCGACGACGGCGTTGCCCCCCACCACGAAGTCGCCGAAGGCGTCGATGACCTTGCCCGCGTAGCCCTGCAGCAGGATCAGCCGCGTCGAGGCCACGTTCAGGGCCAGGCGGAAGAGCGTCAGGAACAGCAGCAGCGTCGGGAAGACGTTGAAGTGGAGGGGATCCTTCACGTAGAAGGTCACCATCAGGATGATCAGCGCGAAGGTGATGTTGAACGAGAGCAGCAGGTCCAGGAAGCCCGGCGGCAGCAGCAGGACCATGACGCTCAGGATGCCGATGAGCGCCACGCCCACCAGGGCGTTGGCGTTGCCGCTGAGGATGCGGTCGAACCGCTGCCCGACGCCGGTGTCGGCCATGGCCTACCGACCTCCGGTGGCGCCGCGGCGGACCTGGTAGACGTAGGCCAGGAGTTCCGCCACGGCCTGGAAGAACTTGAGGGGAATCATCTGCCCCAGCTTGCACTCGGCGTAGAGGGCGCGGGCCAGGGGCGGATTCTCCACCACCGGCACGTCGTGCTCGCGCGCCACCTCCTTGATGCGCTCGGCGATGCGGTCGGCGCCCTTGGCCGCCACGGACGGCGCCGCCATGCCCTCCTCGTAGAGCAGGGCGACGGCGAAGTGGGTCGGGTTGGTGACCACCACGTCCGAGCGCTTGACGTCCTCCATCATGCGCTTCACGGCGATATCCCTCTGCAGGGCGCGCAGGCGCGCGCGCAGGATGGGATCGCCCTCGGTCTCCTTGTACTCCTCCTTCAGCTCCTGGCGCGTCATCATGATGTCCTTCTCGAACTGCCAGCGCTGGAAGGCGTAGTCGGCCAGGGCCAGGACCACCATCAGCAGGATCAGCCGGCCGGCCAGCTTCAGGGTGATGGTCCCCACCACGCCGAGTGCGGGCGCCAGGGGCAGGTCCGCGAGGCCCATCAGGCGCTGGGCCTCGCCGCGCAGGGTCATCCAGGTGATCAGCATGAGCAGCGCCATCTTGAACAGGCTCTTGCCGAACTCGAAGCCGCTCCGCTTGCTGAAGATGCGCTTGAAGCCGCTGATCGGGTTGATGCGCTCGGGCTTGGGCGCCAGCAGGTCGCCGTTGACCTGGAAACCCACCTGGGCCACGGCCGCCCCCGTGCCCACCACCAGCAGCATGACCCACAGGGGCATGACCAGGCGCAGGCCCTCGCCCACCCAGAGGCGGCTCAGCTGCGGCAGGGTCTCCACGGTGACGCTGGCGGCGAAGGCCGCGTCGACGCTGCCCACCATCAGCCTCACCAGGCCGCACCCCAGGCCCGGGGCCAGGGCGGCCAGCCCGAGGACGCCCGCCAGCAGCAGCAGGAAGCTGCTGAGCTCGACGCTGCGCGCCACCTGCCCCTTCTTGCGGGCATCCCGGCGCCGGCGCTGGGTCGCGAGTTCGGTCTTCTCCTGTCCGCCGGTGTCCGCCATGTCACGCCATCCAGCTCATCACCGAGTGGAAGTCCATCACGAGCCTTTCCAGGGCGTCGCGCAGCAGGCGCCCCCCCGCCCCCACGCCGAGGGCCAGGGCGGCGATACCCACGCCGATCTTGAGGGGGAAGCCGACCAGGAAGATGTTCATCTGCGGCACGATGCGCGCCAGGAAGCCCAGGGCCACGTCCAGGACCAGCAGCGTGCCGACCACGGGCAGGCTCAGTCGCAGGGCCAACAGGAGAACCTGCGCCGACAGGCGGGTCCACTGGACGGCGCCGGCCCCCACCAGGATGTCACCGCCGGCGGGCAGCACGCGGAAGGAGGTGCCCAGGCCCGCCAGGAAGGGATGATGCAGGTCCAGGCCGAGGAAGAGCAGCACGGCCAGCAGGTGGTAGAGGCGCCCGCTGACCGTCACCGTCTCGCGCGTGCTGGGATCGTAGAGGCTCGCGGCGGCCAGGCCCATCTGCACGCCGATGGCCTGCCCCGCGAACTGGGCGGCCATGAAGACGAAGCGCACCACGGTGCCGAGCAGCAGCCCGGCGAGCGCCTCCCGGGCCATCATCAGGCCCAGCGCCAGACCGCTGGCCGGCACCTGCGCCAGGGGCGGCAGGGACCCGAAGACGAGGACGGACACCACGGCGGCCGCGCCGGCCTTGATGCGCACCGGCACGGTGGCGTCGCCCAGGACGGGAAAGACGGCGAAGAAAGCCGTCGTCCGCGCCAGGACGAGCAGGAAGAGCACGAGGACTGCGGTGTCGAGCAGAGGCCAGGTCACGTCGCTCCTAGAGGCCGGCGATCAGCGCGTAGAGGCGGCGGGTGAAACCCGTCATGATCTCGATGATCCAGGGCAGGGCCACCAGGCCCGCCACCAGCACGCCGACGATCTTGGGCACGAAGGTCATGGTCATCTCGTTGATCTGGGTCACGGCCTGGAAGATGCTGATGCCCAGGCCGATGAGCAGGGCCGCCGCCAGCATAGGCCCCGCCACCATCAGCGTCGTCATCAGGGCCTCGCGGCCGATGTCGAGGATGAGCTGCTCGGTCACGCTCGCCTCCTAGGAGAAGGATCCCATCAGGCTGCGCACCACGAGGTTCCAGCCGTCCACGAGGACGAAGAGCAGGACCTTGAAGGGCAGCGAGATCATCACCGGCGGCAGCATCATCATCCCCATGCTCATGAGGATGGAGGCCACCACCATGTCGATGATCAGGAAGGGCACGTAGAGCACGAAGCCGATCTGGAAGGCGCGCTTCAGCTCGCTGATGACGAAGGCCGGCACGACGGTCATCAGGGGCGTCTCCAGGCGTGATTCGGGCACCTCCTGGTCGCCGACGCGCAGGAAGAGCTCGAGGTCCCGGTCCTGGGTGTGGGTGAGCATGAAGGCCTTGAGTGGCTTGACGCCGCGGTCCAGGGCCTCGCGGTCGTCGATCTCCTGGGCCATGTAGGGCGCCAGGGCCTGGCTGTGCACCTGCTGGAAGACCGGCGTCATGACGGCCACGGTCAGAAAGAGCGACAGGCCGATGATGAGCTGGTTGGGCGGCATCTGCTGGGTGCCCATCGCGTTGCGCAGGAAGCCCAGCACCACGACGATGCGCGTGAAGCTGGTCATGAGGATGAGGATGGCCGGCGCCAGGGAGAGCACGGTCAGGCCCAGCATGATCTGGAGGGCCGTGTTGAGGCTGCCCCCCTCGGCCGTCTCGGTCACGCCGATCTGGATCTGGGGCACGGGCAGGGCCGCGGCGGCGCCGGCCAGGACGGCCAGGAGCAGCAGGGCCAGCGGCAGACTTCTCAGAGGGCGCACGCCCACCTCCTCGACGCTTCGCGGCGGGAACATCAAGGGCCGTGCCGCGCGGGGACTTGCGATCGCGTTTTGGGCGCCGTGCGGCGGCGTCGCGATAAGGCCCACGTTGACAAGGGATTGTCGCGTTCGCGGCGGGGTGGCGTCAGGGTCGCGGCGGGAGGCGCCGGACGCCGCAGGTCAGCGGCGCGCCGGTCCTGGCCAGATTCCGGCCAGGGGATCTCAGGAAATGCGCCGGCGTCTCAGGATCTCGCGGAAGAGGGCAGGCGCCGTCTCCGCGGGCTCCGCGCCGGCCGCGGGCGCGCCGTCTTCTCCGGCGGCGGCGTCGGCGGCGGACGCGCCGTCGGCCCGCGGCCCGGCAGCGGCCAGGTCCTTGAGCAGGACCATGCCGCCGCCCTGGAAACCCACCAGCAACTCGCGGCCGTCCACGGCGATCAGGGCCAGTCGGTGGCGCGAGTCCAAGGACAGCTGCTCGAGGCAGCGCAGGCGCCGCTCATCGCGCCGGGCGCCACCCAGGCGCCGCAGGGCCGGCACGGCGCCCACGGCGAGGGCCAGGATGGCGGTCAGGGCCAGGCCCAGACGCGTCAGGGCCAGGCCCGCGGCGCCCTCCTCGCCCGCGGGCAGTAGCGACAGCAGCCCCAGGAGCAGGAAGGCGCCCAGGGCGAGGATCAGGGGCCGTCGCAGCAGGGATCGCAGCATGGCGCCCTCCTAGCCGAAGGCCTGGATGCGGTCGATCTTGCTGTAGAGGCGCGTGATGCGGATGCCGAAGACGTCCTCCAGCACGATCACCTCGCCGCAGCCGACCAGGACGCCGTTGACGCGGATGTCCACCGGCTCGCCGGCCATCTTGTCCAGCTCGATCACCGACCCCTGCCCGAGGTCCATCAGGTCGCCGATGCTCAGTCGCGTGCGCCCCAGCTCGACGGTGACCTCGAGGTTCACGTCCTCCAGCAGGCCGATGTCGCCGGCCTGCCGGCCTTCGATGTCGGCCTCGGGCTTGGCCTCCATGCCCGCGAAGGCGGGGTACTCGGGCGTCGTGTCCGGCGCGCCGGCGCCGGACGCGCCGCCCGCGGCGGCCCCGTCGTCGGGCGGCGCCGCGGTCTTCGGCTGCTTCTCCTCCAGCGAGTTGACGTCCGCCATGGATTCTCCCTCCCGAGCCGCGCGCGGCCCGTTTAGCCTTTGGTTCTCAGGATCTCCGTGATCTTGACCGCCGTCTTTCGCTTGTAGCGCCCCATGCGGGCCCGGTACAGGGGACTGCCCCCCACGCGCAGAAGCAGCGGCTCGTCCACCTGCTTGCGCAGGTTGACGACGTCGCCCACCCGGAGGCCGCGGAGCCGCTCGATGGTGAAGGGCACCTTGGCCAGCTCGGCCACGAGCACGGAGCGTGTCGTGTCGAGAGTGGTGCGCAGGCGCAGCTGGTCGCGGCCGCGCTCCTCGTCGCTGCGCACGTCCCGGTAGGGCGAGGCGCCCTCGTTGCCCAGCTGGGCGTCGAGGGCGGCCAGGGACAGGCAGACGTGCATGGGCCCCTCGACGTCGGCCAGCTCCAGCGTGAAGTCCATGAGGATGCAGGGGTCGTTGGCATTCATGATGTAGGTGAAGTCGGGGTTGTGCTCGATGCCCGTGAGCGTCACCCCGGTCTCGAGAATGCGCAGCATGGAATCCTGCAGGTCCCCCAGCATGCGCGTGACGATCTTGCGCGCGATGCGCAGCTCGATGGTGCTGAACTCGCGCCGCAGGCCCTGCGACATGACGTGGCTGCCCAGGAGCTTCTCGATCATGTTGAAGACGGTGGGCAGATCGATCTCCAGGATCCCCGGGATCTTGATGGGCGGCATGTCGAGGATGTTGATGCAGGACGGATTGGGGATCTGTCCCGTGTACTCCTCGAAGAGGATCTGGCGCACGCCGGTCGCGGTGACCGAGACGGGCACGCGCAGGAAGTTGCTCAGCGAGAGGGTGAGCAGCTTGGAGTAGGTCTCGCCGACGATGCTCAGGCCGCGCACGAAGCCCTTGGAGAGCTTGATGGGCCGGCGGAAGTCGTAGGACCGGATCGGAACGCGGCACCCGCGTCGCGTGACGTAGGTCGGAGCGTCCTTCTCGGCGGGCTCCGCCTCGCCGGCGACCGCTTCGCTGTCGGCCTCCGCCTCGCCGGCGGCCTCCGCCTCGCCAGCGGCCTCCGCCTCGCCGGCGGCCTCCGCCTCGTCAGCGGCCTCCGCCTCGCCGGCGGCCTCCGCCTCGCCAGCGGGCTCCGCCTCGCCGGCGGCCTCCGCCTCGCCGGCGGCCTCCGCCTCGCCAGCGGCCTCCGCCTCGTCGCCGGATCCGGACTCCGGGGCGCCGCCCTCCTTGTTCAGCAGGGCGTCGTTCTCCTCCCAGATGGAGGGATCGTCGAAGTCGATCTCCTCCCCATCCGTCCCGCCGGCGATTTCCTTGTCCTCGAGGTCCGCCATGCTGCTCCCGTCACTGCACGACGAAGTCGCTGAAGTAGACGTTCAGGAGCTGACCCGAATGCAGCCGCTTGTTGAAGAGGTCCAGGAGCTGCCGCTTGATGACCTCGCGGGCGTCCCGGTTGATGACCTCCTCCATGGGCCGGCTGGCCAGATGGTTGATGAGCAGGTCGCGCAGCTCCGGCATGCGCTCGTTGATCTCCTGCTCCAGCTCCTTCTCCTTGAACTCGAGGGCCACGGCCACCTTCAGGTAGTGGGTGCCCCTGGCGTCAACCAGGTTCACCACGACGTTGTCCATCATCACGATGGTGCCGCGCTCCAGGGCGCCCGGGGGCGCCGGCGACGCGGCCGCGGCCGCCAGGGAATCGGCCGTCGTGCCCGCCGCCTCCCCCGGCAGTCGGGGCAGGATCAGGAAGCGTGCCACGGCATAGGCCGCCGCCGCCTGCACCAGAATGATCCCCAGCAGCAGGAAGATCTTGCGGAAGCGGTAGAGGAGGCCTGGCCCGCTCTCCTCGCTATCCTCCGTGGTCTCAATCTCTTCCATCTCTTCGTCCGCCACAGCGGTCACCTCCTAGAGATGCTCTCCCAGCCGCGCGGGCTGCGCCCGGGGCGGGGGCTCCATGAAGATCTCCACGCGCCGGTTCTGCTGCCGGTGCTCGTCTGTATCGTTTTCGACCACCGGCCGCCACTCGCCGTAGCCCACGGCGCTGAGCCGCCGCGAATCGACGCCCCGGCCCTCCATGTGGCGGAGCACGGCCGCCGCGCGGGTCGCCGAGAGCTCCCAGTTGGAGGGGAAGCGCCCGCTGGTCAGGGGGACGTTGTCGGTGTGGCCCTCGATGCGCACGGGGTGCGGCAGGCCCGCCAGCGCGCCGGCGATCTTGTCCAGGATCGGCAGGGCCTCCGGCCGCAGCTCCGCCCGGCCCAGGTCGAACAGGGCCTGGGCCTCGATGCGGATGGAAAGCCCCCGCTCCGTGCGGCTCACCTCCACCACCTCCGCCTCGGGGATGGACGCGAAGGCCTCTTCCAGCTCCTGCACGCGCTCGCTGATCTCGCGGGCCTGGTCCTGCCGGCCCTCGCGCCGCAGGATCTCCTCGTGGATGGGCACGGTGGGCAGGGCCTTCAGCACGCCGAGGGCGCCCTGCAGGCTGCCCACGGCCTCCTGGAACTTGCTCTCCTGCATGGAGGAGAAGCTGACGATGAGGATGAAGAAGGTCAGCAGCAGGCTCATCAGGTCGCCGAAGGTCGCCATCCAGGCAGGCGCTCCGGGCGGCGGCGCCTCGGGCTTCTTGCTGGTCGCCACGGCCTAGGCCTCCCGCTCCCGCTCGAGTGCCTCCCGCGCCGCCGGCGTCAGGTAGCTCTTGAGCTTCTCCTCGACGATGCGGGGCGAGTCCCCGGCCTGGATGGCCTGGATGCCCTCGATCATCATCCACTTGGCGCTGATCTCCTCGCCGCTGCGCATCTTCAGCTTGCCGGCCATGGGCAGGGCGAAGGAGTTGGCCACCACCGCGCCGTAGAAGGTGGTCAGCAGGGCGATGGCCATGCCCGTGCCGATGGTGCTCGGGTCGTCGAGGCCCGAGAGCATCTGCACGAGGCCGATGAGCGTACCGATCATGCCGAAGGCCGGCGCGAAGGAGCCCATGGCCTGGAAGAAGTCCTGGCCCTGCTTGTGGCGCCCATCCACCTGGTCGATGTCCACCTCCAGGATGCGGGTGAGCACCGTCGGGTCCGTGCCGTCGACGGCCAGGCGCAGGCCCTTGCGCAGGAACTGGTCGGGCTCGCCCTCGGTGGCTTCCTCCAGGGCGAGCATGCCCTCCTTGCGGGCCTTCTCGGCGTACTTAACGAGGGACCGGATCGTTCCGGCGGGATCGCGGCTCGGGTCGTTGAAGGACTGCTTCGCCACGTTGATGGCATTCTTGACCTGGCTCAGGGAGAAGTTGATGAACAGCGCCATGACGGTGCCGCCGATCGTGCCGAGCATGGCCCCCGGATTGACGAAGATGCCCAGGGAGCCTCCCAGCAGCAGCTGGACGAACAGCACCGCGCAGACGCCGACGAGGCCGATGATGGTCGCGAGGTCCACTCCGTCCGCCCCCTAGCCGCGGGTCCGCCTGTCGGCCGGATCCACGATGTCCGGCTTGCCGATATCCTCGCCGCCCGCCGGCACCGCGTAGGCGCCCCGGACGCCGCGCCGGTACTCCCGGAGCTGCGCGAGCACCTCCGGCAGTCGCTCCCGGACCATCAGCCGCCGGCCGGTGGTCATCGAGAGCAGGCAGTCGGGCGTCTCCTCGATGAACTCGACCAGGTCGGCGTTCACCACGATGACGTTGCCGTTGAGCTTGGTCAGCTGAACCATGGCCTAGCGTCCTATCGCTTGAGGTTCACCAGCTCCATCAGCATCTCGTCGCCGGTGGTGATGGTGCGGGCGTTGGCCTGGAAACCGCGCTGGGCGGTGATCATCTGGGTGAACTGCTGGGCCAGGTCGACGTTGCTCATCTCCAGGGCGCCGGGCGTGATGCGGTTCACGGCGCTGCCGCGGATGGTTCCCGTCAGGGCGCGGCCCGAGTTGGCGCTCTCGCCGAAGAGGTTGTTGCCGCTGCGGATCAGGCCGCCGGAGTTGGAGAACTTGGCCACGGCGATCTGGGCCATCACCCGGCTGACACCGTTGGAGAACTGGCCGACGATGGTGCCCGTTTCGTCGACATAGGTGCTCTCGAGGCTGCCGGCGGTGTAGCCGTCGCTGGCGATGACCTTGGCCGTGGAATCGCCCGCTGTCTGGGTCAGCGTGCTCGATCCCACCTCGGTCTGGATGCCGATCATCAGCGTCTCGGCCCCGTTGCCCGGGTCGATGCTGATGGCGCCGGTGCCGTCCTCGAAGCTGAAGCTCACGAGCTCGCCGGTGGGGCTGAAGGTCAGCCGGCCCCGGTCGCCGGAGAGCAGGGTGCTGGTCTCCTCCGTCGCCGCCTCCCAGTACCACTCGATGGCTTCGGTGGAGGTGTCCTCCTTGCGGAAGGTCAGTGTCAGGTGGTGCTGGCTGCCCAGGCTGTCGAAGACGTCCAGGCTGACGGTGTGGATGTCGCTGTCCTTGGCCGCCTGGATCTCCGTGAACTGGAAGGTGTTGCCCAGGGCGATGGTCGCCGAGGCGTCGGAGATCGAGAGACTGTCGATCTCGTGCTCGAGGCCGGCGTTGCCCTCGACGCGGATCTCGCCGTCCTCGGTGAGCGAGACGCCCGCCGTTCCGATGTTCGTGATGTCGATGGCATTGTCCAGGGCCAGCATCAGATCGCCGAGGGTCGTCGTCCCATTCACGGTGAAGAAGGTGGGCGTCGTGGTTTCGCCGCCGACGTAGGCCTGGAGGGCGAGGGTCATGCCGTCGATGTTGTACTCGCTCGCCGGGCCGTCCAGCGGCTCCCCGTCCTGATTGAACAGGTCGATCATCAGGTCCGTCTCCTCGGCCGCCGTCAGGATGGTCTGCGACATGTCTCCGCTGGTGCCGGCGTTGATGATCGAGGGGAAGCTGAAGGCCGCGTTGAAGCTGGGATTGCCGCCGATCATCAGACGCAGGTCCGTGATGTCCTGGGAGCCATGCCCCTGCACGGTGATGACGCCGTTGGTGATGGTGACGGCGCCCGCCGGATAGGTGGGCTCGGCATTGGTCAGCGACGCGTTGATGAAGTCCAGCACGTCCTGCAGCGTGGTGCCGTCGGTGACCACCAGGTTGTTGGGGAAGGGCGAGACGTTGGTGCCGCCGATGCTGCCGGTGATGGTGACCACGTCGCCGGCGCGGACGCCGAGGTCGGTGCCCTCCTCCTGCTGCGAGAGCGAGACGAGGGTGGCGCTGGCGTCCGCCAGCTTTATGAACTTGCCCGAGTTGGTGATCGTGGGCAGGGCCTCCGAGTCGGCCTTGAGATTGCCCGCGATGCCGATGTAGCTGGTGGCCTGGGCCGGGACCACCTGCGCCTTGTCGATGATGATGTCCTGCAGCGGCGTGCTGTCGCGGATGATGCCATCCTCGCCGGGCAGGTAGCCCTTGAGAATGCCGCCGCTCGACTGGTGGACGAGATGGCCGATCCCGTCGAGGCCGAAGGCCCCGGCGCGGCTGTAGAAGACCTGCTCGCCCATGCCGATGACGAAGAATCCCTCGCCCTGCAGGGCGAAGTCATAGGCATTGCCCGTCGACTGCAGGTTGCCCTGGGTATGCCGCGTGTTGACCGACGCGACGCTCATGCCCAGGCCCACCTGGATGGCGTTCGTGCCGCCGACGCCGGCGGACGGTCGGCTGGCGCCGCGAACCGTCTGACTCAGCAGCTCCTTGAAGCTGACGTCGGCCGCCTTGTAGCCGATGGTGTTGACGTTGGAGATGTTGTTGCCGATGACGTCCAGCTTCGTCTGATGATTGATCAGACCGGACACGCCGGCGAAGAGGCTGCGCAACATGTTCCCTACCTCCCTGAGAATCCGCTTTCCGCCCTGTCAGCCCGCCGTGATGGCGGACCGCGGCTCCCGAATCTCGACGATGTCGGCCAGCGTGAACTCCATGCGCCCGATGATCACCCAGGCGCCGCCGCCCGCGAAGCGCACGCCCTCGACGCGCCCCCGCAGCCAGCTCGTCACGGGCACGGCGTTGCCGCTGCCGTCCTTCGCGCTCACTGCAATCGTGTAGCTGCCGTCCGGCACGGGCTCGCCCTCGTCGTCGAGCCCGTCCCAGGTGAAATCGTGACTGCCCGCGGCCAGGGGCGCCCCGTCCTCGCCCGCGATCTCGAGCGTGCGAATGAGGTTCCCCTCCGCGTCGGTGATCTGGGCCTCGACGATCCCCTCGCCGTCCAGCTTGAAGTGGATGCCCACCGGCGTCCCGCCCGCGATCTCCACGGTCGAGGCGTCGATGAGCACGTCCTTGCCGATGAGGCTGGGCGCGAGCGAGTTCGTCACGCTCTGCTGGAGCAGCAGGCCCGTCTGGGTGCCGGCATTGATGTCCGTGAGCTGCTCCAGGCTCGAGAACTGCGCCAGCTGCGCCAGGAAATCCTCGTTCGTGATGGGATCGAGGGGATCCTGGTTCCGCATCTGGGTCACCAGCAGCTGCAGGAACTCGTCGTGGCCGACCTCGTCCAGGCCGCCGGCCAGTCCGCTCGCACCGGCGCTGCTGACGCTGGTCAGGTCCATGATCTCCACGGTGCTCCTCCTCTCAGGCCCAGGTGTCAAGGCGGCCCGCCGCTGCGCTTCCGCGCCGGGGCGCCGCCGCGTCGTGCTCCGCCTCATCCGCCGTCTGGCCGCCACGCGGCCGGTCGGGGCTCGTGTCGCGTTCCCGGGCGTCGCCGAGGCCGCTCTGGTCGAGCATCACCTCGACGCCGCCGTCATCCAGGCCCTGGGACGCCAAGGCGTCGCGCAGGCGGTCCGCCTGCGTCGCGATGCGCTCCTGCGCCGCGGCGTTCTCCACGGTGAAGCGCGTCCAGACGCGCCCATCCTCGAGGCGCATCTCCACGCGCAGGCGGCCGAGCTCGGGCGGGTCCAGATCCAGGGTGGCGCGCCAGACGGTTTCGCCGTCCTCGCGCAGGTCCCGCGCGATGAGCAGCGCCCGCTCGGGGAGGCGCTCGGGAGCCAGGGATCGCACGACCTCGACCGTCCGCGGCTCGGCGGGCGCCGCCGTCTCGGCGGCTCTCACCGCTGCCGCGCCGCCGGCGGCGCCGGCCGGCATGGCCACCGTCTCCGGCGGCCTCGCGCTGATCGTGTCCGTGCCCGCCGGCTCGGCCGCCGTCCCCGCGCGGGCATCGCTTACTGCCTCGCCTCGCGCGGAGGCCGGGGGCTGCCGCGTCGTGGTTTTGTCGCCGGCCTCGCCGGCGGTGCTCCGTCCGCCGGCCGTTTCAGCCGGCGCGGCGCGCCGCGCTGTCCCGCCATGTTCGCCAGCATCGGTCCCGGCGCCAGGCTCGTGCGCCTGGGGCCTTGTGCCAGCGTCCGTGTCCTCGCGGGCCGGCGCCGGCAGCGCCGGCGCCGCCTCCCGCGCCGCCGTTTCTCCCGCCTCGCCGGCGGCAACCGCGGCAATCCGCGCGGTCGCCTGCGCGCCGGCGCCCGCGTCGGCGGTCGTCCGCGCCATGGCCGTGTCCACCACCGCGGCTGGCTTGCCCGGCGGCGGGTCCGCCGCCAATCGATCGGCAAGCCGCGGTCCGACCAGGGGCGCGCGCGGCGCAACCCGCTCGGCCGCGGCCCCGCGCGTCGTTCCGCCCGCCGGCAGGGCATCCTCGGCGGCGCCGCCTTCCAGCGCGGCGGCCGTCTCGCCCGTGGACGCCGCCGCCGCGTTCTTGGCCACCGGATCTCTCGCGGCGCCGGTGACGGCGGCTCGTGCGATCGCCGCCTCGCCGTCGGTCGGGGTCGCCGCAGCGGCCGGCTCCTCCTGGACGGCGTTCGCTTTCTCGCCGGCAGCGGCGATCGCCGCCGGCGCGGCAGGCACGTCAGCGGGCGCCGCGTCCGCCGCTTCCCCATCCGCGGCCGGCGGCGCCGTCAGCATGCCGTCCACCGCCGTGGCGACGGAGATCGCAACCGCCGCGCACGCCGCTGGTGCGCCGGTTTCGGCGTCGGATCCGACCTCGCTGTCCTCGGTCGGCACGTCGGCGGCTAGGCCGGCGCCCTCGTTCTCGGCGATGTCGGCGGCCGACTCGTCCGTCGCGATGCCCGCGAGCCCGGCGTCGTCCCCGGCCGGATCCGCCGGCGCCGCGCTCCCGCGCCCCAGGGCGGCGCTCAGACAGGCCGCGAAGGGCGCCCCGTCCTGGGCGGGAACCCTTTCCACTCGCTCCGGGACGGGACCCGGCGCCAGGGACGCGATGCCGCTCAGGACATCCATCTAACGATCCCCCTTGCTGGCGCTCATCATGTTGCTGAGGGCGGCGGCGCGGGCCGGGTCCAGTGCCGCCATGATCTTGGCGGCCGGGCGCTCCTTCATCAGCTTGAGGATCTCGAGGACCACCTCGAGATCCATGCCGCTCAGGATCACGGCCGCCTCGCGGGAGGGCATGTTCTCGTACATCTTGGCCAGCTTGCGCAGGGTCTTGGCCTGGCCCGCCTCCACGGCGGCAATGGCCTCGGCGATGCTGCCGCGCACGGCCGCCAGCTTGTTGAACTCCTCAGCGAGGACGGCCTTCTCCAGCTGGAGGGCCTCCTCGATGTCGGCCAGTTCCCCCTCGCGGCGGGAAATTTCTTCTGATTGCGCGTGCAGGCTTTGCCGGGCGAGGGCCGTCTCGTCCACCTGCTCGACGGGCGCCTCGTCCTGCCGGCTCTGGTCCCAGGCCCGCTTGACGCCGCCGAACACCCCCGTCAGCAGGAAGGTGACGAGGAAGATGACGATAAAGCTCAAGACGCTGAACTGAACGACCGATCTCATGGTGTCACCGTCCATTCTCCGCAGCAGCCTTCATCGCAATCGGCATGCCACGGTTGCGCAGGGGACGGGAGTCCAGCTCGCGCCGCTCGCGGCGCGCCTGCTCCGCCGTCCATTCCCGGCGCCGGCGTTCCTCCAGTTTCTCCAGGAGCTTCCGCGCCCGGCTCTTCTCCACCAGGCGATCGCGGGCCGCCGCCACCTCCCGCTCCAGCTCGGCCAGGCGCGCGCGGCCCCGCACCTCGGCCCGCTCCAGCACGATGATCTGGTAGCGGTTCTGGGTCAGGAGCGCGGGCTGCACGTGTCCCCGCTGCAGGTCGTCGCGGTGCGCGAGCAGCTCGGCGCGGGCTTCGGCCATCGCCGCCAGGCGCCGCTTCTGGGCGTCCCGCGCCGACGCGGCGCGACCCAGCTCGCGCGAGGCCTCCCGCTCCGCGCGGCGGCGCAGGCGCAGGACTTTCTCGAGCCGGAACCGGAAGCCGGCCATCAATCACCCACCAACGTGCGCAGGGCCGCGCGGGTCTCCGTCAGCGCGCTGGCCGCGTCGCGCTCCTGCCTGAGGAAATTCTGCCAGCGCGGACGCAGGGCGATGGCCCTGTCGATCTCGTCGCTGCTGCCGGGCTGGTAGGCGCCGATCTGGATGAGGTCCTCGTTCTCGCGGTAGAGGGCCATGGCCGCCAGCAGGCGCCGGCCCCGCTCGACCCACTCGAGCGGCGTCACCTGGGAATGCAGCCGGCTGACGCTGCCCAGCACGTCGATGGCCGGGTAGTGGCCGGCGACGGCGAGATCGCGGCTGAGGACGATGTGCCCGTCGAGAATGGAGCGCACGGTGTCGGCCACGGGATCGGTGAGATCGTCCCCCTCCACCAGCACCGTGAACAGCCCGGTGATGGAGCCCCGCGGGCTCGTGCCGGCCCGCTCGAGCAGGCGCGGCAGGGCGGCGTAGACGCTGGGCGTGTAGCCCTTGCTGGCGGGCGGCTCGCCGGTGGCCAGGCCCACCTCTCGCAGGGCCATGGCGTAGCGCGTGACGGAATCCATCATCAGCAGCACGCGGCGGCCCTGGTCGCGGAAATGCTCGGCGATGGTGAAGGCCGTCTCGGCCCCCTTGATCTTCTCCAGGGCCGTGGCGTCGTTGGTGACCGCGACGACCACGCTGCGGGAAAGACCCGCCGGGCCCAGATCCTCCTCGAGGAACTCGCGGACCTCGCGGCCGCGCTCGCCGATGAGCGCCAGCACGATGAGATCCGCCTCCGCGTGGCGGGCGAGCATGCCCAGGAGCACGCTCTTGCCGACGCCGGAGCCGGAGAAGATGCCCACGCGCTGCCCCTCGCCGCAGGACAACAGGGCGTCGATGGCGCGGATGCCCGTGATCAGCGGCGCCTCGATGCGCCGCCGCGCCAGGGGCGCCGGCGCCGCGCTCTGCACGCGGCGGCGCCCGGGCAGCCAGGGATCGTCGCCGCCGTCGATGGGGACGCCGAGCCCGTCGAGCACGCGGCCGACCAGGCCGTCGCCGACCCGCACCATGAGGGGGCGGCCGCTGGGGCGCACGAGGTCGCCGGGCCGGATGCCGGCGATGACCTGGTAGGGCATGAGCAGCAGGCGCCCGGACTGGAAGCCGACCACCTCGGCGGGCACCGGCCTGCGGCCGCCCGCGCTCATGATGCTGCAGAGTTCGCCGATCGAGGCCTCGGTCCCCTCGGCCTCCACCAGCAGCCCCACCACGCGGCTGATCCGCCCCACCTTGTAGACGGGATTGAAGCGCTCCACGGCCTTGGTGGCCGCGGCCAGATCAAAGTCCATCGTCCGCCTCCTGCTCCCGGTGGAGGCGGAAGAGCTCCTCTTCGAGGCGCTCCAGCTCCTCTTCGCAGATGGATTCGAGGCGCGTGCGGTCGCCCTCGATGATCAGGCCGCCGCGCGTGACGCGCTCGTCCGGCAGGATGCGGAAGGGGCTGCCCGCGAAGATGTCGGCCTGGACGTGCTCCAGAAGCGCCTCGAGGGCCGCGTACTGACCGGGATTGACGCGGATGTGGTAGGAGGCCGATCGCTCCACCTGCCCCAGGCAGTCGACCAGCTTGCCCAGGAGCAGGCCTTCGTCGGTGGCCACCTGGACGCGGATCACGCGCCGCGCCAGGGCGACGGCGAGCTGCAGGAGCTCCTCCTCGCTGCGCCGCATCATCTCGGCGCGCGCGGCGGCCAGCTCGGCGAGCAGCGCCTCGACGCGCTCGATCTCGTCGCGGACCATCCGCTCGCGGGCGGCGTCCGCCTCGGCCATGGCGTCGGCCCGGCCCCGGGCGTAGGCCTCGTCCCGGATGCGCTCGCGCAGGCGGGGAAAGGCCGGATCGCGGCTGAGCGCCTCCATGCGGGAGGCGACGCCGATGTCGGCGAAATCCTCCAGGTCGGGCGCCGTGACGGCCGTGGGGCCGCTACTCGATGATGCCATCCTGCTTGCCTCCGCCGCGGCCCTCGATGTAGATGGCGCCCTCGGCGTCCAGGTTGCGCACCACCTCGATGATGCGCGCCTGGGCGCCCTCCACCTCGCTCACGCGCACGGCGCCCATGTATTCCATCTCCTCCTTGATGGCGGTCATCGCGCGCTTGGACATGTTCCGGAAGATGAGGTCCCGGACCTCCGCCGCGGCGCCCTTGAGCGCCAGGGCGAGATCCTTGCTGTCGACCTCCTTGAGCACCGACTGGATGGACTTGTTGTCCAGGAGCACCAGATCGGCGAAGGTGAACATCTGGGTCTTGATCTCCTCGGCGATCTTCGGATCCTCCTCCTCGATCTGGTCGAGGATCCCCTTCCAGACGCTCTGCTCGATCTCGTTGAAGGTTTCGGCGACGTGCGTCGTGCCCCCGAACTTCATGCCCAGGTCCTGGAAGTTGGTGTCGATGTAGTCGCCGAGCACGCCGCGGATCTCGCCGATGACCTCCGGGCTCGGCCGCTCGATGGTGGCCATGCGGTAGGCGACGGTGGTGCGGACGTCCTCGGGCAGCTGCGTCAGGATCTGCGCCGCCTGGCTGGTGGACAGGGAGCTGAGGACCAGGGCGATGGTCTGCGGGTGCTCCTTCTTGAGAAAGTTGGTGATGCTGGGCGCGTCCACGTTGCTGAGGATCGAAAAGGCGCTGCTGTCGGTCAGGCCGCGGAAGCGCGCCATGATGGCCTTGGCCTTGCGCTCGCCGAGGCTGTTGATCAGCATTTCCCGCGCGTAGTCCTCGCCGCCCTGGGCGATGTACTCGCGCGCCATGGCGGTCGCATAGAACTCCTTGATGACCGCTCGCTTGTCCCCGGGCGAGATGCTGCCCAGCGCGACGATCTCGGCCGAGATCTCTTCCAGCTCCGAATCGCTGAGGTGGCCCGAGATCGCCGCGGCGGCCTCCGCGCCCAGCGCGATGAGCAGCTGGGCGGCGCGGTGGACGCCGGGCAGCACGGACTCCTTCTTCTTGCCGTGCGCGGCCCTGGTCGGGGCCGCCGCCTCACTGGGCTCTGCCGTCGTCTGCTTCGCCATGCCTCAACCCTTCGAGTAGATCCACGTGCGGACGAGCTGGGCGATGTCCTCGGGCCTGTCCAGGGCCAGGGCCTTGGCCTGCTCCTCCATCTGCATGTACTGATCGGCCTCGTCCTTCTTGGAATGATCGATGAGCCCGTCCAGGCTGACGGGCTTCCGCTCCATGCCCGCCGCTTGGGTCTCCTCCGCCGTCGGCGCCGGCGCGGCGACCGGCGCCTTGGAGATGTTCTCGACGAGCTGGCTCGCCATCTTCCGGAAGGTGACCAGCAGGAAGAGGAGGGCCACCACGAAGAGCGCGCGGTTGAGGAGGGAGGGCACCTTCTGCATCAGGCCGCCGCCGAACAGGCCGCCGTCCTGCACCAGCGGCGTCGCGTCCGTGAACTGGACATTGAGCACCTCGATGCGGTCACCCCGGTCGGCGTCGAAGCCGACGATGTTCTCGACGATCTTGCGATAGCCCTCGAGCTCCTGGGGGCTGCGCGGCACGTAGGTCGTCTCCCCATCCTCCTCGCGGTAGGTCCCGTCGATGAGCACGGCCACCGCGATCTTCTCGACGCCGCCCGTGGCGCCGACGATGCTCTCCACCAGGCGGTTGAACTCGTAATTGACGGTGCTGGACTCCGTGGTCTCGCCGTCGCTCTCGCGCTGGCTCTGGCTGCGGTTCTCGCTGAGGACGGCCGAGATCTCCGGATCCACCACCTCGCGGGTCCGCTCCACCTGCTCGAAGTCCAGCTCCGTGTTCACGCGCACCAAGGCCGCGCCGGGGCCGAGCACGCTCTCGAGGGTGCTCTGGGCCTTGCGGGCCAGATAGGACTCCACCTGCTGGCGCAGCTCGAGCTGGGCCGTGCTCAGCCCGCCGGCCTCGCCGAAGGCATCGCGCGAGAGAAGGTTCCCGAAGCTGTCGAGGATCGTGACCTGCTCGGGCGCCAGCCCCTCGACGCTGCTCGCCACCAGCCGCTGGACGGCCTGCACCTGATCGGGGCGCAGGTCGCCGGGGCGCGCCAGGTTCAGCACGACGCTGGCGCTGGGCGGGCGGCGGTCTTCCTTGAACAGGGACGGCTTGGGGATCACCAGGTGCACGCGGGCCTTCTCGACGCCCTTGATGGTGCCGATGCTGCGCGCCAGCTCGCCCTCCTGGGCGCGCCGGTAGTTGACGTTCTGGGTGAATTCGCTCACGCCCAGGCCCTGGTCGTCGAAGAGCTCGTAACCGGTCAGGCCGCCGGCGGGCAGCCCCTCGCCGGCCAGGAGCACCTTCATCTCGCCCACCCGGGCGGCCGGGACCATCACGCCGCTGCCGCCGCCAGTGATCCGGTAGTCCACGCTGTTCTTCTGGAGCACCTCGATGACCCGCGCCGCGTCCTCGGGCGCGAGATTGGAGTAGAGCAGGGTGTAGTCCTCCCGCCCCAGCCAGGCGAAGAAGAGCAGCAGCGTGATGAGGATCGCCCCCACCAGGGACACCAGGATGAGCCGCTGGCTCAGGGCCATCTGGTTCCAGAGGTCGCCGAATCGCTTGATAACGTCAGCCATGTGCCTTCACCCGTTTCCGCTAGACCTGCATCTGCATGATCTGCTGGTAGGCCTCGAGCAGCTTGTTGCGGACCTCCATCATCAGCTCGAAGGTGATGGAGGCCTCCTCCTGGGCGATCATGACCCGGTGGAGGTCCTGGGCCTCACCGCGGATGGCCTGATCGACGGCCAGGCCGGCCGCCTGCTGCTTCTCGTTGACCCGCTGGAGCGTCTGCTCGAGCAGCGCGCCGAAGCCGCCCTGGCGCGGCTCGGCCGCGGGCTTGGCGCCGTAGGCGCGCAGCAGGTTGTGGGTCATCAGGGGGCGAGTGCGGATGTCGTTCACGCTCTACTCCTTAGATCTCCAGGGCGCGGCCGAGCATCTCCTTGGCCGCGTCCAGGGCGGTGGCGTTGGCTTCATAGGCCCGCGTGGCCTTGATGAGCGTCATCATCTCCTGGATGGGATCCACGTTGGGCCGCAGGAGCATGCCATCCTCGTCCGCGTCCGGGTGGTCGGGCTGGTACTCGCTGACGAAGGGCTCCGCGCGCTCGACCACGCTGACCGTGAGCGGAGGGCCCGGCGCCGGCGCGGGGGCCGGCGGCGCGGCGCTGGCCGCCAGGTGGCGTTCCCGCGTCGCCAGCAGCTCGCGGAAGGAAACGGTCCCGCTGGGCAGCGCGCCCAGTCGCTGCGGCGTGCCGCGGCCCATCTCCATGACGGCGACCTGGGGCCGGTAGGGCCCACCCGCCGCGGTGCGCGTGGTCTCCAGGTTCGCCAGGTTCTCGGCCGCCACGTCCAGGCGCACGCGCTGGGCGCGCAGGCCCATGGCGCTCACCCGGAAACTCGTGAAGATGCCGTCACTCATGGTCCGTCTCCTCAGGCGCCGCCGCGGCCGCGGATGGCGCTGCGGATCCCCTGGAAGCGCAGCGCGAGGATGCGGCTCGCCATCTTGTGGCGCAGGCTGGTCTCGGCCAGGGCCGCCATCTCGAGGTCGAGGTTCACGTCGTTGGTGCCGTTGTCCAGGGCCCGCTCCGCGGTTTCCTGAACGCGCGCCGCCGGCAGGGCGGCGCCGGGCGCCGGCATGTGGCCGGCCTGGCTGCGCCGCAGGGGCGCGCCGTCCTCGTCGCCCGCGGCCGCCCGGAGCAGCTCCTCGAAGGCGACACTGCGCGCGCGGTAGCCCGGCGTCTCCACGTGGGCGATGTTCTCGGCGATGACCCGCTGGCGCAGCGCGTAGGCGTCGAGGCTGCGCTTGAGCAGGTCCAGGTCGTTGAAGATTCCCTTGGCCACGGCGCCCTCCTAGGCCGTCGCGCTCCGGCTCTGCTGCCGGTAGAGGTTCAGCTTGTTGCGGAGCGTGCGCACGCTGATCCCGAGGTGCCGCGCCGCCTGGGTGCGGTTCTCGCGGAACCGCGACAGGGTGGCGAGGATCATGCGCTTCTCCATCTCCTTGAGGGTCATGTCCTGGTCGAAGCTCGGCGCCGCGTCGGCCGCGCGCAGGACCTCCTCCTCGAGCAGGAAGTCATCGAGCGCGAGCTGCTCGCCGCGCGCCAGCACCACCGCGCGCTCCACCGTGTTCTGGAGCTGGCGCACGTTGCCCGGCCAGGGCAGCCGCATCAGCTCGGCGAGCAAGGCGGGCGGCAGCTGGGGCTCGGGCACGCCGTTCTCGATGGCCGACAGGCGGATGAAATGGGCCGTCAGGTCGGGAATGTCCTCGCGGCGCTCGCGCAGGGGCGGCACGTGCACCGGCACCACGTTGAGCCGGAAGTAGAGGTCCTCGCGGAAGTTCCCCTTGCGAACCTCCTCCTTGATGTTCCGATTGGAGGTGGCGACGATGCGCACGTCCACCGGCAGCGTCGTCGTCCCCCCCACCAGCTCGAACTCGCGCTCCTGGAGGACGCGCAGCAGCTTGCTCTGCAGCTCCTGCTTCATCTCGCTGATCTCGTCCAGGAGCAGCGTGCCGCCGTTGGCCAGCTCGAACTTGCCCGCCGTCCGCTTGATGGCGCCCGTGAAGGCGCCCTTCTCGTGCCCGAAGAGCGTGCTCTCCAGCAAGGTGTCGGTGATGGCCGCGCAGTTGACCTTGATGAAGGGGCCGCCCGCCCGGCGGCTCATGGCATGGAGGGCGGCGGCCACCATCTCCTTGCCGGTGCCGCTCTCGCCCGTGAGCATGACGGTCGCCCGCGTCGTGGCCACGGCCTCCACCATCTCCATGACGCGGCGCATGGCCTCGCTGCGGCCGAGGACCAGACGGCGCGGCCCCGTCTGCAGGCGGCTGAACTCCGCCAGGCCGCGGCGGCCGGACCGGCGCCCATCCAACGCCGTGCGCAGGACGGCCTCCATCTCCTGACCGCCGAAGGGCTTGGTCAGGAAGTCCACGGCGCCCCGCTTCATGGCCTCCACGGCGCGGTCCACCGAGGCGTAGGCCGTCATCACGACGACGGGCAACCCGCGCTCCCGGCACTCGTCCACCAGGGACATGCCGCTGTCGTCCTTCTCCAGCTGGAGATCCGTGATCACCAGATCGAAGTCCCGCGTCCCCATCAGGTCGCGCGCGGTCCGGAGGGAGGCGGTGGTGCTGACGTCGTAGCGCTCGGACAGCATATCCCCGAGGAAATCGGTCATGACGCGCTCGTCATCGACGACGAGCAGCCGGCGTTTGTCGCTCAAGACGTGCTCCTTTGGTGTCGTTGCCCCGTCCCCCGGAGCACCCGGGCGCGGAGGCCGGTCGGTCGCAGCTCTTGCCAGTCCAGAGTGAAGCCGTGGGCGGCGGCGATCGCCGCCGCCACCGGCAGGCCCAGTCCCGCCCGATCGGGGCGGGTCGTGAAGAAGGGAGTGAGGATCGCCTCGCGATCGAGTCCCTCCAGGCCGGGCCCGGCGTCGGCCACGCCGAGCAGCTCGCCGGGGCGGGCATCCACGCGGATGCAGCCGCCGGCGGGCGCGGCGTCGAGGGCGTTCTGCAGCAGGTTCACCAGCAGATTCCGGAAGTGGAAGGGATCCACCAGGGCCTCGGCGCCGGGATCCAGATTCAGCTCCAGGCGGCAGTTCTTGGCCGCCGCGCCGGGCGTCGCCTGCAGGGCCAGGCGCCAGGCCTCCTCCACCAGGGTCGCCAGGCAGAGATGGCGCCGCTCCAGGACGCCGGGCAGCTGGTAGCGCCGGGCGCCCTCGATGATCCGGTCCAGGGACTCCAGGCCGCCCGCCAGGCGCTCCCCCCAGTAGCGGCGACGATCGCCGTCGTCCTCGCGGGCCATCAGCTCGCCGTACCCGCGCACCCCGGTCAAGGGGCTCTTGATCCGGTGGGCGAAGCCGGCCAGGAAGCGGGCTACGGCGGCCACGGGCTCGACGCGCTCGGCGGTCTCGCGCACGGCCGCCTTCATCGCTCGACCTCCGCTCCGCTCTGGAAGCGGTAGGTGGCCAGCGCCCGCTCGCGGCTGACGACGGGACGCGGGCCCAGCCGGCGGCGGCTGGTGAGCAGGACCTCGTTCTCGCGCTCGGCCGCCAGGATCTCCTCCACGAGGGCGGTGACCTCGGCCAGCAGGCGCATCAGGGTGGTCGCCTCGCGTCCGTCCAGGGCGTGACGGTGCCGCCGCCAGAGCTCCTGCTCGCGGCGCACGCCGGCCTCCAGGCGCTCGATCTCCCCGAGCAGGTCCCGCTTGGCGGTCAGGGCCTCGTTGATCTCGCGGTAGGGCCGCCCCGCCTCGATGAGCTGGCGGTGCTGACTCACCTCCGCGCGGATGCGGCCGTAGATCTCCCGCTCGCGCCGGTAGACGTCGATGAGCCTTTGCAAGGTCGCCTGCATGCCGTCTCCTAGGGCGCGGCGAGGAAGGGCCGCGGACTCGTGTCGATGAGGTACTGCCGGTACTGGCGCATCACGGCGCAGTGCTCGGCCAGGTCCTGGGCCCAATCGCAGAAGCGGGCCCCGATGCTGTCGCCGGCCACGCCGATGAAACCCGTCATGGCCTCCTCGTAGGCGCTGTCGAGCATGTCGAGCTGTGCCAGCTGGAAGCGGCCCCAGGCCGCGTACCAGGGATCGTCCTCCCCCAGGAGGCGGCCGTAGAGGGCCCGCGCGTGCAGGCGGTCGTTGAGCAGGAAGGAGCAGTCGGCGGCGCCCTGGATGAAGCGGGCGCGCTGCGCGACCAGGCTGCTGTCCACGGCGCTGGGCACGCGCATGGCGTTGAGCTGGCGTTCGAAGTGCTGGACCGCCTCGCTCAGGCGGCCCTGGCGGCGGAGCACGCGGCCCTTGAGGTAGACGAGTTCCGCCGGCGGCCGGACGCCGTAGCAGGTCAGGGCGCGGTCGACGAGGGTCTCCGCCTCGTCCCACCGGCCGCCGCGGCCCACCAGGGATAGGGCCCGCGCCATGACGACCGGATCGGGACGCTCGAGCCCCTGCCCGTACTCGTCCATGAGCAGGCCGAGGCTGTCCAGGCTGCCCAGGCCCACGGCGCTGGCCAGGCGGCCGTCGAAGATGGCGTCGGTGAGGAGGCTGTCGCGGTCGATGTCGGCCAGGTGCTCGAACCAGCCCCGGGCGTCCTCGTAGAGGCCGAGCTGCAGGTAGCCGCGGGCCACGGCGAGAGTGCGGAACAGGTCCCGCATGTCCGCCGTGCTGTCGACGTGGCTGACCTTGGCTTCGAGCAATGGCAGCAGGATGGTGATGTCCTGCTCCCGCGCCGGCGGCGTCTCCACCGCCGTCTCGTTGCCGCCGGCGCCTTCCGCCGCGGCGTCGTCCACCCGGTTCGCGCCGGGCGGCAGCGCCGTCAGCAGGAGGGCCAGGATTGCCAGGAATGCGAGGTACTTCAAGGATCCGCCTCCCCGTCCGGCGGCGGGAAAACAAGTTCCGTGCCTTCGGCAATTCTCGCCGGCGCGGAGGAACCAGCCGGCGCCCGCCGCGCGCGGCGGCGAGGCAAGACGTTGGCATGACGGGGATTGCACGGCGCGGACCGGGCTCCGATCCAGCGGGGCGGAAGCGAGAACCCCCGCGGACGGCGCCCGCGGGGGCCGGTTCCTGGCCGGGCTTCTGGCTCCTTTTCAGCCAGCGCGGCCGGCAGGGATCAGACGGCGACGCCGACGGCGCGGGCCGGAGCCGCCTGCTTGAGCTTCTCGCGCAGGGTCTGCCGGCTGATGCCCAGGACGCGAGCCGCCTGGCTCTTGTTGCCGCCCGTGTACTCGAGAGTGCGCAGGATGTGGCGCAGCTCGACGGCGGCGATGGGCTCCGGCCGGTAGACGTCCTCGACGCGGTCCGCCTCCTCGCCCGGCTCGCGCACGGCGCGGGGCAGATGCTCGACGCGCAGCTCCTCGGCGCCCTCCAGCAGGAGGATGCGCTCGACGAGGTTCTTGAGCTCGCGTATGTTGCCGGGCCAGCGGTAGCGCTGCAGGATGGCCAGCGCCTCCGGGCCCACGGGCGCCACGCTGCAGCCCAGCTCGCGGTTGAAGCGCTGGATGAAGAAGTTGGTCAACGGCTCGATGTCCTCGATGCGCTCGCGCAGGGCGGGCACGTCCAGGACGATGACGCTGAGGCGGTAATAGAGGTCCGGCCGGAAGTTGCCGCACTCCGCCTCGCGCAGGAGGTTCTTGTTGGTGGCCGCGACGATGCGCGCCTTCACCTGCAGGTCCTGGATGCCCCCCACGCGGCGGAAGGTCCGGTTCTCCAGCACGCGCAGCAGCCGCGTCTGGAGCTGGAGGCCCATCTCGCCGATCTCGTCCAGGAAGAGGGTGCCCCCCTCGGCCGCCTCGATGAGGCCCTTCTTGCGGCTCTTGGCGTCGGTGAAGGCGCCCTTCTCGTGGCCGAACAGCTCGCTCTCCAGCAGGGTCTCGGGGATGGCGGCGCAGTTGATCTCCACCACCGGACCGGTGGCGCCGCGGGTGGCACGGTGGATGGCGCGGGCCACCAGCTCCTTGCCGGCGCCGCTCTCGCCCTGGATGAGCACCGTGGCGGCCTGGCTGGCGCCGATCTTGAGGACCTTTGCGAAGACCTCCTTCATGCGCGGGCTCTCGCCGACGAAGTCGGTGAAGGGGTCGCTCTGGGCCTGGGCCTCGGCCCAGCGCCGCTCGGCCGTCGCCAGGCGCCGGCTCTCGAGGGCGTTCTCGATGATCTTGCGCATCTTCTCGAGCTGGAAGGGCTTCGTGATGAAGTCGTAGGCTCCCAGCTTCATGGCGCGCACGGCCGTCTCCAGCTCGCCGTAGGCGGTCATCATGACCACCTGCCCCTCGAAGCCGCCCCGGCGCGCCTGCTCCAGCACCTCGATGCCGGCGAGGCCCGGCAGGCGGCCGTCCAGGAGCACCAAGTCCGGCTCCTCCTCCTGGATGAGGCGCAGGCCGGCCGGGCCGTCCTCGGCCTCGAGCACGGCGAATCCGTCCCGGAGGGCCTCCCCCAGGCTCCAGCGCAGGGTCTGTTCGTCGTCGACGATGAGGATGCTCTGGCTCACCTCTCCTCCTTCTCGGCGGGCGCGGCGGGGGACAGCTCCAGCGTGAACTCGGACCCGCCCTCGTCACGGGACCGGTAGCGGACGCAGCCCCCGTGTTCCTCCATGATCTTCTGGCAGACGGCCAGGCCGAGGCCGGTGCCCTCGGCCTTGGTCGTGAAGAAGGGATCGAACAGGCGCGCGGTCGCGTCGGCCGGCACGCCGGGGCCGCTGTCCCAGATGCGCAGGCGTATGCGGCCCTCGCCGCCGCCGGCGGCGGCGGCGCGCTCCAGGACCAAGCCGAGCCGGTCCCCTCGCCGGCAGGCCTGGATGGCGTTGAGCAGCAGGTTCAGCAGCACCTGGTGCAGCTGATCGGCGTCGGCCCAGACGTGCAGCGGTGGGCCCGCCGCCGGCGGCTCCACGGACAGGCCGGCCGCCGCGGCCTCGGGCGCCACCGCCGCCAGGGCGCGGGCGGCGGCCGCGCGCAGGTCCCGGGGGGCGAGGCGGGGCGGCGCGGGCCGGCTGTAGTCCAGCAGGCTGCGCACGATGCGCTCCAGGCGCTCGGTCTCGGCCTGGATGCGGTCCAGGAAGGACACCGCCTCGGGTCGATCCGCCAGCTTGGCGCGCAGGACCTGGGCCGTCATGGCGATGCCCGCCAGGGGATTGCGGATCTCGTGCGCCATGCCCGCCGAGAGCTGCCCGAGGCTGCTCAGCCGCTCGGCCCGGCGCAGCTCGGCCTCCAGGCGCTTGTGCTCGGTCAGGTCCTCGACGATCATCACGGTCCGGACGTCGCTGACGTGGCGCGCGGGCAGGCGCGTCGTGGACAGCAGCAGGCGCCGCGCCTCGGTCTCCCCCGGACGGACGAGGCGGCACTCGCGATGGATCCAGTCCCGCTCCGAGAGCTCGCGGGCGGCGTCGTCCAGGGGATGGAAGTGCTCGTCGAAGGCGAAGTCGTGGCCGTCTTCCAGCCGCTCGCCGAAGAGGGCGGCGGCCGGGGGATTGCGGTAGCTGACACGGTCGCGCCCGTCCAGGGTGAGGACGGCCGCGCGCACGCTCTCGAGCACCGTGCGGTTGAAGCGGCCGAGCTTCTTGAGGTGGTGCACGGCCTTGGCCTTGGCCAGCTCCTCGCCGAGGATGGTCTGCACGGTCTTGAGGAAGTGGAAGTCGGCGGTGAAGGCGGCGCCGTCCGCGTAGGCCTTCCGGTAGACGAAGTAGCCCTGGGCCTCGCCGCCGTGGGCCAGGGGCAGGACGCACAGGTCCCAATCCGCCGCTTCCTCGGCGAGCGCCGTGTCCTCGAGGATCGTCTCGCCGCGCAGGGCCAGCAGGCGGTCGGCCAGGCCGAAGGACGCCCCTTCCCGCCGCAGGCGCGCCACGGCCGCCTCCAGGCGGTCCGCGTCGAGCAGAAGGCGGGATCGGGGAGCCAGGCGCTGGCCGTCGAAGCTCCACAGCAGCAGGGCCGCGCCCTCGAAGTCCAGGGCCTTCACGCAGGTCTCCAGGAAGCGCCGCAGGGCGTGGTCCCAGTTGTCCTCGAGGCTCAGGTCGCGGCCGAGCTGGTAGAGGGTGGCCAGCTGGCTCACGCGGCTGGTGAGCTGCCGGTTGACGGCGCCGAGGTTCTCGTAGGCCTTGAGGAGCATCTCGGCCAGCTGGCGCCGGCTCTCCTCCAGGAAGCGCGTGCTGCGCTCCAGCCTCCCGACGAAGCGGCTCTGCTCGAGACCGGCCCGCCGGGCCTCGGCGGCGTCCTCCAGGGCCGCCCGCCAGGCCTCGGTGTCGGGCGGCGGCGGCAGGAGCTCGTCCACCCCCAGGCGGACGGCGGCCCGGTACCAGTCTGGACCCGCCGCGCTCTCGAGAAGGAGGACGGCGCAGCCGGGGCGCTCGCGGCGGAAGTGGAGAAGCCAGGCCCCCAGCCCGGGCGCGCCGGGAGGAAGGGCGAGGAGCAGCAGGTCGGGATGGTCCAGGGCGGTCGGGTCGGTGCCCGGGAAGGCGCGGCGCTCGGTGCGCCATCCTGGCAGATCGGGCGTCGGCGCGGTACCAAGGACCTCCGGCGCGCCGTCCTCCAGGATGCTCAGTTTCCAGTCGCGGGGTTCTGAATCCACGTGGCTCCTCCCACCCACCTTCCAGTTAGCAGGAGCGGGCCAATGCTGCAAGATAAATTGCCAGCCCGCCGGCTGGCATACGAAAGCGGCAGGTCCCCCTGACGGGACCTGCCGCTGCCCTGTGCGGCACCGGGCCGTTGTCGTCAGCGCGCCGCAGCCGCCAGTCGCTTGGCGATCCGCGTCAGGCGCTCGGCCAGCTCCTCGCGCACCGATTCCTTGTCGTAATAGCCCTCGGAAAGCCGCTGCTTGGCCCGGGAGACGGCTTCCTGGCGCGCGTCTGGCAATTGCCGGTAGATCTCCTTGGCCAACTGGAGCGCCTCCTGCCTGTCGGCACGGCTCTGGGCCTCGGGGCTGATGCTCACCAGCTCCCGGTCCGCGCCGGCCGTGCTCCGCCGTTCAGGCTGGCATTCCCCGCACTCCTGCTGCTTGGTCTCCCCGGTCTTCTCCGCGCTCGTTCCCTGGCCGTAGATCCTGGCCAGATCGGCGCCAGCGGTGGCCGCTGCCTTACCGATATCCACCCCTTACCTCCAAAACTCAGGCTCCTCCCAGGGGCCATGCAAGGGTCGGGCCGTGGCGCTCCCCAACCGACCGCAGCGCTCCTTAATCGACCGCGGCGCTCCCTAGCGTCCGCGGCGATAGGCCGCCTCGGCGCGGCGGCGCGTGTCGACCTCCGTCAGGTCCTCGCGGCGCCGGCGCATCCCTTCCCGCAGGGCGGCTCCCACCAGACGGTCGTTCTCGAGGATGGCGCGCAGGATCTCCCCGGTCCGCTCCGCCGGCTCGCCGGCCAGGCGCGCCAGCGCCTCCCGGTCGAGGCCCTCCATCAGCTCGCGGCGGCGCAGGCCCAGCACCTCCAGGCGATCCAGGTCGGACCGGCGGACGGCCTCGAGCTGGGCCTTGCTGACGGCGAGCAGTTCGCGCAACGTCTCGTTCATCCGCCTTCCTCCTCGCCGCCCGTCGCGGCGCCCTGGCCGGCGATCACCTGCCAGGCGCCCGAGAGCTCGCGCACCACCTTGATCACCGCCGGCAGCAGCTCGGGACGGCGCTCCAGGTTGGCGCGGCCGATGTTCTCGAAGCAAAAAACGTACAGGCGCTGCAGGTGGTCGCTGATCTGCCCGCCCTCCTTGCGCAGGGAGGTGAGCAGGTAGGTGACGATGCGGCGCGCGCGGCTCAGGGATTCCTGGGCGGTGGCCCAGTCCTGCTCGCGCAGAGAGCGCTCGCCCAGCTGCAGGCTCTGCAGGAGTCCCTCGTAGAGCATCACCAGCAGGGCTTGGGGATCGGCGCCGCGGACGCGCGACTCCAGGTAGGCCCGGCGGGCCCGCTCGGTGCGATCGACCAGTTTCTGTTCGCTCATGAGCTGCACGTTTCCATCCCGCGTCGCCGTCCTAGCGGCCGGTGCTGCCGCCGTAGGAGATCTGGTAGGCCGGCAGGCTGTCCAGCATGGAGCTCAGGGTGCGGCTGGTGGAGTTCATCTCCGCCAGGAGGGTTTCCATGCGCGAGAACTCCGCGAGGTAGCGCTCCCGCCGCTTCTCCAGCCGGGCATCCATGGCCTCGATCTGCTGGTCGTAGTCGTCGATGCCGTTCTGGATGCCCTGCGCGCGCCGGGCGAAGATGCCGTCGGCGCTGTCGAGGTAGTTCTCGACATCCCGGCGGAGCTGGTCGAGGACGCCGCTCCAGACCTGCACGCTGCCCTGGCTCTCGCCCTGGGCCGCCAGGCTGGCCTCGGTCAGGCGCACCTCCAGGCTGAGGCTGCGCGTGGCCCCGCCCTCCTGGTCGCCGGTGAGGATGCGGCCGCTGCCCGTCGCCGTCTCCATCTCCCCGTCCACCAGGAAGTGGCCTTCGACATCCTTGCCGTCGATGCCGCTGCCCACCGTGAGACCCAGGTCGGCATAGATGGAGTCGTCGACGTCCATGATCTCGACCTTGCTGGTCCCGCCCCAGGTCTTGCTGGTGAGGACCAGGTGGCCCTGGCCGCCGGCATCGTCCACCCACTGGGCGATGACGCCGCGGCCGCCGAGATCCTCGTCGTTGTTGATGAGCTGCTGCATGGCCGCCGCGAGGTCCGCTCCGCTCTCGTAGCTGCCGGTCGCCAGGGTCAGGGTGGCGCTCTCGACGCCATTGATCTTCACCTTGAAGTTGCGGTTGGACTCGCCCACGAGCAGGGGCGAGCCGGCCGTCGGCTCGGCGATGCTGGCCCCTGTGGCGACGCCGCGCGTCGCGGCCTGGGTGATGCGCACCTCGTAGCCGGCCGCGGCGCCCGTCGGCGCCACGTGGTTGCCGGCATTGAGGAAGACGATGTCCGCATCGGAGCTGCGGCCCGTGATGGAGAGCAGCGCGACGACAGAGTCGAGGTCCTCCGCGATGGCGTCCATGAGCTGGTCTTCGTCCACGGACAGCGTGCCGTCCGCGTTGAAGGAGCCGCCGGAGGCGGTGCCGATGCCGATCTGGCTCAGGAGGCTGAATTCGGTGTCCAGCCCCTCGATGCGCGTCAGCAGGGCGTTGCGCAGGCTCGTGTCCAGGCGCAGGGCGATGGGATCGCCCATCAGCAGCCCCGCCGCTCCCGCGTCGGCGTTGTAGGTCATCTGCTGGTTGAAGAAGCCGATGACGGCATTGTAGGCCGTGGCGAAGCTCGTGATGCGGCTCTTCACGCCAGCGGCATCCTGTCGCAGCGTGATGGTGACGGGCTCGTCGCCGTCCGCCTTGAGCAGGCTGACGCTGGCGCCGGGAATGAGGTCCGTCAGCGTGTTGTCGGCACTGCTCACCTGCACGGGCGTGGCGCCGCCGTCGCTGGAGCCGAAGCTGACGAGGGCGTCCTGGGCCGCCTGGATCGTGCCGCTAGCTGCGGCCACGGTCCAGTTGTCGCCGGCTTGCAGATCGCCAGCCCCGAAATCCAGGACCAGGCCGCCGAACACGCCGACGGCCTCGCCCGCCGCGTAGTCCGCCGGCAGCACGATCTCACCGCTGTCGCCCTGGTCGTTGGACCAGGCGATGACGATTTCGTCCGTGCCGATGGTGCCCCCGGTGGTGACGTCGAAGCTGAACGTGGCGTCGGCGTTGCCCGTGTAGTGGCCGCCGCTGGCTACGGCGCTGCTGCCCGCCTGGGTGCCCACCACCACCGCGCCCACGCTGCCGAAGGCCAGGCCGGCGCCGCCCGTCAGATCGCTGCTGACGGTGACGAGCTGGTCGGCGCCGGTTTCCGAACCGGCGAGGATGAGCTGGTACGGCGTGGCGCCGGAGCCCGTGTTGACCACCGACGCGGTGACCTCCGCGCCCGCCTCGTTGATGGCGTCGGCCAGTGCCTGCAGCGTGTTGTCGCCCTCGGTCAGTTCGACGCTGAGGACCTCGCTGCCGCCGAGGCTGATCTTGACCGTCCCTGTGCCCAGCTCCGTCTCCGGATCGGCGTAGCCCTGGCTGACCGCCTGGTGGCTCTGGGCGAGCTGGTTCACCGTGAGCGTGTAGGTTCCCGCCGGCGCGTCCCGGTCCGCCGTGACGGACAGGATCTGGGCGTTGGAGACCATGGCGACGGTGGTGCGGTAGTCCTGCGGGCGCCGCAGAACGTCGAGGGCGTTCTTGAGCCCCTCGAAGGCGCCCTGAAGGGCCTCGTAGCTGGCCAGGCGCAGTTGCTCCTGGGCCTTGCGCGCCTCGAGCAGGTAGACGGGCCGCCGCTCGACCTGGATGATCTGGTCGACGAGCGACTGGCTGTCGATGCCGCTGATGAGGCCGGAAATCGAGTTCAGGCCGAGAGACATGGCACTCCTCCCTGTTTGCTCCGCGGGAGCCCTCCCCCGGCTCCCACCAAGGATATCGACCCCGGCGGACGCCTGCTTGAGGGCTTTCCCCGGCGCGCAGGCGCGGCCGCGATCACCCCGCTTCGACCGCAGCGGCGCCGCCCGGCGCGGCCCGCGCCAGGCCGATCCCGCCGGACAGGCCGGCTGGCGGGTTTCTTGTCACCTCGGCCGCGCGCGGACAGAGAAAGGAGCCCCGCCTTGGCAAGGCGGGGCTCCCAGAAGAAGGCCGTGTATCGATCGTCTCCGGCCCGGTCGGTTACCCGAGCAGGCTGAGCACGATCTGAGGCGACGCGTTGGCCTGCGACAGCATGGCCGTGGCCGCCTGGGTCATGATCTGGTTGCGGGTGAAGGTGGCCATCTCCTCCGCCATGTCCGTGTCGCGGATGATCGACTCGGCCGCCACCAGGTTCTCCTGCGAGACGCGCATGTTGTTGATGCCGCTCTCGAGGGTGTTGCCCTGGAAGGCGCCCAGCTCGCCGCGCAGCGTGCTGACGTCGGTGATCGCCTGATCGATGATATCGATCGAGTCGCTGGCGCTGGCCGCGTCCAGGATGCTGATCTCGGCCAGGCTGCTGTAGACGTTCGTGCCGCCGCTCGTGACATCCAGGCCCTTGCCCAGCTGCGCGGAGGCCATGTTGGCGATCGCCAGGTTCACCGTCTGGCCCGAGTTGGCGCCGATCTGGAAAACCAGGCTGTTGTTGGTCACCGTCACGGTGCCCGCGGCGCCGGCCGCGGCCGCCGTCTGCACCTCCAGGCCCGCGACCGTGCTGCCCGCGCGGCCGGTCAGGATCGCTCCCGCGCCGTCCGCCTGGTAGCTCGTCGCGCCCACATCGAAGGTGCCGGCGATGTCCACGCCGTCGTCCGTATCGCCGCCGCCGCCGGAGAACCCGCTCTGGGTGCCGTCCGCCGCCGAGTTGTCCGACACGATCGTGAAGTCGCCCGCCGTGCCGTAGATGACGCTGTCCAGCTGGATGTCGTTGGCCCCGTTGGCCGTGGCCTCCACCAGCGTCGTCGACGTGTAGGCGTTGATCTTGTCGATGATCGTCTGCCGGTTGTCGCCCGCCAGCAGCGCGATCGTCACGCTGGCGCCCGAACTGTCGTTCGTCAGCGTCAGCGTCTCGTCGGCCGTGATGCCCGTGATCGCGGCCGAGTTGCCGGTGGTGTGCGTCGCCTTCTCCGCCTGCGTCGCGACGGTCACCGTGTAGGTGCCCGCCGTCGTCGCCTGCGTGCCGGTCAGGAACGTGACGCTGCCCGTCACCGTGCCCGTCACGCCGTTGGACCCGTCCAGCAGCTTCTTGGTGCCGAACTGGGTCGTGCCGGCGATACGGTCGATGGTGTCCAGGGCATTGTCGATCTCCGCCTGATCGGCGGCGAGGTCGGCGGCGCTGTTGGCGCCCTCGTTCGCGGCGTGGACCGCCAGCTCGCGCATGCTGAGCAGCAGCGCGTGCACCTCGGTCAGCGCGCCCTCGGCGGTCTGGACCATGGCGGTAGCCGTCTCGCTGTTCTCGATGGCCTGGCCGAGACCGACGATCTGGGCCCGCATGTTCTCCGACACCACGAGGCCGGCCGGATCGTCCGCGGACTTGTTGATGCGCAG
>JAFGBK010000142.1 GCA_016933175.1 Candidatus Krumholzibacteriota bacterium | reverse complement strand
TGCATCGAATTAAACCACATGCTCCACCGCTTGTGCGGGGCCCCGTCAATTCCTTTGAGTTTCAGCCTTGCGACCGTACTCCCCAGGCGGAGAACTTAATGCGTTAGCTGCGGCACCGAGGGGGTCGATCCCCCGACACCTAGTTCTCATCGTTTACAGCATGGACTACCGGGGTATCTAATCCCGTTTGCTCCCCATGCTTTCGCACCTCAGCGTCAGAACCGCACCAGAAAGCCGCCTTCGCCACCGGTGTTCCTCCTGATATCAACTCATTTCACCGATACACCAGGAATTCCGCTTTCCTCTCACGGCCTCAAGTTCCCCAGTTTCAAAGGCAGGCCAGTGGTTGAGCCACTGGATTTCACCTCTGACTTAGGAAACCGCCTACGTGCCCTTTACGCCCAGTGATTCCGAACAACGTTTGCTCCCTCCGTGTTACCGCGGCTGCTGGCACGGAGTTAGCCGGAGCTTCCTCTGGAGGTACCGTCAAGCGGAAAGGGTATTAACCAATCCGGTTTTCGTCCCTCCTGACAGGGTTTTACGATCCGAAGACCTTCCTCACCCACGCGGCGTCGCTCCGTCAGGGTTTCCCCCATTGCGGAAGCCTCTCGACTGCTGCCTCCCGTAGGAGTCTGGGCCGTATCTCAGTCCCAGTGTGGCCGGACACCCTCTCAGGCCGGCTACCGATCGTAGCTTTGGTAGGCCGTTACCCCACCAACAGGCTAATCGGACGCGGGGCCATCCTCAAGCGACAGCTTGCGAGCAGAGGCCATCTTTGACCAGGATCGGATGCCCAATCCCGGTGTCATGCGGTATTAGCGCTCCGTTAGGAGCGTTATCCCCCACTCGAGGGTAGGTTCCCCACGCGTTACTCACCCGTTCGCCACTTTACTCACACCCCGAAGGGTGCTTTCTCGTTCGACTTGCATGCCTAATCCACGCCGCCAACGTTCGTTCTGAGCCAGGATCAAACTCTCCGTTGTGGATCGTTAATCTCGGCAGAACCAACGGGAACGTCTAAGACGCTCCTTGTTGTTCCTGATCCGCTGAAACCGAACGCAACGTAGGTTCCGTTCGGCTACAGTCCAGGATCGACGGGTTCGTGCGCTATTCGGTTTTCAAAGAGCTGGCCTTCCCGTGGGAAAGGGCCTGGACCCTACTCCGCTACGGTTCCCGGTGTCAAGCATCGCCGTGAAAAAAAGCCCGGCGAGGCCAGACTTTCCCCTGCGAATCGCTAGGCCGTAACCTCAAGTGCGGAGCGGGACTGAATATATCCCCAGGATACCCCGATGTCAACAGGCCGGCCCCAAATAGTGACCTAAATTTCCCGCAAGGCCCCGTCGTTCCTCTACTCGACGATCACCTTGTAGAATCGACGCTTACCGACCTTGATCACCCATTGGCCGGCCGCATCCAGCAGCAGCTCGTGATCCACGTTCTCCACGCGCTCGCCGTCGATGGATACAGCCCCCTGCTGGATCAGCCGCCGCGCCTCGCTGGCGCTGCTGACCAGGCCGGCGTCCTGGAGCAGCCGGGGCAGCCAGACGGGCTCCGCGCCCCGCGCGAAGCGCCCCTCGGGCATCTCGTCGGGCAGGTCCCGCTGCACATGGACCCGGTCGAAGGCCGCCTCGGCCTCCTCACCCTCCCCGGCCCCGCAATAGGTGTCCACCAGGTTGCGCGCCAGCTTGCGCTTGAGCAGAACGGGGTTGACCGCGCCGGCCGCCAGGTCGGCCAGGTCCGCCGCCAGATCCTCCTCCGGCAGGTCGGCCGCCAGGCGCAGGTAGGTGGGCAGCAGTTCGTCGGGGATGGACATGGCCTTGCCGAAGATCTCGCCTGCCGGCTCCATGATGCCGATGGTGTTGCCCAGGCTCTTGGACATCTTCTCGCCGTCGCCCGTGATGCCCGCGAGCAGCGGCAGGGTCAGGATCACCTGGGGCTCCTGGCCGTAGGCCTGCTGGAAATGCCGGCCCACCAGGAGATTGAACTTCTGGTCCGTGCCGCCGACTTCCAGGTCCGCCCCGAGGGCCACCGAGTCGTAGCCCTGGATGAGCGGATAGAGGAACTCCATGATGCTGATGGGCCGGCCCTCCCGGTAGCGCTTGGCGAAGTCGTCGCGTTCCAGCATGCGCGCCACGGTGTAGTGGCTCGTCAGCTTGAGCACGTCGGCGAAGACCATGGGCGAGGACCACTCGCTGTTGTAGCGCAGCTCCACCCTGCCGGTGTCGAGGATCTTCACGGCCTGGTCGCAGTAGGTGCGGGCGTTGGCCTCGACCTCCTCCCGGCCGAGGGCCGGGCGCATCTCCGAGCGGCCGCTGGGATCGCCGATCATGGCCGTGAAGTCGCCGACGAGGAAGACGACCCGGTGCCCCAGATCCTGGAACTCGCGAAGCTTGCGCAGCCCCACGGCATGGCCCAGATGCAGGTCCGGCGACGTGGGATCGAAACCCTGCTTGATGACCAGCGGGCGCGATTCGGCCACGGAGCGGTGGAGCTTCCGTTCGAGGTCCTCCAGGGGTAAAACCTCCTCGGCGCCGCGCTGGATGATCCTCAGCTGCTCGTTGACGGGAAGCATGCGGCCTCCTGGGACTGCGTCGGACTGCGTCAAATCGGGCGCAACGCTAGCGGCCGGACCTTTCGTTGACAAGGGATTTCCGGTCCCCTACCTTGCCTGTCCATGAACGGGGTGGAGAGAAACCAGCGGCGCCTGCCTGGGCGGCGGCCCCCGCGCTGGCGGCGCCTGCTGCGCTGGGCCGCCGGCGTGGTCGCCTTCCTGTTGGGCATGGGGCTGGCCACCGTGGCCTGGCTGTCGCGGGACCTGCCCTCGACCACGCGCCTGCAGGTGATCACCCAGAGCGTCAAGACCCTGGTCCTGGACAAGGACGGCGAGGTCTACGGCTCCTACGGGATCGAGAACCGCCTGCCCATCCCCCTGGCCCAGGTGCCGCGCCACCTGGTGGACGCCGTCCTCTCCGTCGAGGACCGGCGCTTCTACGACCACTGGGGCATCGACCTGCTGCGCTGGCCCAAGGTCATCCTCACGGACATCAGGATCCGCCTGCGCAGCCGCTCGGCCCCCCTGCACGGGGCCAGCACCCTCACCCAGCAGCTCGCGCGCGACCTCTTCCTGACCAAGGATCAGTCCCTGCGGCGCAAGATCAAGGAGGCCATCCTCACCCTCAAGATCGAGCGCACCTATTCCAAGGACGAGATCCTGGCCATGTACCTGAACCAGATCTACTTCGGCGTGGGCGCCTACGGCGTGGAGTCCATCTCCCAGGCCCTGTTCGGCAAGCCCGCCGCCGAGCTGGATGTCGTCGAGGCCGCCCTGGTGGCCGGCCTGCCCAAGAATCCCTGGGCCTACGATCCCTTCCGCTTCCCCGAGCGGGCGCGGCAGCGGCGCAACATCGCCCTGGCCATGATGCGCGACAACGGGGTCCTGGACGAGGCCGCCTGCGACTCCCTGCAGGCGCTGCCCCTCACCCTGCGCGATCGCAAGCGGGAGCAGGCGCGGAGCGGCAGCTACTTCCTCGAGCACGTGCGGCGGTACCTGGAGACCCGCTACGGCACGGAGCGGCTCTACCGCGACGGGCTGCGCGTCTTCACCACCATCGATCCCGCGGCCCAGCTCGCCGCCGAGGAGCAGCTGGAGGCGCACCTCCGCTACTGCGAGGAGCGCATGGGCTACGACAACACCTACGAGAGCGTCACGGCCCGCATCGATAGCGGCCTCGCGATCTCCGCGTCGGAGCAGTACCTGCAGGGCTCCGTCGTGCTCCTGGACGTGCCCACCGGCGCGGTCCGCGCCCTGGTGGGCGGCCGCGACTTCCGCCACAGCGAGTACAACCGCGCCGTCCAGGACGGCCGTCCCTCGGGCAGCGCCTTCAAGATCTTCGTCTACCTGGCCGCCATCGAGAACGGCTTCGCGCCCAGCGATCACATCCTCGACACGCCGGTCGTCATCGAGATCCCGGGCCATCCCGCCTACAAGCCCCGCAACCACTCGGGCCGCTTCCTCGGCGAGATCAGCCTGCGCTACGCGCTGAACAAGTCCATCAACATCCCGGCCGTGAAGCTGACCCAGCGCATGGGCCCGATGACGGTCATCAACTACGCGCGGCGCCTGGGCATCGAGAGCCCGCTGCCCAACGTCCTGGCCATCAGCCTGGGCTCGGAGAACGTGACCCCCCTCGAGATGACCAGCGCCTACGCCACCGTGGCCGCCGGCGGCATCCGCACCCGGCCCTACTTCATCGCGCGCGTGGTGGACCGCTGGGGCCAGGTCCTCGAGCAGCACCAGCCCGAGCGCGTGGAGGTGCTCGACGCCAAGTCCAACTACATCCTAGCCAACATGCTCGAGAGCGTCATCAGCGACGGGACCGGCGTGCGCGCCCGGCGCATGGGCTTCACCCATCCCGCGGCGGGCAAGACGGGCACCACCGACGACAACTACGACGCCTGGTTCGTCGGCTTCACGCGCTACTATGCCTGCGGCGTCTGGGTCGGTTTCGACGAGCGCCTCTCCATGGGCCGCTGGATGGAGGGCGCCCACGCGGCCCTGCCCATCTGGGCCGGCATCATGAAGGAGATCCACACGGACCTCGCGCCCCTGCCCTTCGAGCAGCCCGAGGGCGTCATCACCCTGTCCGTCTGCAAGGACTCGGGCCTGCTGCCCACGCAGTACTGTCCGGAGGTGGTGCAGGAGGTCTTCATCGAGGGAAAGCAGCCGACGCGGCCCTGCGACCGTCACGCGCCCAGTGAAGCCTCCCTGCTCGGCACCAGCGTCGATTTCCGCGAGCTGGACCGCCAGACCCGCGACGAGGAAGAGCTGCCTACCCCCTGACGCCGCCTCAGACGGGCCCCAGCCGGAAGCCGTGCTCGTCCAGGCGCGCCAGCACCAGCGGCGGCGCCGGCTCCGGCTCCGGCCGCGGCGCCAGGATCCGCGCCAGGCCCTCGGCGGCACGCTCCACGCGCGCGGCGTCACAGCCCTCCACGACGGCCAGCTCCTCGCCGGCCGCGACGCGCTCCCCCCAGTCCCGCCGAAAGACGATGCCCGCCGTCGGGTCCACGCCGTCCTCGGCCATGCGGCGGCCGGCGCCGAGTTCGACCGCCAGCCAGCCCACGCGCCCGGCGTCGGGCGCCGGCAAGTGGCCGGCCGCGGCCGCCGTCACGGCGCGGCGGTGAGCCGGCGCCGGCAGGCCCCAGCCTGCGGCCGGCTCGCCGAGGCGGCCGCCCTGGGCGTCGACGACCTCGCCGAAGCGTGCCAGGGCCCGCCCGTCGTCCAGGGCCGCCGCGGCGGCGGCGCGCGCGGCCTCCCGATCGGAAGAGGCCCCGGCCAGGCGCAGCATCTCCGCGGCCAGTTCCACAGACAGGTCGCGCACGCCAGCCGGCCCGCGGCCAGCCAGGACCGCCAGGGCCTCGGCCACCTCCGGGCCGTTGCCCACGGCGCGGCCCAGGGGCGCGTCCATGGCGCTGAAGATCACGCTGCAGGGCCGGTCGAAGGCAGCTGCCGTTTCCCGCAGGGCACGGCCCAGGGCCTTGGCTGCCGCCAGGTCTGGCATGAAGGCGCCGCGACCCACCTTGAGGTCGATGACCAGGGACCGCGGCCCGGCGGCCAGCTTCTTGCCGAGGATGGAGCTGACGATGAGCGGCGTGGATTCGATGGTGCCGGTGACGTCGCGCAGGGCGTAGAGGCGCCGGTCGGCCGGCGCCAGGTCCTCGCTCTGGCCGACGAAGGCGCAGCCCAGCGCCGACACCTGTCGCCTGAAGGCCGCGTGGTCCAGGCGCGTGCGCAGGCCGGGGATGGCCTCGAGCTTGTCCAGGGTGCCGCCGGTGAAACCCAGGCCGCGGCCGCTGAGCATGGGCACGGCGACGCCCAGGACGGCTGCGAGGGGCGCCACCACCAGGGAGAGCTTGTCGCCCACGCCGCCGGTGCTGTGCTTATCCGCCGTCGGCCGGTCCAGGTCCGACCAGTCGAGGACGGCGCCCGATTCGGCCACGGCGCGGGTCAGCATCACCGTCTCCCCGCGATCCATGCCCCGGAAGAAGATGGTCATCAGAAAGGCGCTGATCTGATAGTCGGGCAGCGAGCCGTCCGTCACGCCCGTCACGAAGGCGCGGATCTGCGTCTCGTCGAGGGCGCGACCCTCGCGCTTGGCCAGGATGGAAGGCAGCAGGCTCACGCGCCCCCCTCGCCACCACCGTCATAGGTGGCGAAGGGCAGGGGTATCAGCTCGCGCAGGCTGACCTCGTGCGCCTGGCCCCTGGCGTTGACGAGGATGATCGGCAGGTCCCGGGTGAACTCGGCCAGGACCTGCAGGCAGGCCCCGCAGGGGGGAATGAAGTCCGGCGAGTCCGTGGCCACGGCCAGCTTCCGCCACTGCCAGCGCTTGGTGAAGACGGCGCGGGCGACGGCGTTGCGCTCCGCGCAGACGGACAGGCCGAGGGAGGCGTTCTCCAGGTTGGCCGCCTCGATCACCTCGCCGTCCTCGCAGAGCAGCGCCGCGCCGACGCGAAAGCGCGAGTAGGGCGCATAGGCTCCTTCGCGGGCCGCCAGGGCCCGCTCCACCAGCGTGCGGTCGTCCATCTAGCCCTCCTCCAGTTCCCGCCAGAACGAGCGCCCCGGCCCGAAAGAACCCAGCGCGAAGGCCTCGGCCATCGTGGCCGCCAGATCGGCGAAGGTCCCGCGCCGGCCCAGGTCCACGGCGCCCGTCAGGCCGGGACGCGCCGCCAGGACGGGCACCCACTCACGGGTGTGATCCGTGCCCGGCGTCGTCGGATCGTTGCCGTGGTCGGCGGTGATCAGCAGGCGGTCCGCCGGGCCCAGACCCGCCAGAAAGCCCGCCAGCCAGTCGTCGAAGGCGCGCAGGCCGCCCGCGAAGCCCGCCGGATCGTTGCGATGGCCCCACAGCATGTCGAAGTCCACGAGGTTGATCATGTGCAGGCCCGGCGCCTCGCCTGCGCCGAGCAGCTCGGCGAAGCGGGCCATGCCCTCGGCGTTGCCCTTGCTCGCGACCAGGCGCGAGAAGCCGCGGTGGGCGAAGAGGTCGCCGACCTTGCCGACGCCGACGACGGCCAGGCCCGCGGCCAGCAGCCGGTCCAGGAGCGTCTCCCCAGGCGGCGGCAGCGAGAAGTCGCGGCGGTCCGGCGTGCGCGCGAAGGCGCCGGGCGCGCCGGCGAAGGGACGGGCGATGACGCGGCTCACGGCGTGCTCACCCCGCATCACGGCGCGGGCCATCTCGCAGAAGGCGTAGAGCTCGGGCAGGGGCATCACGTCAACGTGGGCCGCCACCTGCAGCACGGAATCGGCCGAGGTGTAGACGATGGGCCGGCCCGTGGCCAGGTGCTCCTCGCCCAGCTCGGCGATGATCGCAGTCCCGGAGGCCGGCTTGTTGCCCAGGAAGCGGCGCCCCGAGCGCCGCGCCAGCTCGTCGATCACCGCGGGGGGAAAGCCGTCGGGATAGACGGGGAAGGGACGGTCGATGACCAGCCCGGCCAGCTCCCAGTGCCCCGAGGTGCTGTCCTTGCCGCGGGAGCGCTCGGCCATGCGGCCATGGGCCCCGCGCACCGCGCGATCCGGGTCCGCTCCCGCGAAGGGCTGGACGCGTGCCAGGCCGAGGGACTCCAGGTGCGGCAGGGAAAGCGGCCCGGCGGCCGCCGCCACGTGGGCCAGGGTGTTGCAGCCGCCGTCGCCGAACTCGGCGGCGTCGGGCAGATCGCCGACGCCCAGCCCGTCGAGGATGATCAGGAAGACGCGGCGTGTCACGCCTCGGGCTCCCCCATGTAGAGGTTGCGGCCGAGGAGCTTGTTGACGCCGGTCCAGTCGCTGTCGGCGCCCATGGTATCCCGCCCCTCCTTGAGGACGCGGGTGAAGCCGTCGAACTGGGCGTCGATGTTGTCGATGTGGTGGAAGACGATGGCCTCCACGGTCTTCGGTAGCATGGGGCTGCCGAACTCGTAGCTTCCCTGGTGGCTGACGATGAGGTGCTTGAGGCGCCAGATCGTCTCCGGCGCGAGCTCCGGGTGGCGGGGAAGGAACTCGTCGAGGATCTCGACGCCGAGCACCACGTGCCCCAGGAGCTTGCCCTCGGTGCCGTAGTCGATGCTGCGCTCGTACTCCAGCTCGCGGACCTTGCCGATGTCGTGCAGGTAGCAGGCGGCCATCATCAGATCGCGGTCCAGGTCCGGGTAGAGGTCGCAGACCGTGGCCACGATGCGCGTCAGACGCACGACATGCTCGAGCAGCCCGCCGACGTAGGCGTGGTGCCAGGTCTTGCCCGCCGGCGCCGCCTGGAAGCGCCAGCCCAGGTCATCGTCCTCGAGCATGTCCGTCAGCAGGGCGCGCAGCCCCGCGTCGCGGATCTCGCCCAGGCGCTGGCGCCACTCCGTGACGAGAATCTCGCGGTCCAGCGGCGTCACCGGCAGGAAGTCGGCGAGGTCGAACTGGCCGCCGTCCACCTGCCGCACGTCCTGGACGCGGACCTGCAGCATCTCGCGGTACTCCTGGACCTCGCCCCGCACGACGACGAAGCGTCCCTGGGTCAGCCGGTCGTAGACGGTCTGGGCGTCCTCCCAGAGAATGCCGCCCACGACGCCGCTGTTGTCGCTGAACTGGAAGAGCAGGAAGCGGCTGCCGTCAGGATTCTTCTTGAGCAGCTTCCGCTTGAGGATGTAGACGCTCTCCACCTGGCCGCCGGGCCGGAGGGAGTTGACGGGCTGTCGGTCCATGCTGACTCCTGTCTCAGACGCTGAAGCGGATGGTCAGGATGTCGCCGTCCGCCACCTCGTAGTCGCGGCCCTCCAGGCGCAGGGCGCCCGCCTTGCGGGCCGCCGCCATGCTGCCGAGAGCGAGGAACTCCTCGCAGGCGATGACCTCGGCGCGGATGAAGCCGCGCTCCATGTCGCTGTGGATCTTCCCGGCCGCCCGCAGCGCGGTGCCGCCCCGCTCGAGGGTCCAGGCGCGCAACTCGTCATCCCCCACCGTGAAGAAGGAGATCAGGTGGAGCAGGTCGTAGCCGGCGCGGATGAAACGGTCGCGCGCCGGTTCGCTCACCCCCAGGTCGGCGAGAAACTCGGCCCGCTCCGACTCCGGCAGCTGCTCGATCTCCCACTCGGCCTGGGCGTTCATGGCGAGCAGGCCCAGGCCGCCCGCCTCGACCGGGCCCGCGAGGTCCGCCAGGGCGTCCGTGTCCGGCGTCCCGCCCGTGTTGGCCAGGAGGATCACGGGCAGGCGGGAGACGAGCTGGTAGCCACGCAGAAGGACGGCCTCCGTCTCGCTCAGTTCCACAGCGCGCAGGGGCGTCTCCTCCTCGAGCAGTCCGCGCAGGCGTTCCATGAGAGCCAGCTCCGGCGCCAGCTCCTTGCGTCCCTTGCCGATGTCGGACCGCAGGCGTTCCACGCGGCGCTCGACGAGAACCAGGTCCGTCAGGATCAACTCCTGCTCGAGGCTGCGCGCGTCGGCCTCGGCGCCCCGGCAGCACTCGTGGCGCGGCACGGTAGCGGACTCGAACAGGCGCAGCACGTGGACCAGCGCGTCCAGGTTGCGCATCTCGTTGAGGCGCGCGCTCTCCAGCCCGCCCCGGCCGGCCTCGAAGCCGGGCAGGTCCACGAACTCGATCTCCGCGTGGGTCGCCTTCTTGGGCTGGAAGATGGCCGCGAGCCGCTCGACGCGCGAGTCGGGCACCTTGATCGTGGCCAGGTGCGCCTCCCGCTTCCCGCCGGCGGTGTCCTCGGCGCGCCCTGTCAGGAGGTTGAACACCGTCGTCTTGCCCGTCAGCGGCAGTCCGACCAGACCGATCTTCATGGCGATCCCCTCCTCGACCCCATTCAAGCACAGCCGGCCGCGGCCGGAAACAAGAAAAGCCCCGGCCGCGCGGGCCGGGGCTCTCGTGCGGTCGCTGTCTAGCCGTTGGTGATCATGTAGTTCTGGAAGGTGAAGTACTCCAGGGTCAGCGGCCCGGTGATGCCGGTTTCGCGCTCCGTCGAACGGCGGTTGAGCTCGCCCATGGGGCCGAAGCATTCCATCGTGCCGCCCGCAGCCAGGACGGCCTTGAGGAAGAGCGTGCCGAGCGGCGTGATGCCCTCGAGCTTGTACTTGCCAAGGTCCGAATCCAGGAAGTAGCCCATGGCGCCGCCCACCTCGGCACGGCTCAGGGTGCCCGTCATCGACACCTTGAGGCCCTGCTTGCCCAGGGCGCGCAGGAAGCTGTCCCGATCGCGCTCGGCCATGGCACCCACCTCGCCTGCCACATCCCGGTAGGGCCCGCGGTCGAAGGTGGCGGCGTTGGTGTAGCTGGGGAAGACGGGCGGCTCGTCCGACGTTACGAAGGAGGTGTCGGGACCGTCGATGACGTGCTCGAGGATCAGGAATACCTCGGGCTGCATGCCCCACTCCCGGCGCACACCCAGCTTGAAGCCGGGATCGACGGTGGTCAGGAGGGAGAGATCGTCACCCACCAAGTATTCCAGACGGTCCTCCTCGGCCAGCAGGGCCAGCCTGCCCTCGACGGCGACGATCTGGGGCTCCGTCAGCTCGTACTTGAAGAGCTTGGCCTTGCTCTCGCCGCTGATGGCCTGGGCCAGGGTCGCCTTCTCGTAGGGATCCTTGATCTCACTCTTGCCGCAGCCCGCGAGGGAGGCGACGAGCAGGGCGAGGAGCGCCGCCGTGAGCAGGCCGATGACGTGACGGTTCGGGACGGTCTTCGTCATGGACGAACTCCCTTTCACAAGTCTCGATGAGAACTGGATATCGGGTAAGTGCCAGTGACAGCGAAACATATCATCGGCCCTGACAAGAGTCAATGCCAAATCCGGCCGCGGGAATGCGCCGCGGAACGGCATTCGGCTGGGAAGGTAGGGCCGCGCCGGCGGCGACGCAAGGGGGTCTCGCGGCTGCCGCGGCCGGCGCCGGATCCCGGGCTTTCCCCGGACGCGGCCGATCCCTTATATATGGGGCGGACCCGCCGGCGGACGCCGCCGGCGCATGCGGAAGCCGGACGGACATGACGCGTCGCAAGCTGCTCCTCGGCCTCGGCCTGCTCTTCGCGGCCCTCGCTCCCGCGCGGGCGGCGGACGACGAGGGCGGGACGCTGCCCGCCTGGCAGCGCTACGCCTGGCAGGATCTTGGCGTCATCATGACGCCGGCCGAGGAAATCGAGTTCCGCGAGCTGCCCGACGCCGCGGCCCTGGACGAGTGGCAGCGCCGCTTCTGGCTGCGGCGGGATCCCACGCCGACCACCGAGCGCAACGAGCGGCGCGAGATCCACTTCAAGCGCCTGGAGACCGCGCGCGAGCTCTATCCCGGCGACGGCGGCCTGGGCCTGGACCGGCGCGGCTTCGACTACGTCCTCTTCGGCCCGCCTGACGAGATGCTGGAGATCGAGGACTGGTTCGACGAGACGGGCTACCACCCCGCCCGCGTGACCTGGGTCTGGGTGGACCAGGAGATCCGCGCCACCTACTCCGACTGGAACCTGGACGGCGAATGGGAGCAGGCGCACCCGGAGCTGCCGTCCTCGCGGCCGGACGTGCGCTACCGCACCGAGGGCCAGCTCGCCGCCACCAGCCTGGACGACGAGGCGGGCCTCCAGGAGGAGATCCAGATGCTGCGCGAGCTGCGCACCGCCAATCCCGAGGCCTACCAGAACCTGGTGCGCAAGATGGCCGAGGGCGAGGTCGTCAACATCCAGGAGGTCCAGTCCGAGGCCCTGATGGCCGAGCTCTTCAGCCACAAGCTGCGCGACATGGAGGCCCGCTACCACGAGAAGCGCCGCGAGAAGAAGGACCCCTACGCGCACGACTTCGGCGTGCCGCCCCTGTGGGGCGTCTTCGCCGTGGACTGCTTCCGGGGCGAGGCCGGGCGGACGCGGGTGGAGGTCAGCCACCAGGTGCGCGTGCGCGACCTGAACTTCGAGTGGGACTTCGACGACCAGGTCTTCCGCGGCGGCCTGCGGCGGCGCGTGGCCGTCTTCGACGCCGAGGACCGGCTGGTGGCCGGCGAGGAGACGGAGCTGCCCGTCACCGCCGAGACCCTGGAGGACACGCGCACCGCGACCCTGCTGCCGGGCCTGGGCGCGCTCGAGCTGCCGCCCGGCCGCTACCGGCTGGCCCTGCGCCTGGAGGACGCCCGGAGCGGGGCCATGCAGATCTGGCGGACCGACCTCGCGGTGCCGGCCTTCCCGGCCGCGGAGCTGCGCGTGAGCGACATCAGCTTCGCCGCGTCCCTGACGGCCGGGACCGAGCCCGCCGTCTTCCGCAAGGGGGAGTGGATCGTCGTCCCCCACCCCCTGCGCAGCTACGACAGCGGCGCCGCCATCCACCTCTACTTCGAGATCTACGGTCTCGGCACCGACGCCCAGGGGCTCAACGACTACCTGGTCACCTACCGCATCCGGCGGCGGGCGCCGCAGCTGCGTTCGAGCTGGCTCTGGCTCCGGGAGGAGCGCGTCGATCCGGCCGTCAGCTCAACCTTCGCCGACCGGCACGGCGGCGCCACGGCCCGCCATCCCCTCAGCATCGCGGCCGGCGCCTTCGGCGAGGACAGCTACCTCATCGAAGTGGATGTCGAGGACCGCATCAGCGGCCGCACGGCTTCGGCCAGCGCGCCCTTCAGCGTCGTGCCGGCGTCCGCCCTGCGCTGAGTTGACAAGCCCCCGACCCTGTGGCAGGCTTCTGCCAGGCAGCGACCCGTTCCCCGGGGGCCCATCATGATCGCCCGATCCTTCCTTCCGTTCCTGTTCGCCATCGCCTGTCTCCTGCCCGCCGGCGCCGCCGGCGCCCAGGAGGGCACGCCCGACAAGCCGGTGCGCATCGGATTCAACGGCGGGGACAGCCCCGGCATCATCCGTCTCAAGGGCTCGGCCTTCACGGCCTTCCTCGAGGAGCGCAGTGGCGTGAGCTGCGCGCCCGTCGTCACGGAGAGCCTCAGCCAGCTCATCCGGGCGCTGGCCGAGTCGCGGGTGGACTTCGCCTTCCTCTCGCCCCTCGGCTTCATCACCGCCGAGCAGGTGGCGGACGTGCAGGTGCTGCTCAAGTCGGTGCGCGGCGGCCAGCCCAACTACTGGAGCGTCATCCTGGTGCGCCGCGACAGCGGGATCGACGCGCTGGACGACCTCAAGGGCCGGCGCTTCGCCTTCACCCACCTGGCCTCCACCTCGGGCTACGTCATTCCCATGAGCCGGCTGCTGGCCGAGGGCATCACGCCCGAGGAGTACTTCTCGGAAGTGCTCTACGCCGGCGGCCACAGCGCCGTCATCCGCATGATTCTCGACGGCACGGTCGACGCCGGCGCCACCTTCGCCGACGATCCCGAAGGCAAGGTCGGCGCCTGGACCGCGGCCGAGTTCCTCGATCCCGCCGAGGGACGCAAGCTCAAGCCGATCTACTTCTCCGATCCCATCCCCGGCGACACCTTCACCGCCCGGCGAGCGCTGGTGGAGGCGCAGCCGCGCCTGGTGGCGCACGTCGTGGCGAAACTCCTGGAGATGGGCGAGAGCCGCACCGGGCAGACCATCCTGAACGACCTGTACAACATCGACAGCCTGGCCGAGGCCGAGAGCGCCGACTACGATCCCGTGCGCAACGCTTTCCAGCTCGTCCGGAACCGCTGAGGGACGCGCCGTGGCGGGCGGGGAGCGGCGCGAGGATCCGGCCTGCGCTCTCTGCGGCGCCACCGAGGACCTGCTTCCCGACCCCAACCTGGAGGGCGTCTGGATCTGCCGCCGCTGCCGGGACCGCACCGAGGCCCACCAGGCCGCCATCGAGCACGGCTACGACGACGAGGAGCCGGCCATCGAGTGAGGCCTCCCCTAGCCGAAGCGCAGCTCGAAGTCCCCGTAGACCTCGCCGGCATCCGGCGCCAGGCGATCGAGGCCGGTCACGTCGCCGTGGGGCGGCCCCTGGCGCAGCAGCGCTTCGAGCGCGTCCAGCCGTTCGGCCGGCCCCTCGGCGTGGAGTTCCACGCTGCCGTCGGACCGGTTGCGCACCCAGCCCTTCAATCCCAGGGAGCGGGCATGGCCGCGCGCGAAGTACCGGTAGCCGACGCCCTGCACGCGCCCGGTGATGCGGTAGGCGCGACGTTCCGCCATGACGGGCTCCCTTCGCGGCACCCCGGCCGGGACGCCGGCGCCGTCATCCAAGCACGATCGCCGGCGCCGGGCAAGGGCGGGGTGAACCCATGAGCGCGGCGCCGCGGGTGGTCGGCCTGGGCTTCTGCGCCTACGACCACCTGTTCACGGTGGACCGCTACCCGGAACGCGGCAACAAGATCCCCATCCGCGCCGAGCGCCAGCAGGGTGGCGGGCAGGTGGCCACGGCCCTGGTGGCCCTGGCGCGCCTGGGCGTGCCCGTGCGCGTCATCGGCCGGCGAGGCGACGACGCCGAGGGCGAGGCCATCGAGGCGGGGCTGCGCGAGGCGGGCGTGGACCTCGCCGGCCTGGCGACCGTGTCCGGCGCGCGCAGCCAGCGGGCCTTCATCATCGTCCCCGCGGACGGCGGCGAGCGGACGGTGTTCTGGCGCCGCGACCCCGCCCTGGACCTCGCCCCCGCCGACCTGGATCCCGCCTGGTTCCCGGCCGAGCCGCACCTGCTCCTCCTGGACGGCCACGAGCTGGACGCCTGCCTGGCGGCGGCGGCGCTGAGCCGCGAGCGCGATGGCGCCGTGGTCCTCGACGCCGAGTACGTGGCGCCGCGCACGGCCGAGCTGGTGGCGCGCGTGGACCACCTCGTGGCCGACGAGCGCTTCACCGGGCGCCTCCTGGGGCGGCCGCCGGACGCGGCGGCCCTGGAGGCCCTGCGGCGAATGGGTCCCGAGCGCGTGGTCGTGACCCTGGGCGAGCGGGGCGCCGTGAGCTGGGACGGCCGGCGGCGGCTCAGCGTTCCCGCGTACGATGTTCCCGTGGTGGACACCACGGGGGCCGGGGACGTCTTCCACGCCGGCTACTGCTACGGGCTCCTGGCCGGCTGGGATGACGCCCGGCGCCTGCGCTTCGCCTGCGCCATGGCCGGCCTCAAGTGCCGCGCTCCCGGCGGCCGCGAGGGCATCCCCGACCTCGCCGAGGTCGAGGCCCTCATGGCCGCGGGGCGGACCCGCCCGCCAGGCGGCGGTCCGGCCTAGCGAGCGCCGCGGCCGGGGCCGGCCGCCCTCCCGCGCGGGACGCCGGTGCCGAGAGCGGCCTAGGCGGGCGCGAGGTCGGCCAGCAGCTCCACGTGGGCCGTCTGCGGGAAGAAGTCGTGGAGGCGCAGCTCTCGCAGGACGTAGCCCGCCCGGCGCCAGCCGGCCAGGTCGCGGGCGAAGGCGGCGGGGTGGCAGCTCACCGCCAGGAGGCGCGGCCGGCCCAGGGCGTCCAGGCGGTCCGCCAGCTCCGGCGCGCCGCGGCGCGGGGGATCGACAACCACGAGGTCATAGCGGCGGCCCGCCGCGGCGAGGTCGGCCAGGACCTCCCCGGCGCCGCCGGCCCGGAAGCGGGCCCGGGCCAGCCCCAGCTCACGCGCGGCCTTGCGGGCGCTGCGCACGGAGACCGCGCGCTCCTCCACCCCCAGCACCCTGGCCCCCGCGGCGGCCAGGGGCAGGCTGAAGTTGCCGGCTCCGCAGTAGAGGTCCAGCACCCAGCTCTCCGGCCGCGGTGCCGCCAGGGCCAGCAGATCCTCCACCAGGCGGCGGTTGGCGAAGCGGTTGGCCTGGACGAACTCGCCCGGCCGCGTCCACCACTCGCAGCGCAGGGAGCCTCCCGCCGGCGCCGCCAGCTCGGCCGCCTCCAGGCGGAAGGGCGCGCCCGGCGCCTCGCGCAGCGTGCCGCCCCCGCCCGCAGCGCGGACGCTGAGGTGGGTGGCGGCCATGCCTGGGGCCGCCCAGCCGTCCAGGGCGCCGGCCAGGGCGCGGGCGAGGGGAGGCTCGGCGCGGACGAGGAGCTGGAGGGCGGGTCCCGCCAGGAGGGTGGCCTCGATCGTGAAGCGGCCGGCCGCCGCCAGGGATCTCGCGAGTTGCTCGCGCAGGCCGCTCAGGGCGTCGGCCAGGGGCGCTTCCAGCAGCAGGCAGCGCTCGTGTTCGACGATACGGTGGCTGCCCGCCCCGTGGAAGCCCAGGCGCAGCCGCCCGGGGCCGGCCTCGCCGTGGTAGGCGGCGCGCCGCCGGTAGCCGAGCTCGGGACCGCCGTCGGCGAAGGTCGGCGCCGGTGGATCCGCCAGGCCGCCGATGCGCCGCAGGGCCTCCTGGACGATGGCCGCGCGCGCCGCGCGCTGGGCGGCGGGCGCCACGTGCTGCCACTGGCAGCCGCCGCAGTCGCCGGCCACCGGGCAGGGCGGAGTCACACGCGCCGGGCCCGGCGCCAGCAGCTCGAGGCTCTCGGCCTCGAGCCAGCGACCGCGGTCGCGGCGCACGCGGACGCGCAGGCGATCGCCCGGCGCCGCGCCCGGGACGAAGCAGGCGCGCTCTTCCCAGCGGCCCACGCCGGCGCCACCGGCCGCCAGGCTCTCGACGACCAGTTCCCCGATCCGGCCCTGCGCGCCCCCGGCCATCCGCGCCTCCATGAAAAAGCCCGGGACCCGCGGGGCCCCGGGCGCGGCGCCGGCCGCTCAGCCGGCGAGGATCTTCTTGAGGGTGTGCCTGGCCATCTGCCGGTTCACCTCGCCGATGGCGTCCACCAGCGAGATGTCCTTGGGGCAGGCCTCCACGCAGTTCTGCGCGTTGCCGCACTCGGCGATGCCGCCCTTGTCCATCAGGGCGTCCAGGCGCTCGGTCGCCTGCAGGCCGCCCAGCGGGTGGCTGTTGAACAGGCGCACCTGCCCGATGGCCGCGGCGCCGACGAAGCTGCTGCGGGCGTTGATCTGGGGACAGACCTCCAGGCAGACCCCGCAGGTCATGCAGCGGGAGAAGTCGTAGGCGCGGAAGCGCTCGCGCTCGTTCCAGCGGGGCGCGGGGCCCAGATGCCAGGTGCCGTCCAGCTGCACCCAGGCGCGCACCTTCTTCAGGGCGTCGAACATCCGGCTGCGGTCGACGACGAGGTCGCGCACCACCGGGAACTTCGCCATCGGCTCCAGGGTGATGGGCTGCTTCAGCTCGTCGATGAGCGCGCTGCAGGCGGGGCGCGCCTTGCCGTTGATGATCATGGCGCAGGAGCCGCAGACCTCCTCGAGGCAGGCGCACTCCCAGGCCACGGGCGTGGTCTTGCGGCCGTCGCGGGTGACCGGATGGCGCCGGATCTCGTTGAGGCAGACGATGACGTTCAGCTTCTCCCGGTAGGGAACCGCGAACTCCTCCCAGTGCGGGCGGGCCGCGGGGTTCTCCTGGCGCTTGATCCGGAAGACGACCGTGTTCTGGCTCATGGCATCCCTTCCCGCTAGGCTTTCTTGTTCACCGAGTAGTCGCGCTTGCGCGGCGCGATGTGCTGGACGTCGATGGCCTCCGAGTAGTCGAGGACCGGCTCGTCCTTGGCCGCGTCATAGGCGATCTTGGTGGTGAAGAGATACTTCTCGTCGTTCCGCTCCGGGAACTCGGGCTTGTAGTGGCTGCCGCGGCTCTCGTCGCGGTTGCGCGCGGCGCGGGCCACGGCGCGGGCCGTCTGCAGCATGTTGCCGACGTCGCGGGCGTAGGCGAGCTGCTGGTTGAGCCAGCGGCCCTTGTCCGTGAGCCCCAGCCGCGTGCGGAAGCGCTCCAGCATCTCGTCGAGGTGGCCGATCAGCTCGTCGAGGCCCTTGTTGAGGCGAACCACCGAGGCGTGACGCGTCATCCACTCGCCGAGCTCGCGGTGCAGGTCCGTGGGCGTCTCCTCGCCCGTCTCGGCCAGGAGCGTCGCGTTGATCTGCTCGTGCCGGCGCTGCTCGGATTCGAAGAACGAGGCCGCCGCGTCGGCGGCCCGGTCGGACTGGCCGGCGACCCACTCCCGCATCGTCCGGCCCGCCACGCTGCCGGAGTAGGTGGCGCTCAGCAGGCTGTTGGCGCCGAGGCGGTTCGCGCCGTGGTACTGGTAGTCGCATTCGCCGGCGGCGAAGCAGCCGGGGATGCTGGTCATCTGGTTGTAGTCCACCCAGATGCCGCCCATCGAATAGTGCACCGAGGGGAAGATCTTCATGGGCACCTGGCGCGGATCGGCGCCGGCGAACTTCTGGTAGATCTCGAGGATGCCGCCCAGGCGCCGCGTCAGGTAATCGGCGTCCATGTGCGTGAGGTCCAGGTAGACGACGTTCTCGCCGCCGATGCCCAGGCCCTCCTCGACGCAGACCTTGCTGATCTCGCGCGCGGCGATGTCTCGCGGCACCAGGTTGCCGTAGGCCGGGTAGCGCTCCTCGAGGAAATAGAAGCGCTCGGCCTCGGGGATCTGGCGCGGATCGCGCGTGTCGCCGGGCTTGCGCGGCACCCAGATGCGGCCGCCCTCGCCGCGGGCCGACTCGCTCATGAGCCGGTTCTTGTCCTCGCCGGGCATCGCCGTCGGATGGATCTGGATGAACTCCATGTTGGCCAGCAGGGCGCCCTGCTGGTAGATGGCGCTGGCGGCGCCGCCGTTGCAGATGGTGCTCGTGGTCGAGCGGCCGTAGACCATCCCGAAGCCGCCGGTGGCCAGCAGCACGGCGTCGCCGCGGAAGGTGCGCACCTCGCCGGTCTTGAGGTCCAGCGCGGCGATGCCGCGCGCGCGGCCGTTCCCGTCGCGGACCAGGCCGAGGAACTGCCAGCCCTCGTACTTGGTGACGGCGCCGCTCACCTCGTGGGGACGCGTCTGCTCGTCCAGGGCGTACATGAGCTGCTGCCCCGTGGTGGCGCCGGCGAAGGCCGTGCGCCGCTTCTTGACGCCCCCGAAGTAGCGCTGGTCCAGGATACCCTCGGGCGTGCGGCTGAACATGACGCCCATGCGGTCGTACATGTTGATGATGTGCGGCGCCTCCTCCACCATGCTCTTGACGGGCGGCTGGTGGGCGAGGAAGTCGCCGCCGTAGACCGTATCGTCGAAGTGCTCCCAGATCGTGTCCGCCTGCCCCTTGACGTCGAGGACGGCGTTGATGCCTCCCTGGGCGCAGACCGAGTGGGACCGTTTCACGGGCACGAGGCTGAAGACATCAACCTTGCCGCCCGCCTCCGCGATGCGGATGGCGGCCATCAGGCCCGCCAACCCGCCCCCGACCACGATGTACTTGGCTTCCGTGTTCATGCGTTCCCCCGAGGGTCAGATACCGGGCGAGTCGGGCCAGAGGCCGTTGAAGGAGAGGAGCGAGCTGACGCCGAGGACGAAGAGGACCAGTCCCACCAGAGCCCAGAACCAGATGGCGCGCTGCTGGCTCGCGCGGGTGAGCGTCACGCCCCAGGTGATGCAGAAGTTCCACATGCCGTTGGCGAAGTGGTAGACGGCGGCGCCCACGCCGACGACGTAGAGCGCCAGCACCCAGGGCACGGCGAGCAGATCCTGCATGCGGACGAAGAAGTCGGGATGGCCGCCGGCGGCCGCCTGCAGGGACCAGACCTTGGTCTGCCAGACGTGCCAGGCGACGTAGGCGAGCACCACCACGCCGGAGATGCGCTGCAGGACGTAGCTCCAGTTGCGCTCGGTGCGCCAGGCGTGGGTGTTCCACCGCCCGGTGAATACGATCCAGAGCCCGTAGAGCGCATGCAGGGCCAGCGGCAGGAAGATGAAGAACAGCTCGAGCGCCCAGACGAAGGGCAGGCTCACCAGGAACTCCACGCGCCCGTTGTAGATCTCCGAGCCGTGCATGGCATGGGCGTTCATGAAGAGGTGCTCGAGCAGGAAGAGCCCGACCGGGATCAGTCCCAGGAGGCTGTGCACCCGCCGGTTGATGAACGCGCGCTTGTCGTACTCGACCATGTCCGCTCCTTGCCGAATCAGGTGGAATAGTTCAGCGCCGAGTCAATATTGGCCAGCCGCCGGGCGACGTTCTGGGCGTCCACGCAGGCGATGGCCGTCAGGTTGACGATGGCGTTCACCTCGGCCTCCCGGATGACCAGGTGGACGGGCCGCTCCATGCCCATGATGATGGGACCGATGCTGTGCGCGCTGCTGAAGCGTTCCAGCAGCCGCAGGCTGATGTTGCCCGCATCCAGGTCCGGGAAGATGAGCAGGTTCGGCTGTTCCTTGAGGTCGCTGAAGGGGAAGTGCTCCCGCATCATCTCCGGATCCAGGGCGACGCCGGCCTGCACGGGCCCGTCCACGACGACATGGGGCAGCTCCTTGCGGATGATCTCGACGGCCGCGGCCACCTTGTCCGTGCTGCCGCAGCGCACCGAGCCGAAGTTGGCGAAGGAGAGCATGGCGATGCGCGGCACCAGGTGCAGCTGCTCCATCTCCGCCGCCGACAGCACGGCGATCTCCGCCAGCTCCGCCGCCGTGGGCTCCACGTTCACCGCGCAGTCGGCCAGGCAGTAGATGCGGTTCTGGTGGATGAGGATGTAGAGGCCCGCCACCAGCTTGCCGCCCGCCCGCGGTCCGATGACCTGCAGGGCCGGCCGCAGGATGTCGGGGTAGTTCTGCCCGACCCCTCCCACCATGCCGTCGGCGTGGCCCTTCATCACCATCATGGCGCCGAAGTAGTTGAAGTTCTTCATGTCGAGGCGGGCCTGCTCCAGCGTGACGCCCTTGCGCTGGCGCAGCTTGTAGTAGTTGCGGATGTAGTCCTCGCGGTGGGGCCAGGTCTTGGGCTCGACGATCTCGATGCCCTCGGGGTCGTGGTGCAGTTCGTCGAACTTGCGCAGGATCTCCTCGCGCCGGCCCAGCAGGATGGGCCGCGCGATGCCCTCGGTCACGATCTCGCTGGCCGCCCAGATGATCTTGGGATGCGTCCCCTCGGGGAACACGATGCGCTTGGGGTCGCGCTGGGCCAGGCTGAAGACCTTGCGCATGGTCTCCCGCGACCAGTCGAGCTTGCCGATGAGCTGCTCGCGGTACTCGTCGATGTCCACCGGCTTCTGGGCGACGCCCGTGTCCATGGCCGCCTTCGCCACGGCCACGGCCTCCCAGGTGAGCACGCGGGGATCGAAGGGCTTGGGAATGATGTAATCCGGCCCGAAGCTCAGGTTCGCGTCGTCGTAGGCCCGCTTGACCGAGTCGGGCACCTCCTCCTTGGCCAGGTCGGCCAGGGCCCGGGCCGCCGCCCGCTTCATCTCCTCGTTGATGGCCGTGGCCTGCACGTCCAGCGCGCCGCGGAAGATGAAGGGAAAGCCGAGCACGTTGTTGACCTGGTTCGGGTAGTCGCTGCGCCCCGTGGCCATGATGCAGTCCGGCCGCGCCCGCTTGGCGGCCTCGTAGGTGATCTCCGGATCCGGATTGGCCATGGCGAAGATGAGCGGCTTGTCGGCCATCGTCTTCACCATCTCGGGCTTGAGGACGTCCTTGGTGCTGACGCCGCAGAAGACGTCGGCGCCCTTCATGGCATCGCCGAGTTCGCGGGCCTCGGTCTTGCGGAAGTACTTCTTCTTGTAAGGATTCTTGTCCTCGTCGCCGCGCCCCTCCCAGAGGACGCCCTTGCTATCCACCATCAGCACGTTCTCGAGCTGGACGCCCAGGGACAGGTAGAAGTTGGCGCAGGCGATGCCGGCCGCGCCGGCGCCGCTGAAGACAACCTTGATCTTCGCGATGTCCTTCCCCACCACCTCGACGGCGTTGAGCAGGGCGGCGCCGGAGATGATGGCGGTGCCGTGCTGGTCGTCGTGGAAGACGGGGATGTTCATCAGCTCCTTCAGCTTCTCCTCGATGTAGAAGCACTGGGGCGCCTTGATGTCCTCGAGGTTGATGCCGCCGAAGGTGGGCTCCATGGCCTTGACGGTGCGGATGATCTCGTCGGGGTCGTTCAGATCCAGCTCGATGTCGAAGACGTCGATGTCGGCGAAGCGCTTGAACAGGACGCCCTTGCCCTCCATGACCGGCTTGCTCGCCAGGGCGCCGATGTTGCCAAGGCCGAGGACGGCGGTGCCGTCGCTGACCACGGCCACCAGGTTGCCCTTGGCCGTGTATTCGCGCACGGTCGCCGGATCCTTCTCGATGGCCAGGCAGGGCGCGGCGACGCCCGGCGTGTAGGCCAGCGAGAGATCGCGCTGCGTGACGCAGGGCTTGGTGGAGGTGACCTCGATCTTCCCCTTGCGGCCCCGGCTGTGGTATTCGAGGGCCGCCCGGCGCAGGCTCTCCTTCTTGCTTCGCTTCGTCGGCATGATACCCTCCGCTGACGCCGCCGCTCCGCAATCGTGGCCGCATCCGGGTGGTGGGCGCCCGGCGGCCGACCGTGAAGGGAATGGCGTAAAAGTCGGGCCCGGAAGGACTTTCCAGGACCGCGAGCCAACGATTTCACAATTATGCCGACGGCCCGCCGATGTCAACGTCTGCGACGGGCGCGGGCGGGATTGAACGGCATTTTCCACGGCAGGCGAGGGAAATCCCGGATTTTTTGCGGACTACATGGCCGCCCGGCGGACTCAGGCGCGCTCGAGGTACTTGCCGGTGGCCGTGTCGACGCGGATCTTCTCGCCCGTGTTCACGAAGCCGGGCACAGTGACGACGAGTCCCGTCTCCAGGGTGGCGGGCTTGGTCTGCGCCGTGGCCGTGGCGCCCTTGACCTCGGGCGGCGCCTCGACGATCTCCAGCACGACCACCTTGGGCAGCTCGATCCCGAGCACGCGGCCCTCGAAGAGCTGCATGTCCACTACGGTGTTGGCCACCAGGTAGGGCCTGGACTCCGCCATCAGGTCCTCGCCCAGGGAGATCTGCTCGTAGGTCTGGACGTCCATGAAGACCCATTCGCCGCCGGCTTCGTAGAGGAACTCCTTCTTCTCCGTCATCACGTCCACCTTCTCGACCTTCTCGTTGGAGGCGTAGCGGAGCTCCTTGTTGGTCCCAGTCTGGACGTTCTTCGCCTTCACCTGGACGACGGCCTGGCCCTTGCCCGGCGTGACGTGGTCCATGGCGGTGACTCGGTAGAGCTCCCCGTCGATCAGGAGGATCTGGCCGACCCGGATCTGCGTGGCGACGATCTTCATGCGCGCTCCTGGGGTGATGAGTTGCGTGATGACGCTCGGACGGCGGGCAAGATAGCAGAGGATCCGCCGGCCTTCAAGGCGCGGGGGCGACGCGGCCGGCGTCGACGCCCAGGGCCAGGGCCTCCAGGTGGGCCGCCACGGACTCCCGCAGGGCCTTGAGCTCGTAGCCCCCCTCCAGCGTCGAGACCAGGCGCCCGTCGCAGAGCTCCTCGGCCAGGGCGACCAGGGCGCGGCTCACGCGGGCGTAGCCCTCGGTGGTCATGCGCAGGGCCGCCAGGGGATCGGCCACGTGGCCGTCGAAGCCGGCCGAGACCAGCAGGAAGTCGGGGCGGAAGCAGCGCACGGCCTCGGCGCACTCCCCCTCGATCCAGGCGACGACGGCCTCGTCGCCGGCGCCCGGCGGCAGGGGCCGGTTGAGGGTCATGCCCAGGCCCATGCCGGCGCCCCGCTCCTCGCGGCCGCCAGTGCCGGGGAACAGGGGCTGCTGGTGGCAGGAGGCGTAGAAGACGGTGGGATCCTCCCAGAAGATCTCCTGGGTCCCGTTGCCGTGGTGGACGTCGAAGTCCACGATGGCGACCTTGGCCACGGGCGGGCGCCGGCCGGGCTCCTGCAGGACGTTGGCGGCCACGGCCAGGTTGTTGAAGAGGCAGAAGCCCAGGGCCCGGCTGGGTTCGGCGTGGTGGCCCGGCGGCCGCACGGCGCAGAAGGCGCGGCGCCACCGGCCGTCGTGCACGCGCCGGGCGGCCTCCACGACGCCCCCGACGGACTTGAGGGCCGCCGGCCAGCTCGCCGGGACCACGGGCGTGTCGCCGGCGTCCAGGATGGCGGGGCCCGCCAGACAGGCCTCGCGCACGCGCCGGAAGTGCCCGGCCGTGTGGGCCGTCAGGATCTGCTCCTCGCCGGCCGCCGGCGCCTCGCGGAGGAGCTCGTAGCGCGGGTCGGCGGCCAGCTCCGCGAAGACCGGCTCGAGCGCCCGCAGGCGCTCGGCGCTCTCCGGATGGCCGGAGCCGGTGTCGTGGAGCAGGTAGGCGGGATCCGCGACGATGCCGACGGGGGCGGTGGGCTGGGGCACGCTGTACCGTCCTGGCTGGGTCAGGCCCCCGGTCCCGCGCCGCCGGCGCCGGGGATCCGCGGCGGGCGGCCCGTCCGGACCCTCCCGCGGCTCCACATCTTAATCGTTTCCCGACGGCGCGCGCAAGGCGGGCGCGCGGAGGCGCAGATGCACGGGCGCGGCATCGCTTGCCCGCGCGGCGCCGGGCCCTTTCGGCGCGCGGCCTTTTGCCCTTGAATCGAGGCGGTAAGTCCCTTCATTATGCCCGACTAGCTTGGCAAGGCCGAAACGGAGGCAGCGATGGGCAAGACCCTCATCGAGAAGATCATCGCCGCGCACGGCGGCCCCGACGCCGCTCCCGGCGACATCGTGGACCTCGAGATAGACGTCCGCCTGGCCCGCGACTTCGGCGGCGCCAATGTCGTGAAGAACCTGGAGGAGGCGGGGCTGGGCATCGACGAGCCGGCGCGCACCTTCTTCACCTTCGACTGCAATCCCACGGGCAGCGACCAGAAGTACGCGGCCAACCAGCAGCGCTGCCGCCTCTACGCGCGGCGCGAGGGCATCAAGGTCTTCGACATCCACAGCGGCATCGGCACCCACGTGGCCATCGAGCACGGACTGGCCGTGCCGGGCGGCACGCTGGTGTCCACGGACAGCCACGCCAACATCATGGGCGCCATCGGCGCCTTCGGGCAGGGCCTGGGCGACGTGGACATGGCGCACGTCTTCGCCTTCGGCAGGACCTGGTTCCGCGTCCCCCCCACCATCAAGCTGGTCCTCGAGGGCGAGCCGAGCCCCCTGGCGGGGCCCAAGGACGTGGTGCTGGCCATCCTCGCCGAGCTGGGCGCCGCGGGCCTGCTCGGCCACGCCGCCGAGATCCACGGCCCCTTCGCCGAGGGCCTGGACCTGGACGACCGCGTCACCATCGCCTCCATGGGCACGGAGATGGGCGCCATCATCGTGCTCTTCCCGCCCAGCCGGACCGTGCTGGACTACTGCCGCGTGCGCGCCCAGCGCGCGATCGAACCCGTCCTGCCCGACGCCGACGCCCGCTACGCGCGCACCGTCGCCGTGGACCTGGACGGCCTCGGCCCCATGGTGTCGCGGCCGGGCCATCCCGATGACGCCGTCGCCGTGGACGCGGTCGCTGGCCGCAAGATCGACTCGGCCTTCATCGGCTCCTGCACCAACGGCCGCATCTCGGACCTGCGCGAGGCAGCGGCTGTGCTCGCCGGCCGCCGTGTGGCGCCCGGCGTGGTCCTCAAGATCGTGCCGGCCACGGACGCCGTGTGGCGGCAGGCCCTGGACGAGGGCCTCATCGACATCTTCAAGCGCGCCGGCGCCCTGGTCGGCAACGCCGGCTGCGCCGGCTGCGCCGCCGGCCAGATCGGCATGAACGGCCCCGGCGAGGTCACCGTCTCCACGGGCAACCGCAACTTCACCGGCAAGCAGGGCAAGGGCGAGGTCTTCCTGGCCGGCCCCGCCACCGTGGCGGCCAGCGCCGTCAGCGGCGTCGTCACCCACGCCGGCGCCCTGGCCGATGAACCCGTTCTCTTCGTCGAGGGCGAGGATCCCACGCCGCGCGCCGAGCGCAGCGGGGGCGTCGGCGGCGGCCGCCCCACCGTCATCGAGGGCCGCGTCTGGGTGATCCGGCGCGACAACATCGACACGGACATGATCTTCCACAACCGGTACCTGACCATCACGGATCCGGCCGAGATGGGCCAGTACGCCTTCGACAACCTCGAGGGCTGGGAGGACTTCGCGAAGCGGGTCCGGCCCGGCGACATCGTCGTCACCGGCGCCAACTTCGGCGCCGGCAGCAGCCGCCAGCAGGCGGTGGACTGCTTCAAGGCCCTGGGCGTGCCGCTCATCGTGGCCCGGAGCTACGGCGCCATCTACGAGCGCAACGCGGTCAACGCCGGCCTGCCCATTCTGTCGGCCGACCTGGTCGGCACGGACATCGCCGACGGCGAGAGGATCCGCGTGGACCTGGCGCAGGGCCTGATCACGCGCGCGGACGGCAGCACGGTGCGGGGCGCGCCCTTCAGCGGCGTGCAGCTCGAAATCTACCAGCGGGGCGGCCTGCTGGCCGGCTAGGAGGTGGCGATGGCACATCCCGTGGGCGAGGCGGGCGCGCGCGGCGCGGACGTGCGCTCGGACTGCTGGGTCCGCCTGGAGATCCGCGACGCGGGCGGCGTCGAGCTGTCCCTGCGCTCCAAGGTGATGACGATGTACGGCCGCGCCATCCGCGAGCAGGCGGCGCGCGGCCTGGCGGCCCTGGGCATCGCGCACGCGGCCGTCGAGATGGAGGACGCCGGCGCCCTGCCCTTCGTCCTCGACGCGCGGCTGGAGACGGCGGCGCGGCGGGCCCTGGGCGCCCTGGCGGCCGAGATCCTGCCCGCGCGCCGCGCAGCGCCGACTCCCAGCGCCCGCGACCGCTTCCGGCGCAGCCGCCTCTACCTGCCGGGCAACTCGCCGAAGCTCATGCTCAACGCGGGGCTGCATCGCCCCGACGGCGTCATCCTGGACCTGGAGGACGCCGTGGCGCCGGCCGAGAAGGACGCCGCCCGCTGCGTGGTGCGCAACGCCCTGCGCGTGGTGGATTTCGGCGGCGCCGAGCTCATGGTGCGCATCAACCAGGGCGAGCGCGGCCTGGCGGACCTGGACTGGATCGTCCCCCACGGCGCGCAGATGGTGCTGATCCCCAAGGTGGAGGATCCCGAAGCCGTGCGGGACGTGGACGCGCGCGCGGCCGAGATCGCCGCGGCCGCCGGCCGCGATGAGCCCGTCTGGCTCATGCCCATCATCGAGAGCAGCCTGGGCGCCCTCCGGGCCCTGGCGATCGCCACGGCCTCGCCGAACGTGGTCGCGCTGGCCATCGGCCTCGAGGACTACACCGCCGACCTCGGCGTGCAGCGCACCGCGGAGGGCACCGAGAGCTTCTGGATGCGCGGGCAGGTCATCAACGCCGCGCGGGCCGCGGGCATCCAGCCCATCGACACGGTCTTCAGCGACGTGGCCGACCAGGAGGGCCTGCGGGCCAGCGTCCTGGAGGCCAAGCGCCTGGGCTTCGACGGCAAGGGCTGCATCCACCCGCGGCAGATCGCCGTGGTGCACGAGGCCTTCGCGCCCGAGGCCGCGGAGATCGAGAAGGCGCGCCGCATCGTCCTCGCCTTCGAGGAGGCCGCGTCCCGCGGCCTGGGCGTGGTCAGCCTGGGCAGCAAGATGATCGACCCGCCCGTGGTCAAGCGGGCGCAGCACACCGTGCAGCTGGCCCTGGCCACGGGGCTCCTGACGGAGAACTGGCGGGAGGAGGCGACGTCGTGAGCGAGCTGGTCAAGAACGCGGCCGGGCGCATGGTCCCCACCGAGGTGAACGGCGTGCCCCAGACGCCCTACCAGGGCGTGGGCAGGTTCCAGCCCGCGGGGCGCAAGGCCTCGGCGTCCATCGCGCGCTGCAGCGACTATCCCGCGAACGGCGACAAGCGCGTGGGCAGCCTGCGGGAGGCCCTCGAGAAGTGCGGGCTGCGCAGCGGCATGACCATCAGCAGCCACCACCACTTCCGCAACGGCGACCTGGTCATGAACCAGGTCTTCGACGCCTGCGCCGTGATGGGCCTGCAGGATCTCGTCTGGTTCCCCAGCGCGTCCTTCCCCTGCCACGAGCCGGCCATCGCGCACCAGGAGGCCGGCGTGATCAAGCGGGTGGAGGGCAGCCTCAACGGCCCCCTCGGCGCCTACGCCAGCCACGGCCACATGCGCGGCGAGGCGGTCCTGCGCAGCCACGGCGGCCGCTGGCAGGCCGTCCAGGACGGCGAGGTGCACATCGACGTCGCCGTGCTCGCCGCCCCCACCGCCGACGCCTTCGGCAACGCCACGGGGGACCGCGGCCCCAGCGCCTGCGGCAGCCTCAACTTCGGCCTGGTGGACTCCCTCCACGCCGACAAGGTGATCGTCGTCACCGACAACCTGGTGCCCTTCCCCTGCGTGCCCTGGCAGATCCAGGGCAACAACGTGGACTTCGTCGTCGAGCTGGACAAGATCGGCGACCCGGAGAAGATCATCAGCGGCACGACGGTGCTGACCCGGAGCCCCGACCGCCTGCTCATCGCCGAGCTGACGGCGAAGTTCATGCGGGCCACGCGCTTCTACCGCGAGGGCTTCTCCATGCAGGCCGGCGCCGGCGGCACGGCCCTGGCGGCGACGATCTTCCTGAAGGACTTCATGAAGGCCGACGGCGTGAAGAGCCGCTTCATGCGCGGCGGCTCGACCAAGTACCTGGTGGAGATCCTCGAGGAGGGGCTCACCGACTACATCCTCGACGGCCAGACCTTCGATCTCGACGGCGTGCGGTCCATGCGCGAGAACCCCAACCACGTCGCCACCAGCCCCTTCACCAGCTACAACTGGCACGGCAAGGGGAACTTCGCCTCCCTGGTGGACTTCGTGGTCCTGGGCGCCACCGAGGTGGACGTGGACTTCAACGCCAACGTCGTCACCCATTCGGACGGCCTCATGCTGCACGGCATCGGCGGCTGGCAGAACTGCCTCGCCGCCAACGTGACCATCCTGCCCATCCCGTCCTTCCGCGACCGCATCCCCGTGCTGGTAGACGCGGTCACCACCCTCTGCGGGCCTGGCGAGCTGATCGACGTGGTGGTCACCGAGCGGGGCATCGCCATCAACCCGCGGCGCCAGGATCTGCTGGACGACGTCGCCGGCAAGGGGCTGCCTATCCGGCCCCTGGCCGAGATCAAGGCCGAGGTGGAGGGCATCGTCGGCGGCAAGCCGGACAAGCCCGCGCTGGGCGACGAGGTCGTCGGCGTGGTCAAGTGGGTGGACGGCACCGTGCTGGACGCCATCCGCCGCGTGCCGGAGTAGCCGCCGGCGCCGGAAACCGGCGCGCCTCCCCGCCCGTAGAGTGGAATGTTCGGCCCCGCTCGACACGCCACCCTTCCCGGAGGTGATCCGCATGGCACCATCGATCGTCCGCGCGCGCCTCACCGGCGCCGCGCTCTGCCTGCTCCTTCTCGTCGCGTCTCTCCCGGCCCCCGCCGTCGCCGGTCGGCTCGTCGAGAAGGACGGCGTGATCCACGTCCTCAACGGGTCCGAACCGCGTGACGGACGCCGGACCCTGGCGCTGGACGAGGTCTGGCGCGTCGGCGGCGACGCCGAGGAGTCGATCCTGCTGGGCCTGGTCACCGAGGTGGGCGGCGACGCCGACGGCAACGTCTACGTCATGGACACCCAGCTCTGCCAGGTGCACGTCTTCTCCCCCGCGGGCGAGCTGCTCCGCACGCTCTTCCGCCAGGGGGAGGGGCCGGGCGAGGTCTACCGGCCGCGGGACCTGGTGCTGCTGCCCGACGGCGTGGGCCTGGCCGAGGAGTTCCCCGGCAAGATCACCCTGGTCGACTACGAGGGCCTGCCGCACGGGCGCATCGCCCTCGACGCCGGCGGCGAGAGCCCGGCCGGCATCGCCTCTCTCACCGCCGCCGACTGCGGCGGCGGCAACCTCGTCCTGTCGGGAACCCGCAGCTCGCGCGGTGACAATCCCGCCATCCAGAAGCGGGTCAACTTCCTCGCCCGCTTCGACCGCGACGGCGCCGAGACGGTACGCTACCTCGAGCAGCGCGCCGACTACGACTTCACGGACTTCACGTTCAGCGAGCGCGTGCACACCCCCAGCTTCTGGTGGGGCTTCACGGTCGGGCCCGACGGCCGCGTCTACGCGGCCGCGGACCGCGACCGCTACGCGGTCAGCGTCTTCCGCGCCGACGGCGCCCTGGAGCGCGTCATCGAGCGGGAGTGCCGGCTCCGCCGCCGCCCCGCGGACGAGATCGCCGCCATGCGCGCGACCTACGAGAGCGCCCTCAGCAACGCGGGCATCCCGGTCACCATCGAGGTCTCGGAGGCCGATCCGGCCATCTCCTTCTGGCAGCGCCCCCTGCGCATCGACGCGGCGGGCCGCCTCTGGGTGCTGGCGGACGGCGGGCTACGGGACCAGCCCGCGGGCATCTTCGCGACCTGGGACGTCTTCGATGCCGAGGGGCACTTCGCCGAGCAGGTCTCCGTGGCCTGCGCGGGCGATCCCGCCAGCGACGCGCTGTTCTGGATGACCGAGGACCGCGTCGTCCTCGTGACGGGATACACCGGCGCCCTCGCGGCCCAGTTCGGCCGCGGCTCGGCCGTGGACGCCGACGCGGAGGAGGCGACGCCGCAGGCGGTCATCTGCTTCACCGTGCGGCGCTGACGCGACGGCAGCGAAGCCCCGCGAAGACGGCCTATGGACAATCCGGCGGGTCCGCGCCTGTCTGGCGGGCGCGGAAGACACACACTTCTCCGACTGCGACCTGCATCCCGCGCTGATGCGGGCCGTGGACGGCCTGGGCTTCATCGAGCCCATCCCACCCTCGACGACGTCGGCGGCGTGGTCAGGTGGGTGGACGGCACCGTGCTGGACGCCATCCGCCGCGAGCCCGAGTAGCGGCCTTTCCGGCCATCCTACCGGTCGGCGACGGCGTCCCGCATCGCGTTGTACTGCTGCAGCAGCGCTTCCTGGGTGATGAGCGGGCGGGCGATCGCCGCCAGGTTCTCCGGCGCCATGCTTCCCGTCCGGACGAGGTCGCGGCCCGCCTGCCGGACGGCCTCGTGGACGGTCCGCCCTTCGGCCGTCAGCTCCCCCTCGCTCCACATCAGGTAGGCATGCGGCCGGAGCACGGCGCCGGCGAATGCCACGCTGACGTCCGCGGCGAGCTCCTCGGCGATGCGGACCACCGTCCCCATGTTCTCCTTCTCCCACCAGCCCCCGGTGGCGACGAGCGCGAGCCGCCGGATCCGCACGTGCTCGCGGAAACGGGCCCGCGTGCGACCCTCCCGCGTCTCGAGCCGGGGATCCATCAGCGGGCAGAGCCGGTTGAGGATGTTCTGCATGCCGCCGGGCAGGGGCACGTAGACCGGAGTCGCCAGGACGAGAAGGTCCGCGCCGGCGAGCCGTGGATAGAGCGACTGCATGTCGTCCCGGACGCAGCACTCGCCCGGCTTGCCGTACCAGCAGTGCATCGTGCCGCAGGTGCACTCCTTGACCTTCAGGCGGCTGGCGTACAGGAGCTCCACCCCGGCGCCGGCTTCCGTCATCCCCGCGATGAACGGGGCGAGAACCTGGGCGGTCTGACTCCGTTCGGCGCGGGGGCTGCCGTTGATCGCGACGACGTCGAGCATCATGCCCTCCTCGGTGGACTGGGATTCCGACTCACGTAACACGCCAGGGGACTGCGGAGTGTAGCAGACCGCTCCGCCCGCCGCCAGTAGCTGCCCGGCGACGGCCTATGGACAATCCGGCGGGTCCGTGCCTATCTTGCGGGCATGGATCAAACACACTTCACGGATTTCGATCTGCATCCCCGACTGATGCAGGCCGTCGACGACATGGGCTTCATCGAGCCCACCCCCGTCCAGGCCAAGGCCATCCCGCCCGCCATGGCGGGCCGCGATCTGATCGGTCTCGCCCAGACCGGCACCGGCAAGAGCGCCGCCTTCATCCTGCCGATCCTCCAGCGACTGCTGGACGGCAAGCCGGGGCGCGTGCGGGCCCTCGTCATCGCGCCCACGCGCGAGCTGGCCGAGCAGCTCGGCGGGGACTTCGCGGACCTGGGCCGCCACACGCGCCTGCGCACCGCGACGGTCACCGGCGGCGTGCGCTACGGGCCCCAGATCGACAAGCTGCACAAGGGCGCCGAGATCGTCGTCGCCACGCCGGGCCGCCTCATCGATCTCATGGGCCGCGGCGACGCGGATCTGCGCCACCTGGAGGTCCTGGTCCTCGACGAGGCCGATCGCATGCTGGACATGGGCTTCCTGCCCGACATCCGCCGCATCCTGCGCAAGCTGCCCGGCGGGCGCCAGACCATGATGTTCTCGGCGACGATGCCCTACGACATCCGGCGCCTGGCCGAGGAGATCCTCACCGATCCCGTCCACGTGGAGCTCGGCGTGCGGGTGCCGCTCGAGACCATCTCCCATGCCCTCTACGCCGTGGCGCCGCCGCACAAGACCGAGATGCTCCTGGCGATCCTGCGCCTGGCCGACACCGGCTCGGTGCTCGTCTTCACGCGCACCAAGCATGCCGCGCGGCACACCGGCGCCAGCTTGAAGGAGGCCGGCTTCAGCGCCAGCATCATCGAAGGCGACATGCCGCAGCCCAAGCGCAAGGAGGCCCTCGACGGCTTCCGCCAGGGCAAATTCCAGGTGCTGGTGGCCACGGACATCGCCGCGCGCGGGCTGGACATCTCCCACGTCACCCACGTCATCAACTACGACATGCCCAGCACCGTGGACGACTACACCCACCGCATCGGCCGCACCGGCCGCGCCGAGCGCAGCGGCCAGGCCTTCACGCTGGTGACCCACGAGGACCTAGAGATGGTCGCCGGCATCGAGCGCGTCCTTGGCATCGAGCTGGCCTACCGGCGCCTGGAGGGCTTCCCCCATCCGCCGCCGCCCTGGGACCCCACGGGTCGCGAGCGTCCGGAGAAGACGCCGCGCCGCCCGCGGCGCCCCGTGCGACGCGCGCTGGGCCGCCGCTGACGGGAGCCCGGTCAGACCTCTCCGAGGGCGGCCGCCCAGCGGGGCAGGAGCGCGTCCCAGCCATAGGGCTCGCAGAGCGCGGCGTAGCCGCGGCCTCGCCAGGCGGCCGCGCCGCGGACACGCTCGCGCAGGGCCGGCAGCAGCTCGCCCGGCGGGTAGCGGCACTCGGGCGGCCAGAGCTCCGGATAGGCCAGCGCGTCGGGCACCAGGGGAACGGCGCCGCAGGCCGCGGCCTCCAGCACGGCCAGTCCCTGGAACTCGTGCCGCGCCGTGGAGACGACCAGGTCGGCCCGGCACAGCTCGGCCAGGTAATCCTCCCGTTCTTCCCGGTAGCCCCAGGCTGCCACGCGATCCCCCAGGCGCGCGCGGGCCTCGGCGAAGACGGGCGGCGCCACGGCGAATCGCTCCCCCAGCACGGCCAGCTCGAAATCCAGGCCCTCGCCGGCCAGGGCGCAGGCGGCCGTGAAGAACTCCTCGGGCCCCTTGTCGTGCTCCCAGCGGTGGTTCCACAGGATGCGGAAGGGTCCCCGGCGCGGCGGCGCGGCGGCCGCCGCGGCCGCGAGAGGCGCCAGGTCCAGGGGCACGGGCAGGATCCGCGAGCGCTCGGCGATGGCCGCCGCGACGCCCACCGGCCGTTGATCGGGCAGCCGGCGCAGGAACTCCGGCAGGGCCGCCAGGAAGGAGTCGCGGTTCCAGCGGGAGTTCCACAGGACGCGATCCGCCGCCAGACAGCTCTGGATGTTCGTCCACGCGTAGTGGTAGTCGCGCCGGTCGTCCACGCGCACGGGGTAGCGCAGCTGGTTCTCGTGGCAGTAGAGGACCAGGGGCAGGCGCCGGGCCGCCGGCGGCAAGAGGCCGCGCAGGGCGGCGGCGTCCAGGAGGCTGGTGGCGAGGATGCCCCGCGCGCCGGCGGGATCCTCGCGTCGCCAGCGCTCGGCGAAGTGCAGGGCGGCCCCGCGCATGCGCCACTTCCACTTGCGCGCCGGCAGGGTCCAGAGCCGAACATCCGCCGAAAGCAGCGGCGGCAGCCGCGCCGCCAGGCCGTCGGCCAGGTGGCGGTGGCTGCCGCCGTAGTAGGGCTCCATGAAGATCCAGGCGCCGGGCATGTCAGAGCTTCCGCGCCACCTCCTCGGCCACTTCCAGGGTCGTGCTGGCGCCGCCCATGTCGTAGGTGCGCGCCTTGCCCTCCGCGATGACGGCGGCGATGGCGCCCTCGAGGCGGGCGGCCATGTCCGGCTCGCCCAGGAAGTCCAGCATCATCTTGACCGAGAGCAGCATGGCCATGGGGTTGACCTTGTACTGCCCGGCGTACTTGGGCGCGCTGCCATGCGTGGGCTCGAAGACGGCGAAGCCGTCGCCGATGTTGCCGCTGGCCGCGAAGCCCAGGCCGCCCACGAGCTGGGCCGCCAAGTCGCTGATGATGTCGCCGAACATGTTGCCGGCCACCAGGACATCGTAGTTCTCGGGATTCTTGACCAGCCACATGCACATGGCGTCGATGTTGGTCTCCCAGAGCGGGATGCCGGGGTACTCCTCGGCCACCTTGCGCGCCGTGCGGGTGAACAGGCCGCCAGTCTGACGCAGCACGTTGGGCTTCTCCACCAGGGTGACGCTCCGGCGCCCGTGCGCCTTCGCGTACTCGTAGGCCTGCCGGACGATGCTCTCGCAGCCCTGGCGCGTGACCAGACGCACCGTGATGGCCATGTCGTCCCGCGGCACGTTCGCGAAGCGCTTCGTCTTGGGCGCGGCGGCCAGGAGCTGGGCGAAGAGGGCGTCGGGCACGGGATGGGCCTCGATGCCGCTGTAGAGGCCCTCGGTGTTCTCGCGGAAGACGACCAGGTCGATGCCTTCGCGGTAGTTGAGGGGATTGCCCGCGTAGGCCTTGCAGGGACGCAGGTTCGTGTGGAGGTTGAACTCCTGGCGCAGGCGCACGATGGGGCTGAAGTAGACGAGCCCCTTGCCCTGCAGCTCGGGCGCGAGCTCCTTCTCGGCCTCGGCCAGGGGCTTGCTGGTGATGGCCCCGAAGAGGGCGGCGTCTGTGCCGCGCATCATCTCGATGGTGCGGTCCGGCAGGGCGTTGCCCTCGTTGCACCAGAACTCCCAGCCGATGTCGCCGTGGACGTACTCGGCGTCCAGCTTCAGCGCGTCCAGCACGAGGCGCGCGGCCTCCATGACGTCGTTACCCACCCCGTCGCCGGGGAGCCAGGCAATCTTGTAGGCAGCCAAGGGGTGCTCCTTTTCACTAGTGGGGTCCTGATTCGCGTGACCTCGCGTACGACGGGGCTGAATGTAGGGAGGGCGTCGCCGCGCTGCAAGCGTTTCAGCGCAGGAGGACCAGGCGGGCCGTGCGGCAGGCGCCGGGAGCGCTCAGACGCGCCAGGTAGACGCCGCTGGCCAGACGCCGGCCGGCGCCGTCGCGGCCCGTCCAGAGCAGCTCGGCGCCCGGCGCCAGGGGTCCCTCGTGGAGGCGGGCCAGTCGCCGGCCGCGGACGTCGAAGATGTCCACGCGCGCGGGAACGCCCGCCGGCCCGGCCAGCGCGAGGCGCCAGGCGGCGCGGCCCGGCAGTGGGCTGACGTCCAGGCGCCAGGCCGTCCCGCTGGCGGCGGCGGCGCCGGGCCCGGCGTCCTGGCGCGGCGCGGCGCCGTCAACGAGATAGTCGCCCTCGCGGTGGAAGGGCACGGGCATGCCCTCGGCCAGGACGGCCTGGGCCGTCGGCGCCAGGATCCTGAAGTCCAGGTCGGGGCGGGAGAGCCGGACGGTATCCTCATCCGCGCTGGCCGAGGCTGGCGGCGACAGGCGGATCAGAAGCCGCCCGCCCTGCCAGAACTCCGAGCCCGCGACGAGGGCCGCGCGCTCGACGCAGCCCTCCCGCTCCCAGACGGCGAAGCGTCCCGTCAGGTAGGCGTCCAGGTCGGGCAGGATCTTGGCCCAGCAGGCGAAGACGTCGCGCTCGAGGCCGTCGGGCTCGACGACCGTGGCGCGCAGGCCGTTGGGGAAACGGCGCACGGTGGTGGCGGCGTCGGCCGTGTCCGCCCGCCGCGGCAGCCACTGCCAGAGGAAGCAGCCGCGGCTCGCCGAGTGGCGGATCGCCAGCACGGCGGTGCTGTCGTCGGGGCCGTCGTGGGTGAAATCGGAGAGGGTCCAGATCGTGGACTCGGGAGGCGGCGCCAGCAGGCGCGCGTCCAGGCGCCCGTCATCTCCGCTGATGACGTAGCGGCCGTCGCCGGCGGCGAGGGACATGGTCGCCTCGAAGTGCAGGCGCCACGCCATGGTCGCCGGCGCGCCGTCCTTGATGAGGTCGTCGAAGAGGTAGATGGCGGGCATGGCGTTCCCGCCCCGGGGCAGCAGCAGCACCCAGCGCTTGGCACGCTCCATGGGGTTGCCGCCGTCGTAGCCGTACTCCCAGCTCGTGCCGGGCAGGGGATAGTCGGGGTCGTTGAAGGGCGAGTGGGTGGTATAGGCCGGAGCCAGGTCGGCGCGCAGGGCATGGCAGAAGCCGTCCACCAGCAGCGGGGTCATGGTGCCGTCGGTGCCGATGCCACCGCCGGCGTTGTGCTGCCCGAGGCCGCCCACCAGGGGCAGGTTGTGGGCCTCGGTCTCCTTGGCCTGGAGGCCAGGCCCGTGGTCCATGGCGAAACCCTGGCCGCAGGCGTGCAGGGTCACCTGCCCCACGTCCTCCTGCCAGTGGCCGCCGCGGAAGGTGCCGGCCTGGAAGCTGAAGAGGCAGCTCTCCGTCACGGGATCGCCGGGCCAGTTGTTGCGGTAGACGTAGAGCCCGCTGCGCGGGAAGAAGCGCTGGGGCGCCAGGCGGCCCTGGGGCGGCAGCATCTCGCCCGGGCTGTGGAACAGCAGCACCGACACCTGGTCGCCCACGGTGCTGTAGGAGAAGCCGTGGTCGCCCGTGGTACGGTCCTGCACCCAGCGGGCGAAGCGGGGATCGGCGAGGCGAGCCTGGGCCCACTGCCAGAAGGTGCCGTGCAGGGACAGGGGCCGGGTCAGCTCGGAGCAGTCGTTGCGGTTGAGGAAGTAACCGTTGCCGCGGGGCAGGAGCTGGTAGGCGATCCACTCCAGGGCGGCCTCGGTCTTGGCCACGGGCCAGAGGCTCGGACCCTCCAGGCGCAGGGCCGGCTCCCAGTAGGCGATGAGCATGCGGTAGATCCAGGCCAGGTAGAGCCCCCCCTCGCCGTAGCTGCCGTCGTCGCCCAGCAGCTCCTGGAGTCCCTTTTCGATGAGGCGGTCACCCAGGCGCCGGGCGTCCGCGAGCAGGGGGGAGCCGGGCCACTCCCCCGCCAGGCAGAGGTCGGCCATCCCCAGGATGGCGCCGATGGAGATGCCGTGGTTGCTGCAATAGGGGTTGTACAGTCCGTGGCGGAAGGTGGGGTCCGTGACCATGACGGCCAGGTAGCGGGTCACCTCGTCCAGGACCAGCTGGCGTTCCGTTTCGGTGGCGTCGCCGAAGCAGAGGTCATAGCCCACGAGCAGGCAGCGCAGGCGCAGGGCGGCGGACAGGTCGTCGCCAGCGCCGTACACGTCCTCCGCGTCGGCGAGGTAGAGCACCGTCTCCTTCACCTTCGCCAGGCAG
>JAFGBK010000034.1 GCA_016933175.1 Candidatus Krumholzibacteriota bacterium | reverse complement strand
CTCCATCTCGCCGGCGACGGCGTGGCGGCCGCGGTGCAGGGCGCGGTCCAGGTCGTAGGTTCGCCGTGGCCCCAGCAGTGACACGGCGACGTAGAGCAGCGTGGCGCCGAACATGGCCACGGCCCAGTACTGCTGGCCGTTGATGCGGTAGAGCCAGTGCAGGCAGGACCAGAAGGCGCGCGACAGGACGGGCAGGTTGCCGCGGCTCGCCTCGAACAGGGCGGGGTCGAGGCGGTGGATGAGGATGCCGCCCACGGCGACCGTGGCGCCCGTGATCAGCGCCGTCCAGGCGGCGGGCGTGGTGCCGCGCTTCCAGTAGAGCCCACCGATGATCACGGCTCCCGAGCCGCCGGCGAAGATGGCGCCCGTGATGGCGAAGAAGAGGAAGATGTACTCGCTCTGCTGGAAGAGCAGGCTGAAGAAGAAGATGAAGACGGCCACGCCCAGGATGGACAGGCGCAGGGCCAGCAGGTGCCGGCGCGGCGAGAAGGGCTTGCGGCGGAAGGGCATCACCACGTCCTGGATGAGGATGCTCCCCCAGGAGTGCAGGTAGGTGTCGTGGGTGCTGACGAAGGCCGCCAGCATCACCGCCGCGAAGGCGCCCATGAGGCCCGCCGGCAGCAGCCGCGTCAGCACCAGGGGCGTGCGAAGCTGGCTCTGCAGGGGCCCGTTCTCGACGCCGGCCAGGGCCCCGCGCACCCAGACGGCGACGCCGTGGAAGTCCGGGTGGTGCAGGACGGTGTAGGCCATGATGGGCACGACGAGCAGGAAGAGGTTCTGGGGGAAGTTCCGCCAGTTGCCCAGGACGCCGCCCATCTTGGCCTCGTGGGCGCTGCGCCCGGAGACGTTGTAGGCCTGCGTGCCCTGCCAGGACATGGCCCCGTACAGCAGCCCGAAGATGCCGATGACGAAGTAGACCAGGTTGAAGTCCTCGACGTGGCTGGTCTGGAAAGGGTTGATGAGGGAGGCGTTCTCCGGCGCCATGTTCAGGGTCTCGACCATCTGCCCCCAGCTCACGCGCGTGAAGAGGAACAGGACGACGGCGACGAAGACCAGGTTCACGAAGAGGCCCTGGACGAAGTCCGTGATCATCACCGCCACCTGCCCGCCCGTGAAGACGAAGTAGAGGGCGATGCTCAGCAGCACGATCATCACCAGGGGGAAGGTGGGCACCGCGAGGCCCCCGAGCGCGACCTGCTGCGGCAGGCCGCAGAAGTGGATGAAGAAGCGCGCGCCAACGGCCGGGAAGATGCCGAAGTTGACGATACCCGACAGGAAGGCGATGAGCCCCGCGAAGACGCGGAAGCGCTTGCTGTAGCGCCGCTCGAAGAACTCGGCCAGGGTCAGCGCGCGCGTCTGGCGGAAGCGGTAGGTCACCCAGCCGGAGACCGTCATCAGCAGGACGACCACGCCCGTGGTCAGGCCCCACCAGGACATGGAGAAGCCCGCCACGTAGTTCATCTCGAGCAGGCCGACGATGGTGATGGCGCCCAGCCCCGCGATGCCGCCGGCCACGCTGAGCAGGTAGCGTCCGGCCGTGCGGCCGGCGGCCAGGAAGTCCGCCACGCTCTTCATGTGCCGCCCGCCCAGGCGCACGCCGTAGAGCATGGCGCCGAGCATGACGAGGACGATGAGCCAGTCGCCGGGGGTCATGTTCATCGGCAGCGGCCCTCCTCGTCGATGGCGAGGACGCGGCCGTCCGGCGCCGCCAGCGAGGCCTCGCAGCGCGCGGCCGTTGCCGTCACCGCCGGCGGCCAGGACCAGCCCGGCGCCGGCGCGACGGTGACGCCCAGCTCCGGCAAGGCGGCCGCGAGCGCGGGCCAGTCGGGCGCCCAGCTTCCGCGGATCGCGCGGTGGCGGCGCTGGGCGTAGTAGACGCAGCGCAGGGTCCAGCGGGCCCGCTCGATCTCCGGCAGGGCGAAGTCCCGCGGCGCCCGGCCCGCGGGCAGGCCGCTGAAGGAGACGAAGCCCCACAGCTCCGGGTAGTGCATGGCCACGAGGCCCTGGGGCGACCAGACCCAGTTGTCCTCGGCGAGCGGGCGGCCCGTGGCCGGGTCCGCCTCCTTGACGTAGCGGCCGCCCTCGACGCGCAGGCGCCACTGGACTCGCGAAAAGTTAACGCGCCAGACGTCGCCGGGCCGCGGCGGCGCGTCGCGGCCGGCGCACTCGGCGAGGGCGGGCCAGGGGAAGGCCGCCTCCACGGTCCAGCCCTCGTCGGTGTCGCCGGGATCGTTCAGGGTGCCGCGCAGCGCGACGGCCGTCTCCAGGCCGGGGATGTCCCAGGCATCGACGGCCGGCCCGCCGTCGCGGTAGGGGCGAATGAGCAGCAGGTCCCACTCGGTGCCGAGGGCGTTGATCTCCAGCTCGTAGTAGAGGTGGCTGTCGCCGTCCGGGTCGATGAAGACCTCGAAGTCGTTCTCGTGGTAGATGACCGCGTCGCGCCGGTCGTAGGTGGCCCACAGGTGGGGCTCCTCCAGCTCGGCGGCCACGTAGAGGGCGTCGTCGTCCCAGAGCAGCTTCGCCCGCGTGCGCAGGCGAGGCGCCGGCCGGCCGGCGCCCGCGATGTCCACGAAGTCGGCCGTCCAGGGCGCGGCGACCCAGGCGAGCTCGTCCAGGCGGCCGTCCACCACGACCGGCGACGCGGCGCGCGCGCAGACGTAGCGGCGGGGCTGCCAGTCGCCGGCGGGCAGGGGCAGGGGATCCTCGGCCGCGGCCGGCGCCGCGGCGAGGGCGAGGAGCAGCGAGGCGGCGAACGCGGCGGTCCGGACCGCGCTGCGCGCCAGGCCGCCAGCGGCCGCGCGGCGGGCGTGGCCGAGAAGGGCGCCGCGGCCGGCGGAGAGGTGGGGCTTGCATCGCATGGCGGGCAGGATACCATAGGCGGTGCGCAACGCCCAACCAGGGAGGTCGCCATGCGCGCCGCGACCGCCGCCTTCCTGTGCTGCCTGCTCGCCGCCGCCTGCGGCCCGCCCGCGGAGCTGGCCGAGCTGCCGCCCCTGGCCGACGCCGACGGCGACGGCCTGCCCGACGCCGTCGAGCGGGACCGCGGCACGGATCCCCACCGTTCCGACACGGACGGCGACGGTCTCGACGACTACCTGGAGATCCACAAGCACGGCACGGATCCGCTGCGGGCCGACAGCGACGGCGACGGCCTGCCGGACGCCTGCTGGGAGGAGCGGGCCGAGTACGCGCCCGCCATCCTCGCGGTCCTGGACCTCAGGCCTCCCTTCGACCTGGAGGCCATGAATGACTTCCACCAGGATGCCCGCGCCCTGGAGGGCCTCGACGGCGACGTGACGCGCGTGGCGGTGCGCCTCTACCCCGCGGCGCGGCACCTGCTCAACCCCGCGCCCTACGCGCCCGACACCAGCGAGGCCACGCGGCCCACCTACGCCAAGGACTGGACGGAGGCCATGCGCCGCGCCGCGCGCGCCCGCGCGGACGGCGCGCCCACGGACCTGGCCGCCCTGCTCGCCGTGCTGCCCATGGTGCGCGAGCACCGCCACCTGGACCTGGTCGCGGACCTGGGCCTGGACACCGACCTGCCCGTGCACTTCCACGTCCACCGCGACGCGGCGGGCGCGGTGCGCGACGCGCCCTTCCCCGCCAGCGCCACGCACGCGAAGGCGGAGGTGCTGGCCAGCGTGCTCTTCGCCTCGGGGATGTTCGAGGGGCAGACCCGCGGCGACTGCGGCTCCACGTCCATCCTGCGCGGGGCCCTGCTGCGCGCGGCCGGCCTGCCCGAGCGGACCATCCTCACCATCCCGCTCATCTACTGGTACGAGGGCGAGGACCCGCGCGTGGAGCTGCCGGAGGCATGGATCAGGGGCTGGATCGCCCTGCCCGACTCGGGGGGCGTATGGATCGCCGACCACTTCTTCAACGAGGTGCGCATCGGCCGCCGCTGGGTGCGTGTGGACGGAACGATCCGCAATGACGTCATGATGTGGGGCGACCGGCCGGGCGTGAAGATCGCCGCCGTGGACGATCCCACGGAGCTGGACCTGCGCCGCTTCTGGCGCTACGAGACCTGGCGCGAGGCGCGGCCCTATCGACTGGTCTCGGCCGTGTGGGTGGACCCGGTCCACGCGCGTCCATGAGGACGCGCGTCAAGATCTGCTGCATCGCGAGCCGCGAGGAGGCGGCGCTGGCGGTCTCGCACGGCGCCGACGCCGTCGGCCTGGTGTCGGCCATGCCCAGCGGGCCGGGGCCCATTCCCGAAGCGCGCATCGCGCGTATCGCGGCGGGCATTCCGCCGGGCGTCGCCGCCGTCCTGCTGACGAGCATGCGGGAGCCGGAAGCCATCGCCGCGCAGCAGCGGCGCTGCGGCGCCGGCGTGATCCAGCTCTGCCGCGCCCTGCCGGATGGCGCGCGCGCGGCCCTGCGCGCCGCCCTGCCCGGCGTGCGCCTGGTGCAGGTGGTCCACGTGCGGGGCGAGGACTCCGTGGACGAGGCGCGGCGCGCGGTGGCGAACGCCGACGGCCTCCTGCTGGACTCGGGGGATCCCGACGCCGCCGTGCCCACCCTGGGCGGCACCGGCTGCACTCACGACTGGACGATCAGCCGACGCATCCGCCAGGCGGTGGACCGCCCCGTCTTCCTGGCCGGCGGCTTGACGCCGGACAACGTGGCCGCCGCCATCCGGGCCGTGGAGCCCTTCGGCGTGGACGTCTGCAGCGGCGTGCGGATCGACGGGCGCCTGGACCCGGCCCGGCTGCGAGCCTTCATGGCCGCCGTCCGCGCGGCGCGGCCCTAGCCCTGGCCGGCCTGCTTCTCGGCCGCCTTCTTCAGCTTGTCGTTGGCCATGACGGCCACCTCGACGCGCCGGTTCTGCCGCTTGCCGGCGGCCGTCGTGTTGTCGGCGACGGGCTGCGCCTTGCCGTAGCCGACGGTGATCATGCGGGCGGCGGCCACCTCGTGCTGCCCCAGGTAGGCGGCGACGCTCGACGCGCGGCTCTCGGAGAGCTGCTGGTTGTAGGCGTCGGAGCCGTCGGCGTCCGTGTGGCCCTCGATGAGGATGTTCGTGTCCTCGTACTTCTTGAGGATCACGGCCAGCTTGCCGAGGTTCTCCTGGGCCGCGGGCTGCAGGTCGGCCTGGTTGACGTCGAAGAGGATGCCCGAGTCGAAGGTGATCTTGATGCCCTCGCCGACGCGCTCGATGCGGGCGCCCTCCAGGTCGCGCTCCATCTCGGCGGCCTGCTTGTCCATGTAGTTGCCGATGATGCCCCCCGCCGCGCCGCCGATGGCGGCGCCGAGAATGGCGCCCAGGGCGGTGTTGCCGCTGGCCTCGCCGATGACGCCGCCGATGACGGCGCCCGAGGTGGCGCCGATGACGACGCCCTTGTCCTGCTGGCTCATGCTGGAGCAGCCGGCGGATAGCAGCGCCAGGGCGGCCAGAGCGATGATCGCGCTCCTGCGCATGGGGACCTCCTTCGCGCGCGGTCGCGCGCCGTGGTTCGGGGGCGGCATGCTAACTCGGCGCGCATGCCGCGTCGAGAAAAGAATGATCAGTCGGCGCTTCCGTAGAAGGCCGCCAGGCGTTCGGCGATCCGCGCCTGCAGGCGCCGCGCCGCGCGCTCGTCGCGGGCGCCCGCCTGGCGCCAGGCGTCCAGCAGCGGCCGCGTCTCGGCCAGGGTGCGCCGGTCCTCGGCCAGCACCCGCTGCAGGACGCCGGTGCCTGCCGCGTTGATCAGGGCCGCCAGGTCCAGGTAGTTGGGACCCGAGCCCTTGCCCAGGGGCCACAGGCGCGGCTTGAGGTCCAGGCTGGCGCGGTTGAGCCGGGCCTCGGCCTCGGCGCCGCCGCGCAGGATCTCCGGCAGGTCCGCGTCGCCGTCCACCCAGACGGGGAAGACGGGCGTCGCCAGCGGGCAGCCGAGAACGGTCCAGAGGGTGGTCAGGGACGCGTCCTCGCCCGGCCGCACGCCCTCGACCACCATGGCCGACACGGTGTAGTAGCGCGCCACGTAGTCGTTGAAGGGAATGATGGTGCGGTCGCCGGCGTCGCGGGGCCGGGGACCCCGCCACAGGTCGGTGCCCAGCAGGGAGTGGCGCAGGCTGCGCGCCGCCTCCAGGATCAGGAAGTCCGCCGTGACGGCTCCCGCGGTGGCCAGTTCCCAGACGAAGAGCTCGGAGGCCGTCTCGTGGCGGATGAAGCCGAACCCCCGGTCGTCGGCGCCGGTGGCCGAGAAGTTGGTGCGGATGAGGTAGCCGTCGGGGGCGACGAGGGGATCGGTGGCGTCGAACTTCACCCAGGCGAAGGGATGGGCCTCGTAGTAGGCCGCCGCGCCGGTCGCGTCGATGACGCCGAAGTTGGACTCGGTCTCGCGCTCGCCGTCGGTTTCGTCCAGCAGGCGCTCGAACTCGGCGGCCGTGGCGCAGCTTCCCAGGGCGCGCAGCATGAACGCGCCTCCGCGCTCGGTGGAACCCTCCCAGGCCGGCTCGTAGTCCATGTTGTAGCTGGCCGTGTTCATGACGGCCAGGCCGGCCTCGTTGGCTCCCATCCAGACCTGCTCGGCGGCCGAGGAGTCGGCGTTGACCACACCGACGAAGCGGAAGCGCTCGCCCGCGAAGCCCTTGAGGGCGTTGGGCAGGGTCTCCGTGTCGCGCTGCTTCCACAGGAGGGGGCGCCCGTCGGCCGTCGCGCGGCCCGAGACCACCGCCGAGGTGCACGCTTCCGCCGCCGCCGCGCCCACCACCACCGCCGCGACGAGCCCCAACGCCACTCGCATCGATCTCGTCATGAAGAAAGCAACCTCCATCTCGTGTGCGTCAGGGCGAGGATGGCTTCCCCGAAGCCGACTTCGAAGCGGAGCCGATGGAGTGGTCGATAGCGCCCTGACGGTCGCGAGGTGGCGGCGATGGCTTTCCCCGAGCTGACTCTGAAAGCGGAAGCGAGGGGAAAGGCCATCGCCGCCATCTCGTTCCCATGAGGGTGCTGCCGGCTATCGCGCCGTCGCCTTCGACGCGAGGCCGATGGCCCTCACCGCCCTTTCGATCTGCGCGAGGCGGTCCTCCAGGGCGCCGGTGTAGCCCACGGCGATGCGCAGCAGGCCGGGCGAGAGCCCCATCCTCGCCTGATCCTCGGGATCGATCTCCGAGGCCGTCGAGGAGCCCGAGCAGCTCATGAGCGTGTCGAAGTAGCCCAGGGAGACGGCCATCAGCCCGAACTGCTCCTCGTTCTGGAGCTTGTCCATGAGGTCCTCGGCCCGCTCCCGCGTGCCGCAGTCGAGGGTGAGCATGCCGCCGAAGCCGTAGCCCTCGTTCATCATCCCCGCGAAGAGCGCGCGCTGGGGGTGGTTCGCGAGACCCGGGTAGACCACGGGCGCGCCGATGGCCGCCAGGCGCTCGGCGATGGCCAGGGCCCGCCGGCTGTGCTCCCGCATGCGGATGGCCAGGTGGGGCAGCCGCTGGTGGATGTCGTAGGCCACCCGCGGGTCCATGGTGGGACCCAGCAGCATCAGGCGGCCCGTGTGCAGGTCCATGAGCTGGTGGACGAACTCCCTGCTGGCGCAGACGGCCCCGGCCACGAGGTCGCTGGCGCCGTTCATGAACTTGGTCATGGAGTAGGCGACGATGTCGGCGCCGAGCTGCGCCGGCGAGACGATCATCGGCGTGAAGGTGTTGTCCACCACGAGCCGCAGGCCGCGCTCCCGGGCCAGCCGGGACAGGGCGGGGATGTCGGCCACCTTGAGGGTCGGATTGCCCACCACCTCCGTGTAGAGGACCTTCGTCTCGGGCCGGATGGCGGCCGCGAAGGCGGCGGTGTCGGTGGGATCCACGAAGGCGGTGGTGATGCCCACCTGGGGCAGCAGCTCGCCGAGCAGGGCGTGCGTGCCGCCGTAGACGGTGTCGCTCGAGACGATGTGGTCGCCCTGCTGGCAGATCTGGAGCAGCGCCGCGCTGATGGCGGCCATGCCGCTCGCCGTGCAGACGGCGAACTCGGTCCCCTCCATCGCGGCCAGGGAGCGCGCCAGCACGTCCACGGTCGGGTTGAAGTGCCGGCTGTAGAGGAAGCAGCCGCCCTGGTCGGGTCCCATCAGGCCCTGGAAGATCTCCGGCATGGTGCCCGGATCCATGACCGTGAAGGTCGCGGACCGCTCGATGGAGGGCGTCACGCCGCCGTGCTCGCCGAATTCGCGCCGGCAGGAGATGAGAGCCCGCTCGGGGTTGAAGGTCTTGCCGTTCGTGCCGTCTTCGCTGCTCATGCCTCCGTCTCCTTGGGCTCCGCGCGGCCGGCCCGCCCGGCCGCGTGCCCTAGCTTAGTCCCGCCCCAGGGGCAGTTCAACGCCTAAGCCCGGCAGCTTTGTCTCGCGGTGGAACAGGTCTTTCCAACGCCGGGGCGGCGACTGGCCAGATCCTGGCCGCCCCGGAGCGGCCGGACGGACGAAAGGGATGTTGAAACCCTGTTCCGCCCTTCCGGCGATCATGGCTGCCAGGCAAGGTTTGCACTCCAGCGGAGCATTGCAGGCATGAAACCGTTTAATCCCTTGTGGTTGAGACAGTTGCGGAACAAGTGTCGCAAGGGCGCGCCAGGGGATTCTCCCATCCCGGCAAGCCGCCATCTTGGCGCGAATCTCGCCTAAGGCCTTACGAACAGTCCTGATCGGGAGGTTTCTACCCATGCTCAGCCCGTGCAAGCGGTCCGGCCGGGCCGCCGGTTTCACACTCATCGAGGTGATCATCGCCGTGGCGCTGGTGGCCATCATGGCAGTGGCCATCGCGCCGCCTCTGATCCAGAACATCAACCAGGGCCGCGTGGCCCGCGCCCAGAGCGACGCCCAGGTCATCGGCAACGCCCTGGTCAGCTACTACAAGGACGTGGGCGAGTGGCCCTACCAGACCGACGACGACACCGCGGCGGACATCCGGCGCCTGGCGGGAAACTACACCCTCGGCGGCGGCAACAACGGCATCCCGGGCGGATCCGGCGCCCTGCCCAGCTCCCGCAACTGGTCGCGGACGGGCACCTGCGAGACCCTGACGGCCTTTCTCATCCGCAACCAAATCGCGGGCCGCAACCCGCTGACCGCCGTCAGCCGGAATCCCCACGCGGAGCCGGGCTGGAACGGCCCCTACCTGGACCGGGTGCCGATGGATCCCTGGGGCAATCCCTTCGTGATCAACATGCGCTGGGCCGAGCCGGCCATCGCCGGCACGGGCACCGAGAACTTCGACCGTCACAACGTGATGGTGCTCTCGGCGGGACCCAACGGGATCTTCGAAACGGACTTCGCCGACGACGCCTTCGACGAGGAGCCGGGCGGCGATGACGTGGGCTACGTCATCCGCGGCTCGTCCATGCGCTAGGCCCGCCTCGCGGGCAGCCGCCCGCCACCGCCCCGGCCGCCCGGCCCGCCGGGGCGGATCGCGCATGGAGACCCGGGCCGGAGCGGGAGCGGATCCTTGGCGAACACCAAGGTAGCCCGCCGGCTGGGCGACATCCTCGTCCAGTCCGGACGCATCAGCGAGGAGCAGCTCGAGCTCGCGCTGAAGGAGCAGCGCCAGACCAGCGAGAAGCTGGGCGGCGTCCTCCAGCGTCTGGGCATCTGCACGGAGAACGAGATCGGCCAGATCCTCGCCGAGCAGGCCGGCGTTCCCCACATGGACCTGGCCGCGGCCACCGTGCAGCCCGAGGCCGCCGAGCTGCTGCCGGCGGAGTTCGCCCGCGAGCGGCGCGTGCTCCCCCTCGGCCTGCACGGCGACACCCTCGTCCTCGCCATGGCCAATCCCATGGACCTGACGGCCATCGACGAGGCCAGCACCCTCTCGGACCGCTACATCGAGGTGGTCCACGTCAACGAGAGCGAGATCGAGGCCGCCCTGCCGCGCTTCTATGGCGGCGGCGTCGACGTCGACGACCTGCTTCAGCGCGCCATCGAGGACGCGCGCTTCGCCCTGCGCGAGGAGGGCCGCGCCACCGCCGGCGAGTCCCCCTTCATGCGCCTGGTGGACCTGCTCATCCAGAAGGGCGTGGACGAGAAGGCCACCGACATCCACGTGGAGCCCGAGGAGCGCGTGCTGCGCACGCGCTACCGCCTGGACGGCCGGCTGGTGCAGGGGCCCTCCCTGCCCAAGGAGCTGCAGAGCGTCGTCACCACGCGCCTGAAGATCATGGCCAACATGAACATCTCCGAGACGCGCCTGCCCCAGGACGGGCACATCCTCTTCGAGGACGAGAGCCGCAAGGTGGACCTGCGCGTCTCCTCCTTCCCCGGCGTGCACGGCGAGACCCTGGTGTCCCGCATCCTCGACAAGGAGAACCTCATCCTGGGCCTGGAGCGCATCGGCATGGCCGAGCCCGTGCTGCGCACCTTCCGCCAGGACATCTCGCGCAGCCACGGCATCGTCCTGGTGACCGGCCCCACGGGCTCGGGCAAGACCACCACGCTCTATTCGGCCCTGAGCTGGCTCAACAAGCCGGACGTGAAGATCATCACGCTCGAGGACCCCGTCGAGTACGAGCTGCCGCTCATCAACCAGGGGCAGATCCAGCCCGCCCAGGGCTTCTCCTTCGCCGCCGGCCTGCGGGCCATCCTGCGGCAGGACCCCGACATCATCCTCGTGGGCGAGATCCGCGACCAGGAGACGGCCCGCATGGCCATCCGCGCGGCCCTGACGGGCCACCTGGTCTTCAGCACCCTGCACACCAACGACGCCGCCGGCGCCGTGCCCCGCCTGCTGGACATGGGCATCGAGCCCTTCCTGCTGGCGGCGACGCTCATCGGCGTCCTGGCCCAGCGGCTGGTGCGCGCCGTCTGCCCCGACTGCCTCGAGGAGCGCAGCCTGACGCCCGACCAGTGCGACATGCTGGGGCTGGACCCCGGCGAGGGCGCGGCCATGGCCTTCCCCGTGGGCCGGGGCTGCCCGGCCTGCAAGCAGACCGGCTACCGGGGACGACTGGCCGTCTTCGAGTACCTGCGCGTGAGCGAGGATCTGCGCCTGCGCGTCGCCGCGGGTGCCACGCGCGAGGACATCGCCGCCGCCGCCCGCGAAGCGGGCATGCGGACCCTGCGCGAGGACGCCCTCGCCAAGGTGCGGGAGGGCAAGACCAGCATCGACGAGCTGCTGCGGGTGACGTCATGAGGGAGTACCGCTACAAGGCGCTGACGCCCGGCGGCGAGATGATCACCGGCTTCCGCCGCGCGGCCGACTCGGCCGCGCTGGAATCGGCCCTGTCCGCCGGCAACCTCGTCTTGCTGGACAGCCACATCAGCCTGCATCACATCGGCCGCTCCCTGCGCCTGCGCAGCAAGCGCAGCCAGCGCGACCTGATGGACTTCACCCTGCACATGGCCACCTGCCTGACGTCGGGCATCCCCATGCTGCAGGCCCTGCGGGACATCGAGGAGACGCTGGGCACCCGGCCCTTCGCCGAGGTGGCGCGCGCGGTCCGCGAGGACGTTGCCGCCGGCAGCCAGCTCGCCGATGCCCTGGCGCAGAACGCCGACGCCTTCCCCGAGACCTACGTGGCCGTGCTGCGCGCCGGCGAGAACTCCGGCAACCTGGAAGGCGCCTTCGAGGAGCTGGTGCGCTTCCTCGAGTGGAACGACGACCTGCACGGCAAGGTCAAGCAGGCCCTGACCTACCCGGCGATCCTGGCCACGGCGACCCTGGGCCTGTTCCTGCTCATCCTGCTCTACGCGATCCCGCGCTTCGCCGAGGCCTTCAACGACCTGGACTTCGAGCTGCCCGTCCTGACCCGGCGCGTGCTGGGCTTCGGCGACCTGTTCCTGCACACCTGGCCGTATCTGCTGGTCGGCCTGGTGCTGGCGGTGACGGGCGCGCACCTGCTGCGCCGCACGGACCGCGGCCGCTACCTCCTGGACGACCTTCTGCTGCGCCTGCCGGTCCTGGGCGGCTTCGCGCAGAAGCTGGCCCTGAGCCGCATGGCGCGCAACTTCGCCATGCTCCTCAGCGCCGGCATCGACATCATCCGCATGCTGGGCCTGCTCCAGCGCGTGGTGGGCAACCGCGTCTACGCCGCCGAGCTGGCCCACGTGCGCGAGCAGGTGCTGGGCGGCACCACCCTGGCCGAGGCCTTCGAGCGCAGCGGACGCTTCCCGCCCCTGATCCGGCGACTGGTGGCCGTGGGCGAGCGCACGGGCAAGCTGGACCAGACCCTCGGCAAGGCCGCCGAGCACATGGACAAGGAGCTGCCCCGCACCCTGCGCCAGCTGTTCACCTTCATGGAGGCGGGGGTCATCGTCGTGCTCGGCGCCATCGTCGTGACGACGGCGCTGGCCATGCTGCTGCCCATCTTCACCCTCGAGAGCCAGATCGGAGGGATGTAGCGTGCGCGCGCGAGGCTTCACGCTGATCGAGGTCATCATCGCCGTGGCCATCGTGGCGATCATGGCCGGCGCCATCGCGCCGGTGGCCTTCCGGCAGGTGGCGCGCGCGCGCCACGACGCCACGCAGCAGGAGCTGGGCCGCATCCGCGCGGCCCTGGAGGACTACTACGAGGACACGGGCGCCTTCCCCGCCGAGGCCGACGGCCTGGGTGCCCTGGTCGCGGACCCCGGCGTTGCCGGCTGGCAGGGCCCCTACCTGGGCTCGGGCGCCAGCGGCGATCCCCTGCGGGCCGTGCGCAGCGATGCCTTCGGCGAGAACTACGTCTACGACCTGGCGCCCAGCGTGACGGGCGCGGCGGTGGATCTCATCGTGGCCAGCCCCGGCATCAACAAGCGCCTCGAGCTGCGCCGGACGGGCACCTGGAACCTCACCGCCGCCGACACCCTCGACGACATCTTCGTCGTCCTGGCCACGGCGCCCCTGGACCGCGCCAAGCGGCGCGACACGGTCGAGGAGCTGGACACCCTGGCCGACGCCGCGCGCGCCTTCTACGAGGACAACGGCGCCTTCCCCACGAGCCTGGCCCTCCTGGAGACCCAGTACCTGGACGCCGGTTTCGAGCAGGACGCCTTCCTGGACGGCTGGCGGCAGGGCTACCGCTCGCGCGTCGAGGCCTCGGGGCTGCAGCTCGTCATCTGGAGCATCGGCCCCAACCATCGCAACGAGAACGGCGCCGGCGACGACCTGGCCCTCGTGGTCAACAGCGCGCCCATGGAGTGAGATGCCGCCCACCGAACGCGCAGCCGCCTACTGCCTGAGGCCCCGCGAGGGCGTCCTGGATGTCCTCAAGCTGAGCCCCGTGGCCGGCGACCTGGTCTTCCGCGTGGAGTGGACCGACGCCATCCCCCTCGACGCCGAGGACCATCCCCGCCTCAAGGAGCTGGCCCGCAGCCGCGAGGTCACGCTGCTGCTGCCCAACGACAAGGTGCTCCTGCTCGAGACGCGGCTGCCGGCCGCCCTCAAGGGCAAGGAGCTGGAGAAGGCCATCGTCGGCCTCGCCCACCGCGAGCGCGGCCGGCCCGCCGCCGGCTGGGAGCTGGAGTGGCGGCCGCGCCGCGGCCAGCCCGAGCGCAGCCCGGACGGCAAGCGCGAGATCGTCGCCCTGCTCAGCGAGAACGACCTGCTCCGCCCCCTGCGCGAGCGACTGGCCGCCTGGGACGTCGCGCCGGCGCGCGTGCTGCCCGACGCCCTGGCCCTGGACGGCCTGCTCCGGCGCGAGCTGTCGCGCCTGCCCGGCGTCGAGCCCGGCGCCTGGAGCGTCGTCTACCTGGGCGAGGACGAGCGCTTCCTGCTCCTGGGCGACGAGCACGACGTCCTGCTCTATCGCCGCCTGCCCGAGGACCGCTCGGGCGGCGCCGACCCCGAGCAGTACCAGCAGCGCCTGCTCACCGAGATCGACCGCTCGCACATGTCCGTGCGGCAGGTGCGGCGCGACGCGCACGTCGGCAAGGTCCACCTGGCCGGCACCGATCCCCTGCTCGCCGCGCTGAAGCGGGCGCTGTCGGGCCGCGGCGGCCTGGAGGTCGAGGCCTGGGAGGCCGAGCGCCGCTTCACCCAGGGCGGCCAGGCCGCGCCGGCGAAGCTGCTGCTGCTGCTGGCCGGCGCCTCCCTCGGCTTCGAGACGCGCACCCTCCATCTCAAGCGGCCCCCGCGCGAGACGGTCTCCGTGCGGACGCTGCGATCCTGGACGGTCACCGCCGGCCTGGCCCTGAGCGTCATCGGCCTGCCCCTGCTGGCCGGCGGCGCCCTCTGGACCCGCCTGGTCCAGGAGCGGACCCTTTCCGAACAGTCCGCGCGCATTCCCGCCGCCGCCCGCGAGGCTCGCGACGCGGCCCTGGGCTACCTGCGCCACCGCGCCGTGCTGGGGCGCGAAGCCGTGCTGGACGCCCATGGCGCCGGCGCCCCGGATCTGGCCGGCATGCTGGCGGACCTGGCCCTGCGCACCCCGCAGGGCGTCCACCTCACCGGACTCGGCATGGAGCGCGACGAGCACGGCAACCACCAGCTCCAGCTCGAGGGCGAGAGCCGCGGCGCCAGCAGCGCCACGGCCCAGAACGCCTTCCTCCAGCTGCAGTCGAACCTGGCGCACAGCCGCTTCCTCACGGGCGGCAGCGAGCCGAGCCACCTGGAGATCCGCCAGGGCCAGGGCGAGGAGACGGGCCTGAGCATCGTCCGCTTCCGCCTGGAGTACCGCCTGCGCAGGGGGGACGCGTCGTGAAGCGGCTGCTCGCCGGCATCGAGATGCCCCGCGGCCTGCGCCTCGCGCAGCTCGCGGTGGTCGTGGCCTGGCTGGCCGTGTTCGCCTGGCTGGCGGCGGCCGGCCTGGCGCGGGTGCGGGAGAACCGGGCCCTCGTCGCCCAGCTCGACGCGCGGCTGGAGGCGCTGGGCGTCTGGACCGCCATCACGCCTCCCGAGCGCGAGGCAGCCTCGCGCTGGAAGGACGCCATCCTGGCGCGCTTCGACACGCGCTTCCCGCCCGAGCGCGGGCTGGAGCGTCTCTTCCTGTCCCTGGCCGAGGCCGCCCGGCAAAGCGGCGTCGATCCCATCCAGGTGCAGGTGGCGCCCGAGCCCCTGGAGACGCTGGTGAACCGGCGCACCACCGCCAGCCTCTACGTCGAAGAGCCACCCCTGGCGGAGGAGCTGGAGGCCCTCGGCGTGGAGCCGCCCCGCCTGGACGGGGGGCGCCTGGTCGCCCACCGGCTGGAGCTGCGCTTCGCCTCGGAGTACGGGCAGCTTGCCGTATTCCTCCACGAGCTGCGGCGGGTGGAGCGCGCCGTGGTGGTGCGGCGTTTGCAGATATTGCCCGGCCGGCAGGAGGACATCTCCGTGACCATGGAACTGGAGTTCTATGTCCAGACCGAAGCCTGACCCCCGCCTCGCGCTCGGCCTGGGCGGCGCCGCCCTGGTCCTGGCGCTCGTGCTGATGCCGCGCGCCCTGCCGGGCCCGCTGCTCGAGCCGCCGGCCGAGGACGCCTTCGAGGCCCTGAGCCTGCCCGACGACTACGGGCGCGTCGGCCGGGACACGCGCGCCGGCATCCAGCGCCTGGCCCGCGGGCGCGCCAACGGGCTGCCGCCCTTCCAGGCCGGCGCGGGCAATCCCTTCTCGGTGCCGGACGCGGTGCTGGCGGCCAAGGCGCCCGAGTCGTCGCCGCGCGGCCCGCGCTGCCAGGCCGTGCTGCTCCGTCCCGGCGCCACCCTGGCCCTCGTGGACGGCCTCCCCGTGCGCGAAGGGGACAGCATCGAGGGCTGGCTTGTGGCGCGCATCGATGCCGGGGGCGTGCTGCTGAGCCGGGCGGGCCAGGAGCGCCGCCTGGCGGTGGGGCTCGACCCGGGCGACGACTCCCCCACGGCGACGGTGCTCGCGCCGCGGTGGAACGATCGCTGACGAACACGGCGGGGACGGCGCCCCGCGACGCGGAGACGGATCTCGCAGAGAGGACGACGCCATGATCGCACGCAAGACCCTTCCCTGGCTGGCCGCCACCGTGGCCTTCGCACTGGCCCTGATGATCGCGACGGCGGCCGCCGGCGAGGCGCCGGAAGCACCGGCGGCCGAGACGGCGCCGATCGCCGAAGAGGCGACCGGGGCCGCGCCGGCCACGCAGCCGGACCTGGCCACCCTGGCCCGCGAGCACCCGCCCGCGCCGGCGCCGGTCGCGATCACAGCGCCCGCGCCCGTCGGGCCGGCCATCACGCTGATCACCGGCGACTGGGTGGACGTGCGGACCATCCTCAGCAGCCTGGCCGAGCAGGCGGGGCTGCCCCTGCGCATCGCGCCCGACGTGGAGGGGCGCGTCAACGTCCACCTGGAGAACGTGGACCTCGCCACGGCTCTGCGCTCCCTGCTCGATCCGATCGACCTGGGCTACGAGCTCGAAGGCGGCGTGCTGACCATCTACCGGCAGGGGCTGGTCACGCGCTGGTTCCACTTCGATTACATGGTGGCTCAGCGCGAGGGCCGCGGCGAGCTGCGCATCAGCGGCCGCGGGCAGGGCGGCGGCGCGTCGGACACGGGCTCCGGCGGCGACGAGCAGAACGAGAGCCAGGTGACCAGCAGCGTGCGCATGGCCATCTGGCCCGAGGTGGCGGCCGCCCTCCAGACCCTGGTCTTCGGCGGCGCCACGGAGCTGATCGAGCACGGCGGCGACACGGGCGGCGAGAGCGGCGGCGTCAACATCGCCGACCAGGAGGGGCGCAGCCTGGTGGCCAACGCCATGGCCGGCGTCATCCAGGTGACGGCCGAGTGGAAGCGCGTGGACCGCGTGGCGTCCTTCCTGGCGCGGCTCACCGAGAGCCTGCGGCGGCAGGTGGCCGTGGAGGTGAAGATCCTCGAGGTGACCCTGGACGAGGGCCACCGCAGCGGCATCGACTGGAACGCCATCAACGTCGTGGACGGCGGCAAGCTGGAGGTCGGCGGCGCGCTGACCAGCACCGAGGGCCTGACCAGCCCCTTCTTCCAGTTCGTCGTCAACGGCAAGTCCGTGACCAGCATGCTGGAGGCCGTGGAGACCCAGGGCCGCGTGCAGGTGATCAGCGAGCCCAAGATCACGACGCTCAACAACCAGAAGGCCGTCGTGCGTCTGGTCACCGAGGAGGTCTACTTCGAGGCGCAGGTGGAGCCGCCCATCGTCACCGACGGCGTGGCCACCGAGCCGGTGATCGCCTACATCCCGCGGGTGATCCCCGTCGGGCTGGTGCTGGACGTGACGCCGCAGGTGAGCGGCGACGGGACCGTCACCCTCAACGTGCACCCCACCCTCACCGACATCGTGCGCGTGGAGGAGAGCCCCAACCAGGACCGCTCGCCCGTGCTGCGCGTGCGCGAGCTGGACACGGTGGGCAAGGTGACCGACGGCGAGACGCTGGTCATCGCCGGCCTCATGGCCGACGGCCTGCGCGACACCCGGCAGGGCGTGCCCATCCTGAAGAGCATCCCCATCCTGGGCTACTTCTTCCGCCGCACCGTCAAGGAGAAGACCCGCACCGAGCTGGTGATGCTGCTCACGCCCGTCATCCTGGACGCCGAGCGCAACGCCGCCTGGTCCGAGGAAGCCGAGAAGGCCGTGCGGGGGAAGATGTAGGGATGCCGCGGCGCGGCCGCGCCGAGTCCTAGAACTTCATCTCGACGATGGCGAAGACGATGGCCGCCGCCAGGCCGACGGGGATGAACACCCGGCTGTAGTGGTTGGGCCGGACGCGCTTGACGGCCAGGTTGAGCAGGAAGGCCAGCGCGCAGAGCAGGGCCGCCGCCACGAGGAACTTCGCGCTCAGGCGCACCATCTCCATGTCCCACCAGGTGCGCACTTCCTTGTCCCAGCGCTGGTCCAGGTAGGTCTCCACCTCGGGGCGGGCCGTCCCCAGCATGAACAGTGCGGACAGGAACAGGCCCCAGGTCAGGCCGCTCAGCACCTGGATGGCGCGGAACCAGAAGCGGCTGGTGAACAGGGCGGGTCTGCGGCTTTCGACGGCGGACATGGGCATCCGGCCCCTCCGGAGTTTCGCGCGCGGTCCTCTGCCATCTATTTCGGCACGGCGGCGCGGGAGATTGAGGTCGGAATGGTCGGAATCCCGAGCTATCTCGCTTTACGATAACGAGATAGATGGCTCATGGGCGGGCCATCAGTCGTTCCAGTGCAGGGGCATCAGGCGCAGGTACTCGGTGGTGGTCCACTTGCGGGCGAAGTCCCGCCAGACACGCTCCACCTGCTCCACCGTCAGGTCGAGGACGCCAGCCACCTCGGCCGCGTCGGCCTTGTTCTCCCAGGCCCAGTGCAGGAGGTCCATCAGCGCGAAGGGCAGGGCGAAGAAGAACTCCTCCTGGGTGGCCTCGGCCGAGTAGGTGTCGGTCGTGGGCGTCCGCTCGCGGATGCCCGCGGGCACACCGAGGGCCTCGGCGATCTGGTAGACCTGCGTCTTGTAGAGGTGGGCGATGGGCTTGAGGTCCGCGCCGCCGTCGCCCCACTTCACGAAGAAGCCCTGGTCGTGCTCGTTCTTGTTGCCCGTGCCCACGACGGCGTAGTTCTTCACCTCGGCGTGGTAGTAGAGCATGAGCATGCGGCTGCGCTGCTTCATGTTGCTGGCCGAGACGATCTGCAGGTAGTCGCGCACGGGCAGGCGCCGGGTCTCCACGCGCCCGTCGGGGTACTCCACCGTGGCGCGGAAGACGTTGAGCCGCTCGCTCTCCAGCAGGTTCGTGGGCAGGACGATCTTGAACTTCGCCGCCGGCGTGTAGTCGGGGAAGACGCGGGCCACGGCCTCGTCGCGCCGCGGGTAGCAGCCCAGGCCGGCCAGGGCCGGCTCGAGGTCCTCCAGGATCAGCGTGAAGCCGTACTGCGCCGCCAGCTCCCTGGCCAGCTCGTAGCTCTCGGGGCTGGAGTCCTTCTCGGGCATGGCCACGCCCAGCACGCGCTCGGGACCGAGGGCCTTGCAGCAGAGGGCCGCCACGGTGGCGCTGTCGATGCCGCCGCTCACCCCCACCACGGCCCCCTGCCGGTGCAGGCGGTGGACGATCTGCTCGGACAGTTTCGCGGCCAGCTCCTCGCTGGCCCGCTCGGCGTCGATCTTCAGCACGTCGCGGTGGAAGTCGGACATCGTCTCTCCTTCTCTCAGAACAGGCGCAGGGCCACGAAGTTCATCTTGCCGGGCGCGATGGTCACGGTGGCCTGGCCGCTCAGGCCGCCGCCCTGCACCGTCAACACATGCTCCCCGGCGGGCAGGCGGCCGCGGCCGATGAGGACATACCCCGGCAGCGTGGACCAGCTCCGCGTATCGGCCATCTCCGTCGCCGAGCCCAGGATGTCCACCAGGAAGCCGGCCGCCTTGCCCTGTTCCTCCTCGGTCTTCTCCTTGGCCCAGTACTTGAGCAGGGCCCGTGCCACCGTGCGCACCACCACGGCCGGGTAGCGGTCCGCCAGGCACTGCCGGGACAGGGCGCCCAGGTCGGCGGCCAGGGCCAGGTCGCCCCGGCGCCCGCCGGCCCGCCAGCACATGCCGCCCGGGGCCGGCTCCGGTTCGTCCACGGCCGGCAGGGCGATGGTGAGCCAGTACTTCACCTCGCGCTGCTCGCCCCGCCGCCAGATGTTGTAGCTGTCCTCGGCCAGGACCCAGGCCGCGTCGTCGTTGTCGTCGTCGGCGTCGCCGAAGATGGGAAAATCCATCCGGTTGTTGAGCTTGGCCGGCACCAGGCGGGCCTCCACCAGGACCACGAGATCTCCCTCGCCGGCCTCGCGCGCCGGCACCTCGACGCCCGCGTAGCGCTCCTCGTAGGCGGCCGCCTCCTCGTCGAAGCGCAGGGCGCGGCCCGCGCGCAGGAGATCCGCCACCAGGGGCGCGGGCGGCCCCGGCACGCCGTAGATATCCGCCGCCTGGTAGAGCCGCTCGGCCTGGCGGTAGTTGATCCAGGCGTCGTTCAGCTCGCCGTCGGCCTCGTAGAGCAGGCCGGCGAAGTACTGCAGGAAGGGGTCGTTCTTGTACTTGGCCTCGTCGGCGCCCGTGTCGGCGTAGTACTGCAGGTCCGCGGTGACGGCCCGCCCCTCCACGGCCGCCTCGTGGGGCTGGCCGGCGGCCAGGTAGCCCAGGGCGCGGTAGTAGTGGATCCACACGCGCTCGAAGACCTCGCCGCGGTAGGCCTGCATCGTGTCGTTGATGAGCAGGCGCGCGGCCTCGCGCGTGAGGCTCTGCGTGTAGAGGTCCTGCACCACCTGCTGGGCCCGGGCGAAGGTCTCCTGGCAGCCGGGCAGGTCGCCCGTCAGGTACTGCAGCAGGCCCCGCTCCATGAGCTCGGGCAGGCCGTCGCCGCCCATCTTCTCCAGGCGCGCCAGGGCCGCGGCGGGATCGCCGTTCGCCAGGTCCGTGCGCACCTTGGACACCTTGCTGGCGTAGGGCACGCAGGCCACGGCCAGCATGAGCAGCGGCGCGAGCCAGCGGAGGACGCGCCGCCGGAAGCGGCGTGCGGGGCGTGGGGTCATCGGGCCGGACCTAGCCGCCCCAGCGGCTCTGCTCGCGGACCTTCTTGATCTTGTGGTTGCCGATCCAGGCCTTGAGGTTCGTCTCGATGTTGATCAGCTCCAGGTCCACCGAGAAGAAGAAGACCTGCGTGTTGCCGGCCGCGTCGCCCTGCGTGTTGATGGTGCCGATGAGCATGTAGTCGGCGCCCAGCTCGCGGCCCATCTGCTTGACGGTCTCGGGATCGGCGTTCACGCGCTGGTCCAGGCGCTCGTCGCGGATCTCGCCGCGCTCCTCGGACGAGGCCACCACGTCGATCTCGCCGCTGGTCACGCAGGCGCGCTCCAGGTCCTTGACGAAGATCTCGGTGGCGATGTGCTCGTTGGTCTTGTTGCGGATGGAGCCCACGATGACGGCCGGGTTCTTCTGCTGGGCCATCATGTGCCGCCGCAGCCAGGGCGAGCCGAGGCAGTCGGTGATCATGGCCTCGGAGACCAGGCGGCTGTCCGTGTCGTTCCAGTGCCCGGACAGGTCGATGGTGGTGTCGGTGTCCACGCGCGAGACCGTGGTCTTGCCGCAGCCGCCGGCGAGGGCCGCCACCAGCAGCACCAGGACTGCCGTGAAGAGGACGGGACGCTTCATGCTCTCTAGCCTCCTGAGGATGCGCCGCCGCGCGGCGGCTGGGAAATCCGGGGATCACTCCCCCGGCCAGGCCTCCTCCTCGAGCCCCTCCCGGCGGTTGGCCAGGCGGGCGGCGGTGAAGAGGAAGTCCGAGAGCCGGTTCAGGTAGACGCGCACCGGGGCTGGTACGTCAGCGTGTCTCGAAAGTGCCACGACGTGGCGCTCGGCGCGCCGGCAGACGGTGCGCGCGCGGTGCAGCTCGGCGCCGAGCCGGCCGCCCCCCGGCAGGATGAAGTGGTCCAGGGGGGGCAGCTCCTCGTCCATCGCGTCGATCCAGGCCTCCAGCTCGGCGGCCGCGGACGCGGGCAGGGGCGCCACGGCCAGCTCGACCGGAGCCGGGCAGGCCAGCATGCTGGCCACCAGGTGGAGGT
>JAFGBK010000141.1 GCA_016933175.1 Candidatus Krumholzibacteriota bacterium | reverse complement strand
CGGCGCCGGCGGCTGCGAGGAGGATCGCGGCGAGAAGCGCCCGGCGGACGGCGTGGCGGCGGCGCGGTTTCATTTCAGCAGCACCAGGCGGCGGACCCGCACCGCGCCCTCGCACTCCAGGCGCGCCAGGTAGACGCCGCTCGCCTGCCCGGCGGCCTCCCAGCGCACCGCGTGCCGGCCGGCCGGCAGGGGCCCGTCGGCCAGCAGGGCGACGCGCCGCCCCGCGACGTCGAAGACGGCGAGGGTCGCGCGGGCGGGCCGCGGCAGGGAGAAGCGCAGGGTGGTGGCGGGATTGAAGGGATTGGGATGGGCCGGTGTCAGCTCAACGGCCGCGGGCGGCGGCGGCGGCGCGGCGGTGCCCGCGCCGGCGATGACGAAGGACGCCGGCGCCGACGACGCGTTGCCGAAGGCGTCCCGGGCCGAGACGGTCCAGTCCCCCGCGGCGCCCTCCTGGTCCGGCGCCGTCCAGTCCACGTGGAAGCTGTCCGCCGGTGCGAAAGCCGCCTCCCAGGCGACGGCGCCCGCCACGCGGATTCGCAGGATCACCGCCGCGCTGTCGGCGGGCAGGTGGCTGTCAGCGACGATCCAGCGGAAGGCCTGGACTCCGCCGGCCGGCAGGGCCTGCCCTTCCGCCGGCGCCAGCAGGTCGATGGCGGGCGGGCGCAGGTCGGCGGCCACGGGATCGCCGGCTCCCACGCCGGTGGCGGCGCGGGCGGAGCCGGCGGCGGCGAGGAGGAGCAGGATGGCAAGACGGTGCGCAGGCATGGACGCGTTCCCCGGCGAGGCGTTACCCTGAGCGTCAATGATACACGATCCGGCGGCCCGGCATGAAGGCCGCCGGCGCGGCGGAGGCGGCATGCACCATCGATCCCTCGCGATCCTGCTGGTCGGCCTGGTCCTGACGTCGGGCGACGCCCGAGCCGGGAGCGCGGCCGCCGACACGATCCGCGTCCTGGACATCGCGGGACTGCGCCTGGCGGCCCTGCCCGTGTCGCGGCCGCCCGACCGCACGGTGACGGTGGACATCCTGGTGGCCGGCGGCGGCCTGGGCGGCGTGGCCGCGGCCCTGGCGGCCTGCGACGCCGGCCGGACCGTGCTGCTGAGCGAGGAGACGTCCTGGCTGGGCGGCCAGGCCACCAGCCAGGGCGTCGCCGCCCTGGACGACAACGGCTGGGCGGACCACGGCGGCGCCACGGCCCGCTACCAGGCCTTCCGCGAGGGCGTGCGCGACTGGTACCGCCGCCACCGCGCGCCGGATCCGCAGCGAGGCGCGGATCCCCTCTTCAATCCCGGCGGGGCCTGGGCGAGCCGCCTCTGCTTCGAGCCGGCCGTGGGCGTGGCCGTCATCGACAGCCTCCTCGCCCCTCACCGCAGGTCCGGGCGCCTGCTCGTCCTCACACGCCACAAGCCCTGCCGCGCGCGGGCGGCGGGCGACCGCGTCCGCGACGTGGACCTGCTGGACCTCGCGGGCGGCGCGCTGGTGCGCGTGCGGGCGGCGCTCTTCCTGGACGCCACGGAGCTGGGCGACCTGCTGCCCCTGTGCGGCGCGGAGCATGTGGTCGGGGCCGAGGGCCGCGACGAGACGGGCGAGCCCCACGCCCGCGCCGCGGGGCCCGACCCGGACTGCGTGCAGGCCTTCACCTATCCGATCGTCGTCGAGTTCCGCCCGGGCGAGGACCACCGCGGCGCGGTGCCGCCGGACTACGAGCGCTGGCGCCGCGAGCAGCCCTTCCTGCCCTACTTCGTCACCAGGGACGCGCGCGGGCGCGAGCGGCGCGTCGCGCTGCGCATGTTCACCCGGGCGCCGGGCACCGCCGGCTCCTTCTGGCGCTACCGCCGGCTGGTGGACAGCGCGGCCTTCACGGGCGGGCACTACCCCCACGACGTCTCCCTGCTCAACTGGCCCGCCAACGACTACCGGGGCGGCAGCCTGCTCACGGGCGACGCGGCCGCGGCGCTCGGCCGCCTGCGCGAGGCGCGCCGCCTCAGCCTGGCCTTCCTCCACTGGCTGCGCACGGAGATGCCCCGGAACGACGGCGGCGGCAGGGGCTATCCCGAACTGGCCCTGCGTAGCGGCGCGCTGGGCACCGCCGACGGCCTGGCCATGCACCCCTACGTGCGCGAGTCCCGCCGCATCCGCGCCGTGACGACCCTGCGCGAGCAGGACGTGGCCGCGGCCCTGGTGGACGATCCCATCCGCGCCCGCTTCTTCGACGACGCCGTGGCCGTGGGCTTCTACCGGATCGATCTCCACCCGGGCCCCTGCGGCGAGCCCCTGCTCATCGAGGAGACCCTGCCCTTCCAGATCCCCCTGGGCGCGCTGATCCCCGTCCGCGTGGAGAACCTGGTGGCGGCCGGCAAGACCCTCGGCGTCACCCACGTGACGGCTGCCTGCACGCGCCTGCATCCCATCGAGTGGGCCGTGGGCGAGGCCGCCGGCACGCTGGCCGGGCTCTGCCTCGCGGCGGACCTCTCCCCCCGCGCGGCCTGGGCCGACAGCACGTCGCGGCGCGAGGTGCAGCGGCGACTGGTGGCGGCGGGCGCGCCCATCTACTGGCTGCCCAGCCTGCCCACCGGCAGCCCCTGCTTCGCCGAGGCCCAGCTGGCGCCCTTCCTCTCGGCCGAGCGGCGGGCGGAGATGGCGCGCTCCCTGCGCTACGAGTGCGGGCAATAGAGCGACCCGCCGCGGCCGGGACGGCGGCGGGGCGCGCCCGCGGCGCGGCGCGGCCTAGTCGCCGGCCTCAGGCAGGGGACTCCACTCGCCGATGGTCTCCACGTGCACCTTGACGGGGCCGCGGGAGCGCCAGCGCTCGTCGGCGTTGTACTGCCAGCCCAGGTACTCCGAGGCGCCGCCGCCCTGGGTGGTGATGAGAAAGCGCGGCGCCAGGTGGCCGAAGTACTCGGCGACGTCGGCCGGGCGCGCCTGGTCGCCGCCCGAGGGATCCACCGGGAGCCAGCCGTAGCCGGGCAGGTAGACCTCGCACCAGCGGTGGAAGACATCGTCCAGGGAGGCGTCGTCGCCGCGCACGGCCACCGAGCCCACGTAGCGCGCCGGCAGCCCGGCGGCGCGGCACAGCGCGATGAAGACGAAGCTGTACTCGCTGCACGACCCGTTGCCGCGCTCGAGCACGGCCGGCGCCACGTTCCAGCCGCCGGCCAGCTCGTAGGCCAGGCGCTCGCGGACGGCGCGGTACAGGCGCCGCAGCATCCAGTAGGGCCGCTCCTCGCCGGCCAGGGCCGCGTCGACGGCGCGGCGGATGACGGGATCGTCGAGGCGGTACTTGTCCTCGTCGCCGAGGTAGCGCTTGCGGATCTCCCGCGGGATGTCCGCGAGCGCGCCCACGCGATCGGGGAAGACGAACCAGCGCGTCTCCATCAGGCGCACGTCCAGGCTCATGCTGACGCGAACCGGCTGGGCCAGGGGCAGGTCGACGTGGCGCCAGTGGGCCAGCGGCTGCCCCCAGCGGTCCGTCACGCGGTCCGTCGGCTCCGGGTCGAAGCGCAGGGGCGAGAGCAGCGCCTGGTTGGGCCGCTCATCGGGCAGGGCGAAGTAGACGTCCAGCTCCAGCAGCTCGCCGGGCCCGTAGTTGCGCGTTTCGTGATGGAGGGTGAGGCGCAGGTCCTTGGGCTCGCCGTTCTTGTAGGGAACCCCGTCGTCCACCACCAGGCCGTAGACGCGGTCCGTCTGGAAGTCCACGCACCAGAGGCGGGCGCCGTCCCAGGCCAGGCCGCGGGCATAGGCGCCGGGCGCGTCCAGGCTCAGCAGGACCTCGCCGCTGTCGGGATCGATCATGTAGAGGCGGTCGCGGCCGCGGTCGGCGCACCAGAGAAAGGCGCCGTCCCAGGCCAGGCCCTGGGGCGCGCCGGCGGGCGCCGGGAACTCGCGGATGACCGTGCCGTCGGCCGTGGAGATCTGGCTGATCAGGTCGGCGCCCTCGTCGGAGATCCAGAGGGCGGTCCCGTCCCAGGCCAGGCCCTGGGGCCCGTCGCCGAAGGCGTGGATGCTGCGCAGGGTGACGCCCGTCGCGGGATCCACGCGGTGGATCATCCCCTCCTCGGCGTCCAGGCACCAGAGAGCCTCGCCGTCGAAGGCCAGGCCCCGCGGCACGAAGCCGGGCGCGGGCAGGTCGCGCAGCACGGCCCCGGTGGCCGGATCCAGGGCGGTGAGCCGGTCGCTCAGGCGGTCGGCCAGCCAGAGCCGCTCGCCGTCCCAGCACAGTCCCGTGGGCTGGCGGTCGGGCGTGGGGAAGGAGACGGCGACGTCCCCCGGCGTGGCGGCGACCTCGGCGGCCGGCCAGGCCGCCAGGACAAGGGCGAGCGCCGCCAGCAGCGGCGCGGGCGTTCTCGGCATGGCTGCTCCTTTCCTAGGGGGAGTCCGCCGGCTCGGCGAAGGTCCGCTGGACATCCTCCCGCATCCTGTTGAGCTCCTTGTTGAGCGCCTGGTGGCCCCAGCCCGTGGCGGGTCGCCAGGCCTCGCTCTGGGCCGCCAGCGCCTCGTTGAGCTGCCACCGGTGCCGGAAGCTCTCGCCGTGGAGACGCTTGATGGCGGCCAGCGCGCCGGCGCCGAAGCGGCTCGTGTCCAGGCGCGCGGGCAGCCAGAGGGAGTCGATGCGCGTGACGTGCACCTCGGCGGCGTTCATGACGGCGAACATCCGCGGCTCGCGGCGGAAGACGCCCGTCGCGGGCAGAGCCCGGCGGAAGCTGGCGGCGCTGGTGAAGGTCGAGCCCGAGAGCGCTTCCACCTCGGGGATCACGACGCCGCGGGACGCGAGGTGTTCCAGCACGGCCGGCGTGACCTCGTAGCGCTGGGGGGTGACCACGCGCAGCTCGAAGACGTTCTGCATGAAGAACAGGGCCGCCCAGGACAGGAGGGCGGCGGCCACGGGCGTGGCCACCCAGCCCTGGGCGATGCGCCCCAGGACGCGCATGTTCACGCCGCGGGCGCCCTTGGCCAGGCCGATGCCGATAATGGCCCCCACCACCGCGTGGGAGCTGGAGACGGGCACCAGGGGCAGGGTGGGCAGGCCGCGGGTCACGAGCCAGCGCTCCAGGCCCTCCGACGCGAAGAGGAAGAGCACCAGGGATTGCGCCACCACGACGATGAGGGCGGTCATGGGCGTCAGCCGGGTCAGGCGCGCGCCCACGGTGCCGATGGTCCGCCGCGAGTAGGTGAAGACGCCCACGGCGATGGCCAGGGCGCCGAGCAGGAAGAGCTGGCGCGTGCTGTCCAGGCTCGGCAGCCCCCACAGCGTCAGGTTCGGCATGGCGCTCGCCGACACGAAGACGCCCATGACGTTGGCGATGTTGTTGGCGCCGAGGCTGTAGGCGCCGAAGGCGGCCGCGAGGATGAGCAGGGCCCGCGTGGTGGCGTCCAGCTCCAGCAGGTGGATGCGCAGCCGCTCCAGCAGCGCCCGCGCCGGCAGGAACAGAAGCACGGCCAGCAGGGCCGCCAGGACGGGGCAGAAGACCCAGGTGGCCAGGATGCGGCCGAGGACGTTGAAATCCGTGGGCACGCCCGTGAAGAGATTCCAGCCCACGATGGCGCCGACGATGGCCTGGGACACCGAGACGGGCAGGCGCGCGCGCGTCATCCAGGTGACGGTGACGGCCGCCGCCAGGGCGACCGTGAAGGAGCCGGCCAGGGCGTCCACGGCCCCCAGCCGGCCCAGGGTGCCGGAGGCGCCCGCGCCGCTGATCACGGCGCCGAGGATCACGAAGAGGGAGACGATGAGGGCCGCCGTGCGGAAGCGGAGCATGCGCGTGCCCACGGCCGTGCCGATGACGTTGGCGGCGTCGTTGGCGCCGAGGGACCAGCCGAGGAACAGGCCGCTGAGGAGGAACAGCGAGATCACGGCCCTCCTAGAGGGAGCGCTTGATGACGGCGATGGCCAGGCGGTCGCAGACGTCTTCGGCCAGGTCGGCGACGCTGTCCACCCGGAGCGCGAAGTGGCGCATCTGCGCCTTGTGGCTCAGCTCGAGGTCCATGGCGAAGACCTCGCGGCGGAAGCGCTCGCCGGCCCGGTCGGATTCGGTCTCGTTGAAGAGGGTCTTGGTGACGTGGTCACGCACCGCCGCCGGGTTGCGGAAGTAGGCGCGCACGGCGAGCACCATGGCCTCCTGGGCGGCGATGGCCGCATCCACCAGCTCCAGGAAGAGGGGCCGCAGGGACTCGGGTATCGCCGGGCGCTCGATGGAGTATTCCTTGAGGTTGAAGGCCGCCTGGTTGAGCACCTTGTCGCTGCTCTCGAGCAGGCCCAGCACGTCGCCCCGGCTCTCGGGAATGAGGGTGTGGGTGTAGAGCTCGTTCTCCACGCCGCGCCGCAGCTCGTCGGCCTTGCTCTCGATGCGATCCAGCCTGGCCAGACGCTCCTCGAACTCGTCGTAGCGCCCCGCCAGGTAGTAGCGCATGCCCTGCTTGAAGACGAGGCCGCCCTGGACCACCAGGTCCAGGTACTCGTCGATCTGCCGCTCCAGGTGCCGGGTCCTGCGGAAGAGAATGTCCACGCCGCCCCCTCTCGCTCGCGGCGCCGGTCGCCGCATCCCGACACTAGACCACGATCGGCTGCGGCTGCCAAGTGCATCTTGGCGGGCGGCGGACATCCGCGGCGGCGCCGGTCCCCCCGCGACGCGGCGGCGGGCGCGCGGCGGCCTCAGCCCGCGGCCTCCAGCAGGAGGGCGTGGCGCAGTCCGTAGTCGCTGACGCGCAGCTCCGGCAGGTCCAGGATCGCCAGGACGGCGGCGAGCAGGAGGGCCCCGGCCAGGATGACGTCTGCGCGCTCGGGCATGAGCCCCGGCAGCCGCCGCCGTTCGTCCCGGGTCAGGGTCCGGTACCGCTCGATCTGGCGCGCCAGCTCCGCCCTCGAGACACCGAAGCCCTGCACGCGCGCGGGATCGTAGGGCTCCAGGCCCTGGGCCACGGCGGCCAGCGTGGTCGCCGTGCCGCCCACGCCCACCAGGGCCGCCGGCCGTGGTGCGGCGAAGGCCGGCAGGAAGTCCAGGGCGCCGGTCAGGGCCGCGTGCACGGCCGCCAGGTCCGCTGCTCGCGGGGGATCGACGGCCAGGTGGGCCTCGGTGAGGGAGACCACCCCCACCGGCTCGCTGCGCCGGGCGCCGAGGCGGCCGCCCGCGCCGCGGATGAACTCCGTGCTGGCGCCGCCGACGTCGACGACGAGCAGGGGACCCTCGCCGGGCCCCGCCGCGGCCGCCGCCCGCCAGGCCAGGCGGGCCTCCTCGTCGCCGTCGAGGATGGCGATGGCGAGGCCGGTGCGCCGGCGGACCTTGGCGAGGAAGGCCGGCGCGTCGTCGGCCAGGCGCAGGGCCATGGTGCCGGCGGCCAGGATGCGCTCGGCGCCGCGTGCCCGCGCTTCTGCGGCCAGCTCGGTCAGGGCCGCGAGGGTCCGCGCCGCCGCCTCGGGCTGCAGGCGGCCGCCGGGGACCAGGCCCGCGGCGAGGCGCGTGATGCGCACGCGGTCGTGGCGGTCCACGAGCCGCCCGTCGGCGACCCGCGCCACGCAGAGCTTGACCGAGTTGCTGCCCACGTCGATGACCGCCATGGGGCCCATGCGCGCCTCCCGCGTCGCCGGTCCGGCGGCATCCTAGCGCCGCCGCGCGCGCGCGGCCAGCCGAAACACCGTGCGGGGAAGGGAGCCGGCCGCGCGGGGCGCACGGCCGGCGGGCAGATTGCCCGGCCGCCGTCAGACGGCGAGGGCGGCCAGCAGCTCCTCGGCGGCCAGGAGGGTGGCCACCTCGTGGATCTCCAGGCCCCCGTCGCGGCCCGGCGGCGCCCAGGCGCGCGGCACATCGCGGCCCAGGACGCGCACCAGCCGCCGCCCGCCCGCCTCGCGGGCCAGCCGCTCCACGCGGCCGAGCTCGCGGGCGCAGGCCTCGCCGGCGCACTGGTAGCCGCTGAGGTCCACCAGGACGTCGAAGCCGGCGCGCAGGCCGCCCAGGGCCTCGCGGGCGGCATCGACCGCCCGGCGGACCTTCGGCGCCTCGCAGTACCCGATGAGGACGAGGGTGAGTCGGTTCCGCTCGGTGTCGCCGCGCACGTCGAACATGGGGACCTCCGTTGGCCAGCGGCCCCGATGCAAGCCCCGTACCCCGCTTGACGGCGCCTGGCGCCTCGGTCACAGTCACGCCGCGCGGCCGCCGGGCCGCGCCCGTCCCCGACCGGAGGTGAGGCCATGACGCTGCCCGCCAGGCTCGCGGATCTCTTCCCCCGCGAGGCCGACCTGCCCGCCGAGCATGTGCCGGCGGAGCTGCCCCTCGAGCAGCGCGAGTACCTCGTGGACGGCGCCCTGCGGCGCTGGGAAGGCCCCCGGCAGGAGGTGCTCTCGCCCGTCTGCCTGCGCGCGGGCGATGCGGTGGCGCCGCAGCGCCTGGGCGCCTATCCCCTGCTCGGCCGCCGCGAGGCCATGGCGGCCCTGGCCGCCGCCCGGCGCGCCTGGGACGAGGGCCGCGGGCGCTGGCCGACCCTGCCCGTGGCCGCGCGCATCGAGCACGTCGAGCGCTTCGCCCTGCGCATGGTCGAGCACCGCGACACGATCGTGCGGCTGCTCATGTGGGAGATCGGCAAGACCCTGCCGGACGCGCGCAAGGAGTTCGACCGCACCGTCGACTACATCCGCGACACGGTGGACGCCCTCAAGGACCTGGACCGCGTCTCGTCGCGCTTCCTCATCGAGGACGGCATCCTCGCCCAGGTCCGCCGCGCCCCGCTGGGCGCCGTCCTGTGCATGGGGCCCTACAACTACCCCCTCAACGAGACCTTCACGACGCTGATCCCCGCCCTGATCATGGGCAACTGCGTGGTGTTCAAGCCGCCGCGCCTGGGCGTGCTGCTGCACCGCCCCCTGCTGGAGGCCTTCCGCGACTGCTTCCCGCCCGGCGTGGTGAACACCGTCACCGGCGACGGCCGCGAGGTGGCCGGGCCGCTGATGGCCTCCGGCGGCGTGGACGCGCTGGCCTTCATCGGCTCCAGCCGCGTGGCCGACCTGCTTAAAAGCCAGCACCCCCGGCCCCACCGCCTGCGCAGCGTGCTGGGCCTGGAGGCCAAGAACCCGGCCGTCGTGCTCGCCGACGCCGACCTGGAGCTGGCCGCCGCCGAGTGCCTGCTGGGCGCCCTGAGCTTCAACGGCCAGCGCTGCACGGCCCTGAAGATCCTCTTCGTCCACGAGAGCCGCCTGGACGAGATGCTCGAGCGCCTGGCGGCCGGCATCGCCGAGCTGCGCGCCGGCATGCCCTGGCAGGAGGGCGTGCGCCTCACCCCCCTGCCCGAGCGCGCCGCCGTGGACTACCAGGCGAGCCTGCTGGCCGACGCGGTCGCGAAGGGCGCGGCGGTGGTCAATCCGCGCGGTGGGGAGGCCTGCGCCACCTACATCCACCCGGCCCTGGTGCACCCCGTCGCGTCAGGCATGCGCCTGTACGCCGAGGAGCAGTTCGGCCCCCTGGTGCCAGTCCTGCCCTTCCGCGACGCGGCGGAGCCCGTGCGCTTCGTGGTCGAGTCCAACTACGGCCAGCAGGTGAGCCTCTTCGGCGAGGATCCCGAGCGCATGGCGCGCCTCATCGACCCGCTGGTGAACCAGGTCTGCCGGGTGAACCTCAACAGCCAGTGCCAGCGCGGTCCGGACACCTTCCCCTTCACCGGTCGCAAGGACTCGGCCGAGGGCACCCTGTCCGTGAGCGACGCCCTGCGCGTGTTCACCATCCGCACCCTGGTGGCGGCCAAGGGCACGCCGGCCAACAAGGCCCTGGTGACCGGCATCCTGCGCGAGCGGCGCTCGGACTTCCTGTCCACGGACTTCCTGCTCTGAGGGTCGCGGCCGGCCGGGCCGACGTCGCTGCGGGCCGCGGGCGGCGGCGCGGCCGGCGGGCGGCTCAGGCGCCCGCGGCGCCCAGGGCCTCCTCGTAGACGGCCAGGACCCCGCGCGCGCAGGCCTCCCAGGTGAAGCGCGACGCGTGGGCGCGCGCCGCCTCCCGCGCCGCCGCGCCGAGACCGAGCACCGCCTCGATGCCGGCGGCCAGGGCCGTCTCGTCCTCGGGATCGGCCAGCACGGCGTGGCCGCCGGCCGTCTCGGGGGCGGCGCCGCGGTCGCCCGCGAGCACGGGCGTGCCGCAGGCCATGGCCTCGAGGATGGGCAGGCCGAAGCCCTCGTAGAGCGTGGGGAAGAGGAAGGCCGCCGCGCCGCTGTAGAGGGCCGGCAGCTCGGCGTCCGCCGCGTAGCCGAGCCAGACGAGATCCCCCGCCAGGCCGAGGGCCTCGGCCTCGGCGCGGATCCGGCCGCCGTCGAATCCGGGCCCGCCGGCCAGGACCAGGGGCAGCTCCCCGCGGACCCGGCTCCTCGCGTAGGCGCCGATCAGGCGCCCGACGTTCTTGCGCCGGTCGATGGAGCCCAGGTAGAGCAGGTAGCGCCCGGGCAGGCCGCGGCGGCGGGCGAGCGCCGCCACCGCCTCGGCGCCGGCGGGCGCGAAGGCCGGGTCCACGCCCTCGGACACCACGCGGAGCCGCTCGGGCGGGCAGTCCACCCGCGCCAGGAAGTCGCGCCGGGTGGTCTCGCTCACGGCGACGAGCCGGTGGCAGAGCCGGGCCGCGCGCCGGTACTGGGCGATCTTGCGCTCCCGGTAGGCCGGCGTGAACCAGTCCTCGCCGATGAGGCTGAACACGTCGTGGATGGTGGCCACGCGCGCGACGCCGCGCCAGGCGGGCACGCGCACGTCCGTGCCGTGGACCAGGTCCACGGGCGGCCGCGGGGGCCACAGGGGCTCCTGGTACCAGCGCACGGGTAGATTCGGCGGCCGGTGGCACCAGCGCCGCTTGCGCCAGCGGGACAGCCGGTAGAGGAGGACGAGGTCGTGGGGCGCCTCGCTCCGCTCCCGCAGGGCGGCGAGGGCCGTCACGAGGCTGGTGCTGTAGCGGGCGCAGCCGGTCGGCCGGACCTGGCAGACGCTGCTCAGCTCGAGGCCGATCCTCACGGCTGCAGCTCGCCGTCCCAATCGACCAGGAGCAGCCAGCCGTCGCGCCCGCCGGCGCCGAAGGAGCGCGTCGATCCCGCCAGGAGGTTGCCGGCGGATCCGGCGCTGCCCAGGGCCAGGATGCGGTCGTCGCCGACGCCGCCCCAGCGGCGGGCCCAGAGGCTGTCGCCGTTCGCGGCGGTGTGCAGGAGCCAGCCGTCGTAGCTGCCCGACGCATCGGTCTCGCCGGCGGCCAGGACCAGCCCCGACGCTCCCTGGACGACGGCGTTGGCCCGCTCGACGCCCGGGCTGCCGTAGAGGCGATCCCAGACGGCGGCGCCGTCGGGGCCGAGCTTGACGAGCCACAGGTCGGGGCCGCCGTTGCTGGCCGACCAGTTGTAGCCGGCCGCCAGGCAGCCGGAGTCCGTGGCGGAGAGGGAGACGGCCAGGCCCTCGTCCCAGTAAGCGCCGCCGGCGCGGTGGGTCCAGAGGCTGTCGCCGACGGCGTCGGTGTAGATCACCCAGAGGTCGGGGCCGCCGGCGCCGAAGGAGGCCGTGCTGCCCGCGACGAACCAGCCGGTGTTGGCGTAGCCCCGCACGCCGTGGGCCGCGTCGTCGCCGGCGCCGCCCCAGCTGCGCGTCCAGAGGGTGTCGCCGGCAGCGTCCAGGCGCAGGAGCCAGGCGTCGGTGTCGCCGGCCGGAGTCGTGCGGCTGCCGCAGGCGATCCAGCCGCCCTCGCAGAAGCGGACGTCCAGGGCCGTGTCGTCGCCGGGGCCGCCGTAGGCGCGGCTCCAGACCGGACCACCGGCCGGGTCCGCGAGCTGCAGCCAGAGGTCCGCGTTGCCGGCGCCCTCGGAGTCGGTGCTGCCGGCGATGAGCACGTTGCCCGCCGGCTGGATGGACGCCGCGCGGGCGATCTCGTCGCCGGCGCCACCGAAGGTCCGGCTCCACTGCTCGACGCGGTCCAGGTCCGTGCGGACGAGCCAGAAGTCGTCGCCGCCGGCGCCCGCCGAGGACGTGGTGCCCGCCAGCAGGTAGCCGGCGCCGTCGCCCGCGGAGCCGGCGAAGCAGAGGCGGTCGTCGCCGTCGCCGCCGTAGACGCGGCACCAGTCCTGGAGCTGGCGGACGTTGCGGACGGCGCTCCAGGCCGTCCAGTGCCCCTCGCCGTCCTGGGCGCGGACGCGCCAGTAGTAGCGGCCCGCCAGGAGGGCCTGCAGTGTCGCCGTGGTGTCGGCCGTCAGGGCCGCGAAGACGGGCGCCGCGAAGTCCGCGGCCAGGGCGGCCTGGGCCTCGTACTCGGCGGCCGCGGCCAGGGAGGCCCAGGTCAGGACCGCCTCGTAGCCCGCCAGGTCGCCGCCGTCGGCGGGCGCCAGGGGCGCCGGCACCAGGGAGGCGCCCGCGGCCAGGGTGACGGGGATGGAGTCGGACACGCCCAGGTTGCCGCGGGGGTCCTCGGCGCTGGCCAGGAGCCAGTGGGTCTCGCCCTCGGACCAGAAGCCGGCCTGCCAGGGCTGCTCCCAGGGCGCCGCCTCGTCGACGCCCAGCAGCTCGCCGTCCACGTAGAAGGCCACGCTGACGACGCCCTCGGCGTCCTCGGCCAGGGCCGTGATGGTCACCAGGCCCGACACCTCGTCGTCGGCGGCGGGCTGGACGATGCTCACCGCCGGCGGCGTCACGTCCAGGTAGACGATGCGCTCCTTGATGCAGGCGGCGAGGATCAGCAGGGCGGCCAGCGCGGCCGCCCGGACGGGGCGCAGGGATGCGGGCATGCCTTCCTCCTGTGGACGGACGCCACCGGGCGGCGCCTAGTCGAGCGGGAAGCGATCCCCGAAGGCGGGAACCTCCACCTGGGGCAGGCCCTTCTCGCGCAGGGCCGCGGCCAGGGACAGGGCCTGTCGCTCCTCGCCGTGCACCACGAAGACCCGGCGTGGGGGCGCGTCCATGCCGGCCACGAAGCTCAGCAGGTCGTCGCGGTCGGCGTGGGCGCTGTAGGCGTGCAGGGCGCGCACCTCGGCCCGCACCGGATAGGTGCCGCCCAGGATGCGCACCTCGCGGGCGCCTTCTTCCAGGCGCCGGCCCAGGGTGTGCTCGGCCATGAAGCCGACGATGAGGATCGTGTTGCGCGGGTCCTCGACGCTGTTCTTCAGGTGGTGCAGGATGCGCCCCGCCTCGGCCATGCCCGAGGCGGAGATGATGACGCAGGGCTCCGCCAACCGGTTCAGGGCCTTGGAGCCCTCGACGTTCTTGATGTAGGTCATGCGGCCGAAGCCGAAGGGATCGTCCCCGCGCGCGATGATCTCCCAGGTCTCCTCGTCGAAGCACTCGCGGTGCTTGGCGAAGAGCTGGCTGGCCTTTACCGTGAGGGGGCTGTCGATGTAGATGGGGATCGCGGGGATGGCGCCGGCCGTCATGAGCTCGTTGAGCTCGTAGACGATCTCCTGGCTGCGCCCGACGCTGAAGGCGGGGATGATCACCTTCCCCCCCCGCTCGATGGTTCGCTTCACCACGGCTCCGAGGCGCTCCTCCGCCTTGCGGATGTCGGCGTGGTAGCGCTCGCCGTAGGTGCTCTCGATGATGAGCGCGTCGGCGCCCGCCACCGTCTCCGGATCGCGCAGGATGGGCAGGTCCTCGCGCCCCAGGTCGCCGGAAAAGACCAGCCGGAAAGGCGCGGCGCCGTCCCGGTCGATCGTGAGGCAGACGATGGCGCTGCCGAGGATGTGCCCGGCGTCCAGAAAGCGGCAGCGGACGCCCGGCAGCGGCTCGAAGTCCTTGCGGTAGCGCTGCGGCGTGACCAGCTCCAGCAGGCGCTCCACATCCTTGAGGCCGTAGAGGGGTTCCACCGCCTTCTCGCCGTGCTTGAGACGCTTGTTCAGGTACTTGGCGTCCTGCTCCTGGATGTGGGCGCTGTCGGGCAGCATGATGCCCAGCAGGTCGGCCGTGGCCGGGGTGCAGTGCACCCGCCCGCGGAAACCGTGCCGCACCAGGGTCGGCAGATTGCCGCTGTGGTCGATGTGGGCGTGGCTCAGCACCACGGCGTCCAGCTTCTTCGCCTTGAAGGGCAGCTCGCGGTTGAGCTGCTCGGACTCGGCGCGGCGGCCCTGGAAGAGTCCGCAATCGAGCAGCAGCCGGCGGCCGCCGATCTCGATGAGGTGACGGCTGCCCGTGACCGTGCGGGCTGCGCCCCAGAAGTTGATGGCGAGGGTGGGATTCATGGTTCGCTCCCGTCGGGGCGGCCCGCTGGGACGGGCGCCAAGGAAAAACGGCGGCACGCCGCCGCCGCTCGCATCATAGGGCAGCGGGGCCGCCGGGACAAGGTGTGACTCCCGCTAAAGACGAGCGTCTTCCCTGCCGATTCCCTGTCAGGACGAATCGCTCCCGCGGGCCGAGCCCGGAGAGGATGGCCATGACACGCATCCTGGTCGTCGATGACGACGAGCAGGTCCGCTCCATGCTGCGCCTGACGCTGGAGCGCGCCGGCTTCGATGTGACCGAGGCCGCCGACGGCCTGGAGGCCGTCCGCGCGCACCGGCGCACGCCGGCCGACCTGGTGATCACGGACATCGTCATGCCCGAGATGGAGGGCATCGAGACCATCCGCGAGCTGCGACGCGAGCGGCCGGACCTGCCCATCATCGCCATCTCCGGCGGCGGGCAGATCGCGCCCGAGGGCTATCTCCAGGTGGCCGGCAAGATCGGCGCCTCGCGCACCTTCACCAAACCCGTGGATCGCAGCGAGCTGCTGGATGCCGTGCGCGAGCTGGCGGCCGGCGCGCCGGCGCGGCGCGTCTGAGGCCGCCGGGCGAGCGGCAGCGCCGGGAGGAGCGGGTCGTGAACGAGGACAGCGCCAGCCGGGTCGCCCAGCGGATCCTGGCCCGCGGCCGCCTGGCGGACCCCGACCTGCACCACCACGTCGCCGAGGAGGTCCAGCGCGCCATCGAGGCGGCGCGCCGGCCCCTGGACCGGGAGCTGTCGGCGCGCCGCGACTACGCGCGGCGGCTGGCGCGGGAGACCCGCCTCTTCCGCCGCGCCTTCGCGGCCCTGGACGCCGCCGCCCTCCTGCATGACCTGTCCGGCCGCCTCCTCGACGCCAACCAAGAGGCGTGCTCCCTCATCGGGCTGTCCCGCGACAAGCTGCGCGGCCGCCGGCTCCAGGAGCTGGTCCCGGACCTCGCGCGCGACGCCGGGTTCGCGGCGCACCTGGCCGACGGCCGCGCCTATCGCGCCGTGCACCGCCTGCGCGCCGCCGACGGCGCGATCCGCGAGCTGGCCCTGCGCAGCCGGCGCCTGGACGGCCGCGACAACGCCGCCCTGACCCTGCTGCTCGAGCGGAGCCAGCAGGACATCACCGTCGAGCGGATCCGCGCCTTGAACCGGCTCAAGGGCGAGCTGCTGGGACCCGCCGAGCCCAAGCAGCGTCTCCAGCGTGTCGTCGCGGGGATCCTCGGCATCTTCGACGCCGAGTTCGTCCGCATCTGGATCACCGCCACCGGCGAGTGCTTCGACGCCGCCCGCCCCGACACGGAGTTCGCGCGCCGGCGCGGCGCCTTTCGGCGCTGGGACTACTGCCTGCGCAAGGGCGGGATCGGCGACGACGCCGAGGCGCCGCCCGCCGTGGATCTCAAGCGCACCGGCTGCTATCGCATCGGCCTCGTGGCGCGGGGCCACGAGCCCAAGTTCGTCACCAACGCCATCCACGACGACCTGCCCATGAGCTTCCATTCCTGGCCGGCCACGCTGGCGTCCTTCGCCGGCTACCGCCTCCTGTCGGCGGAAGGGCGCGTGATCGGCGTCCTGGCCCTGTTCAGCCGTCATCCGGTGGCGCCCGACAGCGACGCGGTCCTGGAGGACCTGGCCGTCACCACGGCGCAGGTCATCGAGCGCGGCCGCAGCGAGATGGCCCTGGCGCGCCTGGCGGACCGGCCGCAGGCCCTGGAGCGGGTCCTCAACTACAGCCCCGCCGTGGCGCTCCTCTGGCGGCCGGAACCGGGCTGGCCCGTGGAGTACGTTTCCGACAGCGTGCGCCGCTTCGGCTACGACGCGGAGGATTTCCACGCCGGCCGGCTGGGCCTGGCGGCGGTCGTCCACGCCGAGGACCGGGCCGACCTCGCGGACGCCCTCGCCGTCGCCCTGGCCGATCCCGCCTGCCAGACCCTCAGCCGCGAGTACCGGATCCTGACCGGAGACGGCGGGTACCGCTGGGTGGACGACCGCACCTGGATCGGACGCGACGAGCGGGGCGCGGTGACCCACTGCCAGGGCCTGCTGGTGGACATCACGGACCGGCGCCGGGCCGAGGCGGGCGAGCTGCTCGTCACCCGCGTCTCCACCTACTTCGCGAATCTGGAGCCCGACGACATCGACGCCGGCGTCGACTGGGCCCTGAAGCTTCTGGGCGACTTCCTCCACGCCGACCGCTGCACCGTCTTCTGGTTGCTCAGCGAGGGCGGCGGCGAAGCCTCCCTGGTGACCACGCACGAGTGGTGCGGACACGGCATCATCCCGCAGCGCCGGCGACAGCCGCTCCTGCCCGCGGCGGACCTGCCCTGGCTCATGGAGATCCTGCGCCGCTTCGAGAACGTCTCCGTCGACGACGCGACGGCGCTGCCGCGCCGCGCGAACTCGGAGCGGGACTGGCTGCGCGGGCGCGAGGCCCGCGCGGCCGCCTTCGTGCCCCTGGTCCAGACGCGGCGCCTGGTGGGCTTCGTCGCCTGCGAGGCCCTGCGCCGGGGCCACGACTGGAACGCCGAGGACCTGCGCCTCGTGCGCACGGTGGCGGGCCTGACGGTGAGCGGTCTGGCGCGCAAGCGGGCGGCCCAGCTGGTGCGCGAATCGGAGCGCAAGTACCGCAGCCTCTTCGACACCAGCGGCGACGGCATCGCCTTCCTCGACCTGACGGGGCGCTTCGAGCTGACCAACGCCGCCCTGCAGGGCATGCTCGGCTACGCGAGCGAGGAACTGCGGGGCCGCTCCTTCCTCGACGTGACGGCCGCGCCGTACCGGGACGACGATCGGCTGCGCCTGGCGGCCATGGTCGCGGGCCGCCGCAGCGAGGACCAGCACGAGAAGGAGTACCTGCGCCGGGACGGCGCCGCGGTGCCCGTGAGCGTGCGCGCCTGGCTGGTGCGTGACGAGGCCGGCCGTCCGCAGCGGCTGATGGCGCTCGTGCGCGACATCAGCGAGCGGCGCCAGGCGGAGGCGGCCCTGCGCGCGAGCGAGGCGCGGCACCGCCTGCTGTTCAACACCATGGTGGATGGCTTCGCCCTGAGCGAAACGGTGAGCGGGTCGTGGCTCGAGTCCCGCCTGCTGGAGGTCAACCCCACGTTCGCGGCCTTGCTCGAGACGCCGGTCGCCGAGTTCGCCGGCCGGACACTATGCGAGGCGCTGCCCGCCTGCTTCCGGCAGGACGCGCCGACGCCCGCCGCCGACGACGGCTCGCTGCGCTTCGAGTGCCACTGGGGCGAGCGGAACCGCTACTTCGCGGTCAGCGCCTACCGCCCCCAGGCGGGCCAGTACGCCACCGTGCTCAGCGACATCACCGAGCAGCGTCGGCTCGAGGGGCAGCTCCGCCGCGCCCAGCGGCTCGAGGCCATCGGCACACTGGCCGGCGGCATCGCCCACGACTTCAACAACATCCTCTACGCATTGCTGGGCTACGCCGACCTGGTCATGGACGACCTCGCGCCGGACAGCACCGCGGTCCGCAACATGGAGCAGATCATCAAGGCCGGCAACCGGGCGTCGGAGCTGGTCAAGCAGATCCTCGCCTTCAGCAAGCGCGGCGAGCAGGACCAGCAGCCCGTGCGCCTGCAGCCCCTGGTGGAGGAGACCCTCGGCCTGCTGGCGGGCCGGCGGCCGGCCGGCGTGAGCCTCCGGCGCGAGATCGATCCCGGCTGCGGGCCGGTCCTGGCCGTGCCGGCCCAGATCCAGCAGGTGGTCATGAACCTCTGCACCAACGCCCTGCGCGCCATGGCGGAGACGGGCGGCACCCTCACCGTGGGGCTGCGCGAGGTGCACGGGCAGGCGGCGCGGGGCGCCGTGCGCGAGCCGCGCGCCGCGCGCTACCTGCGCCTCACGGTGACGGACACCGGTGTCGGGATGGACGCCGCCGTGCGGGAGCGCATCTTCGAGCCCTACTTCTCCACGCGGCGGGCGGGCGAGGGCACGGGCCTGGGCCTGGCCACCGTGCACGGCATCGTCGAGCGCTACGGCGGCTCCATCACCGTGGCCAGCGAGCCCGGCGCGGGCGCCCGCTTCGACGTCTACCTCCCCCGCCACGAGGAGCCGGCCGCCGGCTGAGGGCCGGACCGTCCCGGCGGCAGGCGTGACGCCGCTTCCTCAGTCCTCCCGCCCCGGCGCCGCCGGGGGCGGCTCCGCGGCTTCCCGGCGACGGGCGCGGCGCCGGTCCGCGAGACGCAGGACACTGAAGACCAGCATCGCCAATAGCACGCCGAACACCGCCGGGTCGAAGGTGGCGCTGGGCGGCGTGGCGCGGTAGACGAAGGTGCCGACAATGGCAATCAGCATGGTGATGAAGACGGTCCGCGTCAAAGCGGGCGATCGCTCCCGACTCAGCGCCCCCACCACCACGGGGACGATCACCGCCGGCGCCCAGATGTGGTAGGTGAACAGCAGCAGCCCGATGATGTCCGGCCAGATGACGGCGATGACGGTGGCGGTCACGCCCAGGCCCGCCGACCACCAGCGTGCCAGGCGCAGCAGGCGCCCGTCGCCGGTTTCCCGCCAGCCGAGCTGGTGCTCGAAGAGATCCTTG
>JAFGBK010000140.1 GCA_016933175.1 Candidatus Krumholzibacteriota bacterium | reverse complement strand
GGTTTCAGGCAGCTTGCCTGGGCTTCGTTTCCCGCTGAATGAGCCAGATGATCAGGGCGATGATCGCCAGCGGCCAGCCGAAGATCAGCAGCAGCGCCGGCAGCGCCACGCCGAACACCGGCAGGAAGACGAGCAGACCCACCAGGAGTACGCCCAGCCCCAGCACGCCCTTGAGCAGCCAGAAGCCGATCTGGAAGGGCAGCAGGATGAGCTTGAAGACCAGGCCGAGCAGCGCGAAGATCAACCCGATGAACAGTCCCGCGCCGATCAGCAGGACGAGTAGGATTCCAAGCTCGAACATGGCACGCCTCCTGGGGATCGCGGCGCCGGCCGCGTGTGAATACGGCCGGGACTACCGCCGCTGACAGGTCCTTATTCGCGCGAACCCCGTCCTTTGTTTCGACGCATGACGCGCGGATTCGTCACGCCGCGCCGCGTGAAGAAGGCCGCCCCGGGCGCGGGGCCCGAGGCGGTTCGCTAATCCCATGCATCTCAAGAGGCTGCGCGCCGTGAAGCCGGCTCACCGGTCGTCGCCGATGCGCTCGTAGCGGTCGGGATCCCCGAGGCGCGCGTCGCGCTCCTCCAGCTCGGCCGCGCGGCGGATGAGCCAGACCAGGTCCTCCACGTCGCTGACGCCGGAGAAGTCTTCCAGCAACGAGCGAGCCTCGCCCACCAGGTCGCCGAGCGTCGCGCCCCGCGCCCAGTAGCTCCGGCGCAGGATCTCGGCGTACTCGGCCGCGAGGGCCGCCAGGCGCAGCCCCGGCTTGGCCCGCTCCGCACTGGTGGCCAGGTCGCGCGTGGTCACCTCGCGCTCCAGCTCGATCACCTCGCCCGCGCGCGTGTGGTGGGCCGGCAGCTCGTAGCGCAGGCGGACGGTGGCAAGGTGCTTCGGCCGCCGCCCACGGCCCAGGGCCTCGCGGGCGTCCTCCGTCAGCTTGATCTCGTAGAGGGCCGTCACCGTGTGGCCCGCGCCCAGCTCGCCGGCGTCCACGGCGTCGTTGCGGAAGTCCTCGTCGGCCACGTCGCGGTTCTCGTAGCCCAGCAGGCGGTAGCGGCTGACGCTCTCCTCGTCGAACTCCACCTGCACCTTGGCGTCGCGCGCGATGGTCTGCAGGGTGCCGGTCAGGTTCTCGCGGAAGACGCGCCGCGCCTCCTCGAAGCGGTCCACGTAGTGGTAGTTGCCGTCCCCCTGGTCGGCCAGCTTCTCCATGAGCACGTCGTTGTAGTTGCCCATGCCGAAGCCGACGGCGCTCAGGTGGACGCCGCGGTCGCTCTCCAGGCGCACCCGGTCGAGGATGCGCTCGGCCTGCGTCTCGCCCGTGTTGGCCACGCCGTCCGAGCAGAGGATGATCCGGTTGATGATGCCCGGATCGCGCCGCCGCGCCGCCATCATGTAGCCCAGCTCGAGGCCCTCCTCGGCGTTGGTGCTGCCGCCCGGCGACAGTGACAGGACGGCCCGCTCGATCTCCTCGCGGTCCTCCACGCCCGTGGGCTGCAGGACGATGCGCCCGCGGCTGCCGTACTCGACGATGCCCACCGTGTCGCCCTCGCGCAGCTCGCCCATCAGCACCATGAGGGCCCGCTTGACCAGCTCAAGTCGGTTCTCGCGGGCCATGGAGCCCGACGTGTCGATGACGAAGACCAGGTTGGCGGGCAGGCGCTCGTCGTCGCCCACCTCGCGGCCCTGGATGCCCACGCGCAGCAGGTGGTAGCCCTCGCCGTGGGGCGACGGCATGCCGTCGGCGCGCAGGGCGAAGTCGCCCTCGGCCACGCGCGGCCAGCCCGGGTCGAAGAAGTTGACGAACTCCTCGACGCGCACGGCGTCGCGGGGCGGCAGGTGGCCGCGCTCGATGTAGCTGCGCGTCAGGGTGTAGCTGGCGTTGTCCACGTCCACGGCGAAGGTGCTCAGGGCGTCGTCCTCGGTGGCGAGGAAGGGATTGACGCCGTAGTGCTGGAAGAACATGTCGGCGAAGGGCTCGCCGCCGGGCGGGCGGATCCCCGGCGGCCACCAGCAGCGCCGCCGCGGCCGCTCGATGAGGGTTCCCGGCCGCAGGCGACCGAACGCCTCTTCCGCTTCGCCGCCCCGCGCGATTCCTGAAATCTGCGGCGATGGCTGGGACTCGCTGACAGGCACGCCTTCGATGAACATCGAAGTCTCACCCGAGCGGCCACCACGGACGTGGAGCTCGCCGCCACGCTTGTGTGTCTTGACCTCGGAGCTCTTGACGTCGACATAGGGCTTCGTGCCTTCCACCACCGTCGTCGGCAGCTCCCCGGCGACGCCCGGCTTCATGGCGAAGTCCAGGAGTGCCGTCGCGTCGCGGTTCACGACGATGTCGGCGCACTGGACCACCTCGTAGCCCCTGAAGGTCACCCTCAGTGTGTAGGTGCCCGGCGGCAGGCAGAGCTCGAAGCTGCCATCCTCCTCGGTCGCTGCACTCCAGTTCGTCCCCTCCACTGCGATGCCGGCGTGGGACAGCGGATCGCCCGTATCGGCGTCGGTCACGCGACCCTTGATGCAGCCGTAGCCGGCTTCGCCCCACCGCTTGTCCATCACCTCAGTAGTCATCCTGCCCTTTGGCAATCGTTCGAATACCGGAATCTCCAGCGTCGCTTCTTCGGGCGCCGCCGAGCGCGTCGGCGCGCCCTCCGTCGCTGCGGCCGCGGGGGCCCGGCGTGCCGCATCCGAAGAGGCGACGGTGGGGGTCTCTTCCGGCGCCGCCGGG
>JAFGBK010000139.1 GCA_016933175.1 Candidatus Krumholzibacteriota bacterium | reverse complement strand
GGCCGCCATGTCCGGATAGCGCCGCTGCGGGTCCTTGGCCAGGGCCCTGCCGACGACCCGCTCCAGGCCCGCCGGCAGGTCGGGCGCGAGCTCGCGCAGCGGCGTCGGCTCCTCGTGCACGATGGCGAACATCAGGGCCGGCACGTGCTCGCCCCGGAACGGCAGCCGCCCCGTGAGCATCTCGAACAGCACCACCCCCAGCGCCCAGACGTCCGCCTGGGGGCCCGCCTCCAGGCCCTGCGCCTGCTCCGGCGCCATGTAGGCCGCCGTGCCCAGCGTCGAGCCGTCCTGCGTCAGCCGCGTGGCGTCGGCCGTCCGCGCCAGGCCGAAGTCCATGATCGTGGCCCGGCCCTCGGCGTCGAGCATGATGTTGGCGGGCTTGACGTCCCGGTGGACGATCCCCTTGGCGTGGGCCGCCTTCAGCCCCGAGGCGGCCTGGACGGCCAGATCGAGCGCCTCGTCCAGCGCCAGGGGGCCGGCGTCGATCCGCTCGCGCAGGCTCGGCCCCTCCACGCAGGCCATGGCGATGTAGGTGCGGCCCTCGGCCTCGCCGATCTCGTGGACGGTGCAGATGTTGGGATGGTCCAGGGCGGCGGCGGCCCGGGCCTCGCGCAGGAAGCGGTCGCGATCCTGGCCGCCGCCCACGGCCTGGGGCTTGAGGAACTTCAGGGCGACGTCGCGCTCGAGCTTCAGGTCCCGGGCCCTGTAGACCTCGCCCATGGCGCCCTCGCCGAGCCGGGCCAGGATCTCGTAGTGGGCAAGGATTCTCCCGATCACGCCCGCACCCCAGGATTCATGACGAGGAGGCCTTTCGCTCGGCGCCACACTGGTGGCGCTCCCTGTCAAGACGAAGGCGATTCAGGCCGTGACCACGGCGAGGCCGGCGGCGTCGAACCGGCGCGTCAACTCTCCCGCAGCAGGTACATCTGCCACAGGTCCCGGCGCCGCCAGCGCAGGACGGGCATGACCGCCAGCTTGCCCGTGGGCCCGATGCTCCTTTCCAGGAAGGCCAGCTCCGCCAGCTTCTCCCGCGTGGCCGGATCGGCGGCGGGCGTGTAGCCCGCCTCGCGCATGAGCAGCAGGCCCTTGGCCTGGAGCGACAGCTCCAGGTGGAGCCTGAGCAGGCAGAGCATGTCGGCCACCACGTGCCCCGGGAATCGCTCCTTGAGCGAGAGCAGGTAGCGGCCCGTGCGCGTGCGCAGGAACTCGCCGCGGGTGATCATGGCCAGCATGCGCATCTCGCCGTCCATGCCGATGTCCATCCAGGCGCGCAGCGCCCGCTCGCTGCGCCGGTAGACCAGGACCGTGACCAGGGGGATCCCCCCCACCAGGCCCAGGGTGGCCAGCAGGGGGGATACCAGGAAGTGGTTGTAGAGGGAGTGCACGACGGCGGCCAGCAGCAGGGCGGGCAGGAAGGGCGACCAGCTGGCCGCCTGCCGCCGCTCGGCCAGACTCTGGGCCATCAGGGCGAAGAGCGCGGCGGCGCCGCCGTGCATGATGGCCGTGCCGAAGCCCCGGATGATCCACAGCAGCAGATCGGCCGCCGGCAATCCCGCCAGGTAGTGGAGGTTCTCGACGACGGCGAAGCCCGCCCCCACGGCGAATCCGAGGATCGCCGCGTCCACGAGAAAGCCCACGCGGCGGCTGCGGATCAGATGGACGAGGAAGAGCCCCTTGGCCGCCTCCTCGATCACCGGGCTTAGGTAGCGGGAGTAGAGCCCGAGATCCCAGCCGAGCGCCGTGAAGAGGCGGCCGTTGACGAAGCGCGAGACGAGCGCCGCGCCGCATCCCACCAGCAGGGCCCAGAGCAGGGCGCGCGGCCGCACAAGCTTGAAGCTGTCCAGGAACACGAGGACGACCAGGTAGGCCAGGACAGGCAGGACGCTGACGAGGATCTTCACGAGCAACGATCCTGCCTGCGGCGGCAGGGCGCATGGCGTCATCACCACCCCCCGGCGCGGGTCCGATGCGTGGCGCTCGTCAGAGGATCTTCAGGGAGATCATCAGCTCTGTCGAGGGCCTCTCCCCTTCCGTGGCAGCGATCGCGGCGCCCATGGAGAACGTCGACTCCAGGGACGAGAAGAGCACGACCCGGAAGTTCAGCTGCGCGCCCCAATCTACAAGCTCCTGCCGCACCTGTCCATCGTCCAGATCCGTCAGCAGGAGATTGGTGAACAGGGCCAGGCGCGACCAGTTGCAGTAGAGGGCGGGGACGCCGAGCCGGCGGAAGCGGAGGGGAGGCAGCGTCCATTCCAGCCCGCCCCTGGCGAAGTTCCGCCCGGCGATGCTGCTGATCGCCATGCCCGGGAAGCTGAAGGGCTGCCGGTAGCGATTGATCCGCCCGTGGTCCACCCAGTTGTTGCCGAAGCCGCCAAAGTAGAAGTTGGAGAACGGATCGTCCCGCTCGCCGAAGGCCTGGCCCAGGGCCGTCCGGAACCAGAGGGAGGAATGATCCCAGGGCAGGAGCACGCCCCAGGTCAGGTTGCCGAAGCAGGACAGGAAGTCCGATTCGCTCCAGGTGCTCGCCGCGACGAGGCCGAGCTGCAGGCCCTTCTCGGCCTCGATGGCGCCGATGGTGCCGTGCAGGTCGCTGTAGCGCAGATTCGCCATGCCCTGGAGATACCAGTCCTGCGCGGTCTCGACGTCCTGTGCTCCCGGCACCGTCTCGAGGCCATCGAAGCCCTCCAGGCCGAGGGTGTAGCGGAGCTGCCGCGGCTGCTCGTCGATCAGGTAGCCCGCGTAGCTCAGGCCGAGGGAGGTGCCCTTGAAGCTCCGCTTGGTGGGCCCGAACAGGTCGTAGAAATCGGCGGCGTTGTAGCCAGCGTCCAGGGTCCAGTGGTGGTGACGGTAGCTGCCGCTGGCGTGCAGGCGCTCCTCTTCGGGCAGGGACATGTGCGGCGTGTAGCTCAGGGCGACCTCGAGCTTGTGCTGCCACAGAGGATCCATGACATCGCAGTGCAGGCCGTAGGCGGGGTAGTCCCCGTAGCCCTCCACGATGGGATAGGCCGCGGCCAGCCTCAGGCTGCGCAGGCCGCTGTATCTCTTCGCGGTCATGAGCGTGGAATCGAGGACCACCTCCCGCGGCGAGCCGAGCACCCAGTCCTTGACGACGGGATGGGCCTCGACGATGGCCTGGCCCAGATACCGGACCGGCGCCACGTCGTCGATGGCGCGCTCGGGGATCATCACCGGCTGCAGGCCGTCGCCCGTGAAGCGGAAGACGACCAGGGAGTCCGGGGGCGCCGGCAGGGGCCGGAAGAAGCCCGTCTCGCAGTTGCTGAGGCAGGCCATCTCCTGGCTCTCGAAGTCGTAGCGGAAGACGTTGGAGGTGCCGGTGTAGTACGAGGTCCCGTAGAGGTGGCGGCCGTCGGCAGAGTGCACGAAGTTCGCCGCCGTGTTGTCCTTGAACTCCCAGAGCACGTCGTAGGCGCTGAGGCCGAGAAAGAGCCCCGCGATGTCGAGGCGGATCAGGCGCTGGCTGCCGTCCACCTCGGCCAGGGTGCCGGTGATTTGCTGGCCGTCCAGCGAGACGTCGATGTCGAAGAGGTCCTTGCCGTAGGGCAGGACCAGCAGTTCCTGCCAGGCCGTGTAGGGCGGCGGGAAGCGGACGAGGCGGGCCTTGCCTAGATGGTGCTGCACCCCCCAGAGGGCGCCGTCGGGACGGCTGAAGACCAGGTCGCCCGCCCGCGAGTCCTCGATGAGGCAGCGGACCTCGCCGGTGGCGAGGTCCACGGCGTTGAGATCGCGCCAGCGGCCGCCGTTGTCCGTGGTGAAGAACAGGGTGTCGCCGTCGGGGTCGTATGCCAGGGACGCGACGTAGTAGAGGCCGGGACTGGTAACCTCGCAGACCTTGCTCAGCTCGCCGCTGTCGATGTCGATGGCGGCGATCTGGGCGAACTCGCCCGGGTAGCGCACCGCCGTGTAGAGTCGGCGGCGCTCCGGATCGAGGAAGGCTCGCGACGCCGAGCCAAGAGGCTGCCGCGAGAGCACGCGGTAGGGCGTGGTCGGGTACTGCCGGATGGAGTCGAGGTTGGCCTGCTGCCATCCTCGCTCCCAGGCGATCCAGCGGGACCACTCGTCGTCCAGGCTGCGCCCGTAGAGCCGCCGGAACTGGGCGGCGTAGCCGGGCGCGCTGCCCGAGGGGCGCTGCGCCCAGCGCAGGACCTTCTCCGGACCGTAGTGGTAGGCCAGGTAGCTGACGAAGCGCGTGCCGTAGAGGTAGGCCGTCTGGCCGATCTGGAAGTTCTGCGTGGTCCCCTCGGACTCGAGCCCCACGTACTCGTAGAAGTAGCTGCCGTCGCGGACCATGGTCCGGAAGACCATCTCGTCGTAGCCGCCCAGGACCCGGCCGATGCCGCCGGCCATCCAGGTCTCCATGAAGACGGCGAGGCCCTCGTGATACCAGCGCGGCGCGTAGCGCCGCGGACTGGTCAGATAGCTGTAGAGCATCGAGAGGGGATTGCTGTCCGTCGCGGAGACCTTGCCCCGGAACAGGCGGCGGAAGAAGCGGTCGCGGCCCGCGGCCTGGTCGCAGGCCAGGACGTGGACCAGCTCGTGGTTCATCACCCAGTTCAAGCGCTCGTTGGTGGGGCAGGTGTCGTAGATCTGCTCGAAGGGCTCGATGCCGAGGGTGAGGTAGTTGTAGGGGATGGTGGTCGTGCCGGCGTAGCCGAAGTCGTCGAAGTCCTGGAGCAGGACGGTCACCGGCTCGCTGGGCGTGTAGTGGAAGAGCCGCTTGTGGAAGCGGAGGGAGTTCTCGAAGCAGCGCGCGAGATGGGGAATGATGTAGGCGTGGTCCTCGCTGTAGTAGGCAAGACGAAGGTCATCCCCCTCCACACAGCGATAGAAGAACTCCGTCTCCGCCGCCGCGGAGCCTGACAGCAGGGTGAGCGCGACACTCAGGATCCAGCCCCAGACAAGAGCAAGGGGCGACGCGAACCGTTGGCGACGCCCCTTGCCGTCCTCGTGGGGTTGACGAGTCTCTCTCCTTCCCTCTCCTGCATGCATCTCCGTCGACAGTGCGATCTCCGCCAGCACGACCGCCACCTCTCCAGCCGCTAGAGGCCCATGCGCGTGGCACGCTCGAGGAGCTCGGCCTTCTCCTCCATCGTGGCCTTGCCCAGCAGCGCCGCCTGCGTGCTGATGTCCGAGCGGGCGAGCATGTCCGCGACCTCCTGGGGCGTGGCCTTACCCAGCATGCTCACGCAGTCCGCCACCGACGCCCGGCCCCAGGCGACATCGCGCCAGTCCGTCTCGCTCTGGAAGACGCGGTTGATCAGATCCGGCTCCGGCACGCGGCTCAGAGCGGCGGCCTGCAGGGCGAAATCGGACTTCTCGAAGAGCGCGGCGCATTCCTGCGGCTTCAACTCGATCCGGCTGAACAGGGCGACCTGCTCCTGGTGATTCATGCGCTGGAAGTCCTGAAGCTTCATGTCGACCCTGGCCAGGATATCGGTCTTCTGCGCGGCCGGCATGACGCGTTCGAAGGTTCGCAGCGCCTCCTGGTGATCGTAGTGGCCGAAGAGCTCCGCCTGGATCTCGGGGTCGATGCGGCCCAGCATCTCCCTGCAGAACTCGGGCGCCACGCGCGCCAGGATGGCGACCTGATCCGCCAGGTTGAGGCGCTCGAACAGCTTGGCGGTCTGCTCCGGTGTGGCACGGCCGAGCAGCGCCGCCTGCTCCTGCATCGAGCTTCTCTGCAGGAGCGACATCTGCAGGGCCGGCTTGACGCGGCTCAGCAGCGAGGCCTGCTCGGCGAGCGAGCAGCGCTCCAGCCAGGCCGCTTTCTGATGCATGGGCGTCCGGCTCAGGAACGAAGCCAGGGCGGCCTTGTCCGCGCGGCCCAGAATCTCGGCCTGCTTCGCCAGGGATACGCGGCGCAGGGCGTTCTCCTGCATGGCGATGCTGGACCTCTCGAACAGGGTGGCCCTCTCCTGCTCCGACAGATTCACCCGCTCCCAGAGCGCCTGCGCCTCCGCCTGGTTCATGCGTTCGAAGACGCGGTCACCCTGCTGCGCGAAGCCCGCGCGGGACAGGATGGCGCCACGCTCCGCCTCCGACATCACGCGGTCGAAGGTTCCCATCGCCTCCCGCTGATCGAAGTGCTCGAACAGCTCGGCCTTCTGGGCCATGCTGAGCCGGGACAGCAGGTTGCTCAGTTCCTGGGGCGTCGCCCGCTCCAGCAGGGCCGCCTTTTCCTGGACGGAGGCCCGCTCGAGCAGGGTCGCGACGTTGATGGTAACGTCTCCAGCACCGCTCCCGCCTGCCGCTTCTCCTGCCAGTCCCAGGTCCGCTTCCGCGAGCTGGGGGGCTCTGTACTTGTCGACGGCGCCAATCGTGCCGCGCGCATCCTCGCTGGGCGAGCCCGGGAACTTGATGGCGATGAACACGATCACGCCGAGAGCGATCACGATCGCCCCGCCTAGCAGATACCTAGTCCGTCTCATCGTCTTGCCTCCTTGAATCCGGCGATCTGCCTGTCTGGGTTCACAGGCAATACAAGGCGGGAAACGGAAAGTTGGTTGCCGGGAGGAAAATCAGTCCGCGTGGACGGGGACCGTGCCCTCGAAGAGCGTGGAGTCGCCCGCGGTGATTCGCAGGATGGCGGCCGGTGCCGTCGCGGTGGGATCCGCGAAGAAGAGGCGGTAGCGGTTCGAGCCCTGGTGGGTCAGATGGACAATCCCGCCTCTCACCTGGAGCCCGTGACGGATCGCCTTCTCGGGGGAGTAGCCGGAGAACCGCAGCGCTTCGGGCACGACGCACTGCATCTGGACCTCCGTCCGGGAGTCGATCTCGAGGTCGACCACGAACCACCCCGCCTCGGATCGGCTCCAGACTTCGCCGGACACCCCGGTGGCGGAGAGTTCCAGGCATTCCCCGCCGGCCGCCTGCCTCTCCGCGCCCAGGGTGCCGAAGAGCGCATCCCTGGGCAGCAGATCCGCGTCACCGCCGTGGTAAGACAGCAGCACGGCCACGGCGCCGATGACGACGACTATGGCGGCCACGGCGTAGGCCACCCGGAGATTCCAGCGGTAATCGAGGAGCCCGCGCCAGAAACTCCGCCGGGGGCCCTCGGCGGCCGAGCGCCTGACCGTCGCGTCCAGGATCATGTTCCTGAGGGCGGCGGGGGGCTCCTGTTCCCTGGCAACGGCCATGACGCGCGCCAGCTCGCACAGCTCCTTGTATTCCCGGCGCAGAGCCGGATCCGCCGACAGGCAGGCCTCCAGCTCCCGGCTCTCGTCCGGCGAGTTGACGCCGTCGATCTCTCCGTGCATCAGTTCGAGCTGCCGCTTGCGTTTCATCTCTCGTAGCCCCGCTTGACCAGGATGTCCTTGAGCAGCTGCCGGCCCGTGTACAGCCGGGACTTGACCGTCTTTTCGGGGATGCTCAGGAAGGCAGCGATCTCGCGATAGGATAAGTCATGGAAGTGCTTGAGAATCAACACGATACGGAAGTCCGGTTTCACTCGGAGAAGCGCCTCCTGAATCAACTCGCCGCTCTCCGCGCGCGAGTACTCGCCTTCCGGATTGGAGGGCGCCTGGAGATCGAATCCGTCCAGGGGTGCCAGCCGCCGCCGGCGCTTGATGAAGTTGAGGGACTCGTTGACGGCGATGCGGTAGATCCAGCTGAAGAAGCGGTAGGCGGGATCGTAGGTGCCGAGCCGCTCGTAGACCTTCACGAACACCGTCTGCGAGATTTCCATGGCATCGTCCCTGTCGCCGGTCATGCGGAATGCCACCTTGTAGATCGTCGCCATGTAGAGGTCAACGATGGCCCCGAAGGCCTCCGCGTCTCCATTCACGGCCCTCGCGATCAGCTGCGCTTCCTGTACTACCATGATTACAAGTGGACCGGGCGAAAGTTAGTGGAGAAGTGAATCACCAAGCCTTGCCGCTATTGAATCGTGAACACCCCTGGCAACGCAATCTCGAAAATCTCGCGGATATGCGGGTTCAGGTTGGCGAGCAGGAGCTCCTGGCCGCGATCCGCGAGGCGCTTCTGACAACTTAGCATGACCCCCAGCCCCGCGCTGGAGATGTAATCCAGATCCATGAAATCCACCTTGCAGGTCTCTTGGACCGAAGCGAGGACCTCCCGCACCGCATCCACCTGCCGGGCATCGAAACGTCCCGAGAGGACGATAGTGCCCCGGTCGTCCTGCTTGATCTCGAACACAACATCCTCCAGGTCGATGATCGCTTCGACGTGGTGATCGCCCCCTGAATAGGCATGGGTGACTCTCTCCACGAAATGCTCGATCAGGTGCAGCCCCCAGCCGCCCAGCGACCGGCTCTGCAAGGTCGCGTCCGGATCCGAAGCCCTGGGGGCAAGAGGCGGGATGGCGGGCACGTCGCGGTCGACCAGCTTCAGGCGGACGCGACCCCCGTCCTTGCTCAACTCGACGTGAATGGTGTCACGGCCGCCCTGGTTGTGCCTGACGAGATTCGTGAACAGCTCCTCGAGAACGAGGTCGAGTCGGCGGTGCGAGCTGGGCGGCAGCTTGTTTTCGCGAGAAAAGCGGTCCGCGAAGGCGAAGACCTGCCCGAGGCCATGCAGCGTTCTAGGAACCTCGGTCTCCATGGACATCCCGGTGAGTCCTTTGCGCAACACGATCGCCCGGGCCGATCCCGGCTGACCACCGATCGCTTCGGCCCGCAGGAGTGATGATGACAGAGCACCTTCTGGCGTTCCGCCAATCCCTGAAGCCCTTCTATCCTGGAGTCAGCATAGCAGAAGCGAGGACACCTGCAAACGGGATGCTTGTCTCCTGACGTCCGGTATTCCCGGATCAGGATGGGGTCTGCGCATGATCATGTCGGGGAGGACTCACGCAGGCTGGAGGAACAAGCGACCCCGGAAGGGCTCGAGCCTGCAACATCCGGCGTAGAAGCTCCCCGTTGGCGATCAGCAAAGCCCGGCCGGCGCCGGGCTCTCTTTCGATCGGATTCGCGACGCTCACCTACTTCAGCAACGTCATCTTCCTCAGGGTCACCTGCTCGCCGACCGCCAGGCGGGCGAAGTAGACGCCGGAGGCCAGCGGCCGCCCGGACGCGTCCCGTCCGTCCCAGAGGATCGAATGCTCGCCGGCGGCCTCTATACGGCCGTCCAGGAGCAGGTGGAGGCGGCGGCCGCTCAGGTCATGGATGCTCAGCGTGACCGGGCCCGCGGCGGGCAGGCGGTAGTGGATCGTCGTGCTGGGATTGAAGGGATTGGGCACGTTGGGCAGCAGGGCCAGGCCCGCAGGGGCGCTCTCCTCGCCCACGGCCGTCATGCCGCAGCTCAGCTCGCTGATCCGGAACTGGTCCAGGCCCGCCTCGACCACCGATCCATCACCCAGGTCCGAGGCCTCGAAGCGCAGGCGGATCTGGCTGCCCGGTTCGGCGTGATCGTTGAGGCGGAAGAAGTGCTCCTCCCAGCCCGGCAGGGTCCTCGGGCCGTGCTGGCGCAGCAGCGACCAGCTCGCGCCGCCATCCGTCGAAACATCCACGTCGAAGATGTCGTCCTCGGGGTCGTTCCCCCAGTAGTTCGTGTACCAGAGCGCGTAGTGGACGATGTACTCCTTGGTCGGCTCCAGGTCCAGGACCGGCGAGATCAGGCGCGTGTAGCCGTCGTCCACGTCGGAGTTACCCGCGACGTTGTCGGTGACGTAGCAGCGTCCCGAGCCATCGTGGTCGGCGGGAGGATCGCCGCGGTCCCCGTCGGCGGGGATGCCGCGCTCCCAGGCGCCGTCGGCCAGCCCGCCGCCGTTCTCCACCGACCAGCCGAGATCGGCCTCGAAGTCGTCGGCGAAGACCGTGCTCATCGTCCCGGTGTAGCAGTACAGGGCCGCGGCCTCGCCGCCGGCGGGCCAGAGGATTGTCCCGTAGTCGGCGGCCTCGGCGCTGACGTAGTACTCGGTGACGTCGCCGCAGGCCGGGGCCGGCAGCACGGCGCGGAACAGGTCTCCGCCCAGGGGCGCGAGCGCCACGGGGCTGAAGGCCCCGTTGCCGCGGCGGTAGTGCACCACGCCGCTGCCGGCGACGTAGCTGTCGCCCAGCTCCTCGATGCGCAAATCCAGGTTCCAGGGAACTCCTGCCGGGATGGCCTCGGGAGCGCCGCCCTCGACGCTGAGGGCCAGCGGATCCCGGTACTCGACGAAGCAGGCGTTGTAGCCCACGTCGCGGCTGCCGTAGGTGATGCGCATGTAGCCGTCCTCGCCCCAGTCGGTGCCCCAGGAGTTGCGCAGGATCCAGTACCCGCCGTCGTCGTTCCAGCCCACCAGGGCGACGGCGTGGTTGATGCTGCCCGAGTTCGGATCGTGGAAGATGCCGCCGCCGTAGTCGTGGAAGGCGGTGTTGACGCTGACGGCCACGGAGACCGGACCGTGCTCGTAGATGGCCGCCTTGATCAGCTCGACGCCGGGCACCGTCCAGGACTCGCCGATGTAGGCCCAGTCCGCGAGCCAGTAGGCGTGGGGGTAGGGGCAATTGCAGGCGAGGTCGGCAGCCTCGTAGGGGAAGTCCGCTTCCAGCACCGCGCCCGAGTCGCCGCAGGGATCGGTCTTCCAGTGGTGGTAGTCGTGCACCCACCAGCCGCCGCCGCAGTCGTAGCCGTCCGAGTTGCAGCTGACCAGCCACTGCTCGGACAGGTCCTCCGCGACGCCGTCCTTGATGAGGATGTTGCACTCCAGGGGAGCCATGGTCCCGAAGGCCCAGCAGCTGCCGCAGCTGCCCTGGGCCCGGATCGGCGTGCAGCCGTCCAGGTCCCGCCAGTCGAAGCTGGCGGGCAGCTCCCGCCCGGCATCCCCCATCACCACCGGGGCAGCGGCGCGCTCGGAGCCGGCGAAGAGATCGCCGGCCAGGCCCATCAGTTCCAGCTCTCCGCCGAGCACGCGGCCCTGGCCGTCGAGGCAGACCAGGCGCCGGCCGGTGTCGGTCTCGACGACGGCCTGCGCGTAGCCGTTCAGCGCGCCCCAGGTGAACGTGCGGCCGACCTCGCCGCGGTAGAAGCTCCAGGCGTCCACCTGCCGCCCGTCGGGCAGGGTGACCAGGCCGCGCTCGCCGCCTGGGCCGGCGACGATCCGGTAGTCGTAGCCCAGCGTCTCGCAGTAGAGGGCGGCGGGATCGACCATGTCCAGCAACTCGAATCCCTCGGGCACGCGGCTGGCGTCGTCGCCGCCAGCGGGGATCGCGAAGAGCAGGAGCACTCCCAGCAGAATCCAGGATTTCCAGCGAAGGCTGACTCCGTACCGAGCACCCCGAGACATGGATTCTCCTTCCGATCGAGGCTCGACTATGAGTTCGATTAGTATAATTGTAACAAATCGGACCGCTACCTGTCTGCTCGTTAAAGCGCCGGCGGCGAGGCGGTCTTCCACACGGCCGTGAACCTGAGCTATGCCGACGTCGCCCGCGTAGAGGCGCAGGTACAACGGCGCGAGCTAGGTCGGATGGATCATGCGGTTGCCATTCATGCGCACGCAGTACGAGCACAGGATCGTGCACTTGCGATTCAGGTGATGGGGCCGCCACGACGCGGCGGGGAAGGAAGGGGCGACCCCGGAAGGGCTTGAACCTTCAACATCCGGCTTAGAAGGCCGGTGCTCTATCCGGTTGAGCTACGGGGTCGGTCACCCTGGCGTTCGATTCGCCCGCTTCGCGGGCGTACAATCGGGGCGGCGGGATTCGAACCCACGACCGCCTGCACCCAAAGCAGGCGCGCTACCGGACTGCGCTACGCCCCGTCGCCGGGGAGGATACGCCCGCCCGCGGAAGCTGTCAACGCGAGGACTTCCAGCCCGGGCACCGGCCACAGCCTCACCCGCGCGCCCGGAGTTTCTCGCCCAGGGCCGCCAGGGCGCGGTAGCGGTGGCTGAGGCGGTTCTTCTCGCCGGCGGGGATCTCCGCCAGGGTCAGCTCCCGCTCGGGCAGGTAGAAGATGGGATCGTAGCCGAAGCCCCCCGCTCCCGCCGGCGCCTCGGCGATGCGCCCCTCCACGCGCCCCTCGGCCAGGAGCGGCGCCGCATCGGGGTTCATGCACAGGGCCACCACGCAGCGGAAGCGCGCCGTGCGCCGCTCCGCCGGCACGCCGGCCAGCTCGCCGAGGGCCTTGGCCACGTTGGCGGCGAAGTCCTGCTCGGGCCCCGCCCAGCGGGCCGCGCGCAGACCCGGCGCGCCGCCCAGGGCGTCGATCTCCAGGCCCGTGTCGTCGGCCAGGGCCGGCATCCCCAGCGCCCGGCACACCGCCGCCGCCTTCTTGACGGCGTTGGCCTCGAGGGTGGCGCCGTCCTCCACCACCGGCGGCAGGGCCGCCGGCGGGTCCACGATCTCCAGGGGCAGGTCCAGCTCGCGCACGATGGCGCGGATCTCCGCGACCTTGTGGGGATTGCCCGTGGCCAGGACGACCCTCACAGGCCCAGCGCCTCCCGCTGCCGGGCCGTCACGGCCGCGCAGCCGGCCACCGCCAGGTCCAGCATGGCGTCCAGCTCCTCGCGGCGGAAGGTGTGCTCCTCGCCCGTGCCCTGCACCTCCACGAAGTGCCCCCACTCGTCCATGACGACGTTCATGTCCACGGACGCGGCGCTGTCCTCGCGATAGTCCAGGTCCAGCACGGGTGTCCCGTCCACGACGCCAACGCTGATGGCGCTCACCAGCCCCGTCATGGGGTGCTCCTTGAGCTTGAGCGTGGCCAGGGCGTCGTAGAGGGCGACGGCCGCCCCCGTGATGGACGCCGTGCGCGTGCCCCCGTCGGCGTCGATGACGTCGCAGTCCACGGTCACCGTCCGCTCGCCGATCAGCTCCAGGCGCGTCACCGCGCGCAGGCTGCGCCCGATGAGGCGCTGGATCTCCATGGTCCGCCCGCCAGCCCCCTTCCGCTCGCGGCGGATGCGCTCGCGGCTCGACGCCGGCAGCATGCCGTACTCCCCCGTCACCCAGCCCGAGCCCTGCCCGCGCAGCCAGGGCGGCACCTCCTCCTCGATGGAGGCCGCGCACAGGACGCGCGTCCTGCCCAGGGTCACCAGCGCCGAGCCGGCCGCCGCGCGCTGGTAGCCGCGCTCGAAGCTGAGGGGACGGTGCTTGTCGGGCATGCGCCCGTCGTGCCGCATGCGGGTCATCAGACCTTCTCCTTCGTCTGGAAGTCCACGAGCTGGATCGCGTCGATCCGCCGCCCCAGGAACAGCTCGCCCACCTGGCGGAAGCGCAGGGGCAGGTCGCTGACGAAACACTCCAGGCCGCCGGCCGCGCCCTCGGGCGCGAGCAGGCCGTCGGCCGCGAGGCGCCGCGCCACCTCGCGGGCCGTCTCCGCGGCCGAGTCCACCAGGCGCACGCCCTCGCCCATGATCTCCGCCAGCAGGGGCGCCAGCAGCGGGTAGTGCGTGCAGCCCAGGACCAGCGTGTCCACGCCGGACGCCGCGAGGGGCGCCAGGTACTCGCCAGCGATGAGGCGCGTCGCCGGGTGGTCCAGCCAGCCCTCCTCCACCAGGGGCACGAAGAGCGGGCAGGCCCGGCTCTCCACCGACAGCCCGCCGCGCGCGGCCTGCAGGGCCCCGGCATAGGCCCCGCTCTGGATGGTCGCCGGCGTGCCGATCACGCCCACGATCCCCGAGGCCGTGGCCGCGGCCGCCGCCCGCGCCCCCGGTGCGATGACGCCCACCACCGGCACGGGCAGGCGACCGGCCAGGTCGTCCAGGGCCACGGCGCTGGCCGTGTTGCAGGCCACCACCATCAGCTTGACGCCCTTCTCCAGCAGGAAGGCCGAGTTCTGGCGCGCGAAGCGACGCACGGTCTCGGCGCCCTTGGTGCCGTAGGGCACGCGCGCCGTGTCGCCGAAGTAGAGGATCCTCTCGCCGGGCAGGCGCGCCTGCATGGCGCGGACCACCGTCAGGCCGCCCAGCCCCGAGTCCCAGATGCCGATGGCGCGCTCGTCCATGCCGCCTCCTCCTAGGTGTCCTCCGCCGGGCGGCTCTCGGTGGCCAGGCGCAGGGGCCGGGCCGTGCTCAGGTGCCCGCCCAGGCTGGCCGCCGGCTCGCCTCCCACCAGTATGCGCACGGCGCGCAGCTCGGGGAAGTTCACGCGCAGGGTGCGCCGCAGCGATTCCAGGGCCAGGCGCTCCTCCAGGCTGCCCGCCCGCGTGAGCAGCCCCACCGTGGACGGATGGAAGTCCAGTGTCAACAGGCCCTCCCGGTCCTCCAGGAAGACGTGCGCCAGCCGCGTGCCCGGCGGCCAGGCCCGGCCGCGGCCCTGCTCGGGCCCGCGGAAGAGCTCCTCCAGGGCCCGCGCCACGCGGTCGGCCGGGTCCGTGTGCAGCTCGATGACGCGCAGCTCCTCGCGCCAGGCGGGCTCCAGGCTCCCCTCGGCGAAGAAGAGCACCACCGTCTGGGAGCCATAGCCCTCCCAGGTCTCGGGCTCGGCGCCCTCGGGCGGGGCCGGCGCCTCGCCGGGCCCGCAGCCGGCCGCCAGGACCAGCAGCAACGCCAGGAAGCGCCGCCTCACCGGCCGGCCTCCTGCTGCCAGCGCCGCGCCCGATAGGCCAACGCCTGGGCCAGTGTGCGCAGGCGCCGCTCGCGCGTGGGGACATCCTCCCAGGCCGCGCGCTCGGCGGGACTGTCCAGGTTGCCCAGCTCCAGCATGAGGGCCGGCATGTCCAGGCCCTCGAGGATCACCGTGTCCTCCCGGCGGATGCCCTGCTGGCGCCAGCCGGCCAGCACGCCCAGGGCCCGCTGCAGGCTGGCCGCCAGCTCCAGGCTGCGGTCGGCGTGGGCGGCCTGCACCGCGTGCCAGGGCACCAGCTCGCCGCGCCCGTGCTCGCGGGGCGCCGACTCCTGGACGATGATCTCCAGCCCCGGCTCGCCGCTCGCGCCGCGCCGCGTCCAGTGCAGGGACAGGTAGCAGTCGCCCCGGGCGACGTTGGCCGCCTGGGCGCGCGCGGCGGGCCCGCGATCCTCGTCGGCGCGGCGGGTCCACAGGACGCCGAAGCCCTCGTCCTCCAGGTAGGGCGCCAGCCAGCGCGCCACGCGCAGGTTCCAGTCCTTCTCCTGGTGGCCGCCGGCCACGCAGCCCGTGTCCTGGCCGCCATGGCCGGGATCGAGGACCACGCGCGTCAGGCCCCGCTCCTGCCCGGCCGGGCCGGGCAGCTGGTCGGCCAGCTCCCGCTCGAAGTCCGGCGGCGGCAGGCCGGGCGCGGCCGGCAGCTCGGCCGTCAGGGCCCAGGTCAGGGCCATGGGATCGGCGGCGCTGCGCAGCTCGCCCAGGGGTCGGCGCAGCCAGAGGGTCAGCGTGGCCCCGTCGCCGTCCTGCTCGGCCCGCAGGCTGTCCACGGGGGCCCGGGCCGGCGCCCGCTCCCAGTCGGCGGCCGCCAGGCGCCCGTCAGGGAAGCGGATGCGCAGGGCGCTGTCCCCCAGCCGCTCCAGGCTCGGCGACAGGGGCTCCGAGAGCTGGAAGACGCCGCGCAGGCGCTCGCCGCGGAAGATCCACTCCACGCCCAGGACGTTGACCGTGCGCAGGCCGCCGATGAGGCGCAGGGCCGCGGGGTCGCGGCGCAGGGGCAGGTCGGGCAGGGCGTCCAGCAGGAGCGTCCAGAAGCTCAGGGGCAGGTAGAAGCGCCCGGCGGCAATGCGGCAGGGCGCGCCCATCAGCAGCGGCTCGCCGTTCACGAAGAGCCAGGCCGAGCCGTCGGTGAGCTTGACGCGGTGCTCGCCCAGGCCCAGGGCCACCTTGCGCGTGACGGGATCGAAGTAGCGGTTGGCCTGGAGCACCTGGACGGCGTCCCAGAGGTCCAGGTAGGGCTCGTCGGCGCCGGCGAACTGATAGAGCAGGAAGCTGCGCGTGGCGCGCCCCTGGCCCGGCAGGAACTCCAGGGTCTCGACGGACAGGGCCGGGCGCTCGGCGCTCGGCGGCACGGGCGCGGGATCGGCGGCGCGGGCGGGCGCCTCCTCCGCCTGCCGCGCCGCGGGCGGCGCCGCGCCGGGCGCGGGCAGGCCCGCCAGGCAGGCGGCCACGAGCAGGGCCGCCGCGGCGCGCGCGGCCGCCCTCATGCGTCCCGCTCCCCGCGGCGGGCGCGCGCAATGGCGCGGTCGGCGTCCCGCTGGGCGATGGCCTGCCGCTTGTCGTACTTGCGCTTGCCCTTGGCCAGGGCCAGCTCCACCTTGACCCACCCTCCCTTGAAGTAGAGACGCAGGGGCACCAGGGTCAGGCCCTGCTCCTGCAGCTTGCCCGTCAGGCGCTTGATCTCGCGGCGCGAGAGCAGCAGCTTGCGCGGCCGCTCGGGGTCGTGGTTGCCGTGCGTCCCCTGCTCGTAGGGGCTGATGTGGACGCCGACGAGCCAGACCTCGCCGCCCTCGATCCGGCCGTAGCTGTCCTTGAGGTTGGCCTTGCCCGCGCGCAGGCTCTTGACCTCGGTGCCCACGAGGACCAGCCCCGCCTCGAAGGTCTCGAGGAGGTGGTAGTCGTAGCGCGCCTTCCGGTTGGCGCAGATCTGCTTGATGGCTTCGGACATGGCGGAGAGCCTGCCGGCACGGGGTTGCGGGACGGTGCAAGCTAGCATCGGCCCCGGGGTCTAGCAACCGAAAAGCCCGGCCGCGCCCCCTTGACAAGGCGCCGAAAGCGGCCTTAATGTGCACTGCTCGACGCCGAAGTGGTGGAATTGGTAGACGCGCTACGTTCAGGTCGTAGTGGGGGAAACCCCGTGGGAGTTCGAGTCTCCCCTTCGGCACTCCGCGGCGGCTCCTGAGACCAGGAGCCGCCTTTTCATTTGTGGTACGATGCCGCCGTCCCCCTTCCGCCTCCGGAGGTGCCATGCGATCCGTCCTCGCCCTGCTGTGCCTGCTCGCCGCCGCCGGCCCGATTGCCGTCGCGCCGGCCGCCGGCGGCCCGGTCACCGCCGCCGGCCTGTCGCTGCTGCCCGACAGCCTCTACGCGGAGGCCCTGGACGCCCTCGGCGTCCGCCCGGAGGAGGTGACCTGCTTCCCGGAGACCAGCGACCGCGACAGCTTCCGCCTGGCCATCGTCGATTCGCTCATGGCCGCGCCCTCGCGCCTGGACGTCCTGCTGCCGCCCGTCCTGGACGGCCTGCTGGCCCCCGCCGACTCGGCCGACGCGGCCGACCTGGCCATCCTGGCCGGGGCGCGGCGCGTGCTGCATCCCGCGCCCGCGGACGCCAGGCCGCCGCTCGTCAGCCTGGTGCCCGCGCCGGCAGGCGAGCTGGTCGAGCCGGCCATCTTCTTCACGCGCCTTTTGGATCGCCTCCTGCCCCGGCGCGAGGCGGCCCTGGCTCTGCTGACGCCGGACGAGCGGGCCCGGCTGGTGGGCGAGAGCCCCCACCTGCTCGACGAGCTGGAGGACACGGACACGATCCGCCATCCGGTGGAGCTGCGCCGCCTGGAGCAGGCCTTCTCCGACCGGGCCGACTCCGCGCTGGCCCTCTGGGCCCGCGTGGACCGCGCGGCCCTCTACGGCGTGGGCGCCTCCTTCGTCCGCGAGGCGCTGGCCTACGCCCGGCGCCTGGCGGAAGAGCGCTACGCCGAGCCGCCCGCGCCCACCCACCGCGAGGGACACCGCTTCGCGGACGGCAGCACCGCCACGGGCGAGCTGCTCCTGGCCGCCGCGACGGAGCACGGCAACATCGCCGTGGGCGGCGCGGGCGCCAACGCCTACGAGGGTGACTTCCTCTTCATCCTGGACCTGGGCGGCGCGGACACCTACCGCCTGGCGAGCAGCGCGCCCGACTCGGCGGCCGGCGCCGACCTGGGCGCCCGCGGCTTCCGCTGCCTCTATGACCGCGGCGGCGACGACCGCTGGACGGGCCTGGGCGACGCGGCCCTGGCCGGCGCCTTCCTGGGCGGCGCCGTGCTGCTGGACGAGGGCGGCGACGACGCCTACCTGGCCCGGAGCTTCGACCTGGGCTGCGGCTGGCTGGGCGTTGGTGTCCTCGTGGACACAGCCGGGGACGACCTCTACGCCGGCGACCGGGCGGTCATGGGCGCCGGCGGCGGCGGCCTGGGGCTGCTGCGCGACCTGGCCGGCGGGGACGTCTACCGCGCCCACATGTACGCCCAGGGCTTCGGCTGGGTGGCCGGCGTCGGCGTCCTCGAGGACCGCGAGGGCGGCGACCTCTACGCGGCCCTGCCCAAGTACACCGACATCCTGCGCTACGAGGACCACTCGCTGACCCTCGCGCAGGGCTTCGCCATCGGCGCCCGGCCTGACTTCAGCGGCGGCGTCGGCCTGCTCAGCGACGCCGCCGGCAACGACGCCTACCTGGCCGACATCTACGGCCAGGGCAGCGCCTACTGGTACGCCCTGGGCATCCTGTGGGACCGGGCGGGCAACGACCGCTACGACGCCTACCAGTACGCCCAGGGCGCGGGCATCCACCTGGCGGTGGGCCTGCTGCTGGACGACGCCGGCCACGACGCCTACACCAGCAACGGCGTCGGCCAGGGCTGCGGCCACGACCTGGCCTTCGGCCTCCTGCGCGACCTGGCAGGCAACGAGCGCTACAGCACCGAGGGCCTGTCCCTCGGCGCGGGCAGCGCCAACGGCGTCGGCGTCCTCCTGGACGCCACGGGCGAGGACGGCTACCTGCGCCGGCGCCCCGACGCCGTGGGCTACGGCAACCCGCGGCGCCACTTTGGCAGCCTGGGCCTGGCCGCCGACGGCGCCGGCGACGACTGGCTGGCGCGGCCCAGCGCGCCCGGCGCCGAGCGGGGCAGCCTGCGCGGCGTCTTCCTCGACCGCGACGCGGCCCTGGCCGGGCCCGTCTGGGATCCCGGCGAGGCCGTCCCCTACGAGGCCGGCGACCACACCTGGGAGGAGTACTTCCTCATGGCCGCCTCGGGCGAGCCGCGCTTCCGCGAGTGGCAGCGGGCCGGCCTGGACAGCCTCGTCGCCCACCCCGAGTGCATCGGCGCCCTCGTCCCCTTCTTCGACACGAAGGTGGCCCGGCAGCGCCACACCCTGAAGGACGTCATGCTGGGCATCGGCGCAGCGGCCGTGGACCCCCTGCGCGAGGTCCTGCGCGAGGGGCCGCGGGAGCACTGGGGCATCGCCACCTGGAGCCTGGAGGTTATCCGCGACGCGCGGGCCTACCCCGAGCTCATGGCACGGCTACTCTCCGCGCGGGACCACCGGGACCGCACGGCGGCCCTGGCCGCCCTGGCGCGCCTCGAGGGGCTCGACGGCCGCCAGAAGCGCGGCCTGGCGGCGGCCTGCACGGCCGAGGCCGGGCGGCCCGGCGCGCATCCCATGATGCTCAAGGAGCTGGCCTACTGCCTGGGGCAGCAGGGCGTCGGCGAGTCGGCGCTCCTGGTGGACCTGGCGGCCGCGGGCCACTACGCCCCCCGCTGGACGGCCCGCGAGGCCCTGGCGGGGCGGACCGGCTGGGGCGGCGACCTGGCCCGGGCCTGGCGGCGGGCGGACTCGCGCGCGCGCCTGGCGCGCCTGGCCGAGCTGCTGCCCCTGCGTCCGGCGGGCGAGGTGCGCGACCGCCTGCGGGACCTGGCCGGCACGCCCCTCGGCGACGACCCCGCCCTGCGCCGGGCCCTGCGGCGCGCGCTGGACGACCATCCCGCGGCCGGCTCGCCGGCCCTCGCCGCCCTGCGCGCCCGCCTGGCGGACTAGACCCGCCGCCCGGGCGCCGGTCCGCGGCGCGCCGGCCGGTCCGTCCGCGGCCAGCGCCGGCGGGGGCACAACGAAAAGGCCCCGCCCTTGCGGGCGGGGCCTGTCGTGTTCCGTGTCAGGCGCTGCGGCCTACCACTTCATACCCAGGAGACCGATCTTCACCATGATCTTGGTGCCGTCCACATCTTCGAGATCCAGGTCCTCGTCGAAGCTCCACTTGTCCATCATGAAGCCGGCCTCGCCGAAGAAGCCCAGCGACTCGGTGAACATGTAGAGCGCGCCGACGCTGGCGCCGAAGGACATGACCTTGTCCGAGTAGCTGTCGGTCCCGTCGTCGGTGCCCACCATCTTGTAGATGAAGGCGCCCTTGACGAAGGGATGCACGCTCTTCTCGATCCACTCGGTGCCGAAGTAGTAGGCGACCTCGGGGCCGATGCCGATGGTCTGGCTCGACACATCGCCCCAGCTCATGCGGGCGAACTCGAGGGTGCCGCCGACGGTCAGATTGTCGATGACGAAGTAGCCCACCGACGCGCCGAGCGCCATGTAGGTCTGCCCGTCGCCATCGGCGTTCTCGTAAGCGTCGCCGCTCATCATCGAGAAGCCGACGTCGCCGTCGAAGAGGATACCACCCTGGCTGGCCATGGAGACGCTGGTCATGAAGGTCAGCGCAACCAGGGTCATCATCGCAGCGCGAAAGAAACGCTTCATGACAACCTCCCTTTCCGTTCTAGAGTACAACACGCCCTTGGCGGGCCTGCTGCCTGTCTCCAGGACGGGAGAGTACTAACCGATCCACGGGAAAGTTCAAGTGAAAATAATGCTCCCGCGCACGGGAATCCGCGCCGGCGCGCGGACGCGCGATCCGCGCGCTCGATCGCCGCGCGCGGACGCGGCCGCGATCGAGATAGACACTCCTAACACGCGCAGGTCCATGTGGCCGCGCCAGATTGGGGGTTGCTAGCGCCCCTTGCAGGCTTTACCATTTGCGCTTCATTACAGGGAAACGTCGAGCCGAACCCCCTGATGCTATAAAGAGGAGGAAGCCGGTGAGCGCCAGAGTCCTGATCATCGACGACGAGGCTGAAATCCGCCGCAACCTGACCGTGGGTCTGACCCAGGAGGGCTACACCTGCACGGCCTGCCCCGACGGCATCTCCGCCGTCCACGAGCTGCACAAGTCGCGGGAGGCGGGCGCCGGCTACGACTACCTCGTCACGGACATCTTCATGCCCGACATCGACGGCCTGAAGATCCTCAAGGTGATCAAGAGCGAGTTCCCGGACCTGCCCGTGCTGGTCATCACGGGCTTCGGCAACGAGATGCTGGAGGCCACGGCCCTGGCCGAGTACAACACCGGCTTCCTGGACAAGCCCTTCGAGATCCCCGACCTGGTCGCGGCGCTCAAGCAGCTCAAGACGGGCGCCTCGACGGCGGGCGGCGGCCAGGCGGCGGCGCCGGCGGGCGAGATCCGCGAGTCTTTGAGCAGCTACCTGACCATCCGCATCACCGACACCGGCCGCGACATGGAGATCTACAAGGAGCTCTACTTCATGGAGGGCGTGGCCACCTGCGACGCGGTGCGCGGCGACGTGGACATCATCCTGCTGGCCCAGGCCAGCTCCCAGGCCGAGATGGACGCGCTGCTGGAGAGGATCCGGGGCGTCGCAGGCATCGAGATCGTCTCCCGCTCGTCCGTGGAGCGGCCCAAGCTCGACACCGACGTGGCCGAGTTCATCGAGATCTACCAGCGCGCCGCCAAGGCCGCGGCCCAGGCCAAGGCCCCCCGGTTCACCGGCACGCGCAGCTACGTCATCGTCGACATCGACAAGGAGTCCATCCAGCAGGTCTTCACGACCCTCTTCTTCCTGGACGAAATCATCTTCTGCGATGTCATCGACGACGGCTCGCGCCTCATCGGCATCGTCACCGAGAGCGGCGCCTTCGGCAAGACGCCCCGCATCGTCGAGAAGCTCGGCCAGATCGATGGCGTGCTTCGCGTCAAGGAAGCCAGCATCATCAAGCTCATCGACTTTTAGCCGCGCCTAATTGGCCGGCGCCAGGGTTGCCAGATGGATTCGGCGGCAGTTGTTTGTCCCCGGACCGGCGGTGATCCCTTTTCCGCGGGAAGGCAGGCATGGCGAAAAGCGAAGCGGACTTCAGCTACCACCTCTGGCGCTACGACGGTCAGCCCGGCGAGCTGATCCCCCTGCTCCAGTCGGCGCAGGAGCACTTCGGCTACATCCCCCGCCGGGCCATCAAGTACATCTCCGAAACCACCAAGATCCCGGAGTCCACCATCTACGGGGTCATCACCTTCTACAGCCAGTTCCGCCTGCAGCCTATGGGCAGGCACCTCGTTCGCCTCTGCTGCGGGACGGCCTGCCACGTGGCCGGCGCGCCCCTGCTGCTCCAGACCATCCAGGACGAGCTGGGCATCGAGGAGGGCGGCACCACCGCGGACGGGGTCTTCACCCTGTCCAAGGTGGCCTGCCTGGGCTGCTGCTCCCTGTCGCCGGCCATGATGATCGACGGCGACACCCACGGCAAGCTGACCCCGGCCTCGGTGCGCAAGATCCTGCGCCGCATCCGCCGCGAGACCCTCAAGCAGGCCGGCGGCGAGCCGGCCGCCTAGACGCCAAACCGCGGAGAGACGTTCCATGTGCAAGATCCTGGTCGGCATGAGCACCTGCGGCATGTCCGCCGGCGCGCGCGACACCTACGCGGAGCTGGAACGGCTGGTGGGCGAGGGGGGCAGCGAGGTCGAGCTCACCTTCACCGGCTGCATCGGCATGTGCTACCGCGAGCCCCTGGTCGAGATCCGCGAGAACGGAAGCCGCGTCATCTACGGCGACGTGGACACGGCGCGGGCGAGGGACATCTTCGAGCGGCACGTCAAGGGCGGGACCGTCCTCGAGGACTGGGTCGTATACCGCGAGGACGCCAAGGGCAAGGCGGACGGCGCCGAGGCGGCCTTCCTGGCCAAGCAGAGCCGCATCGTGCTTCGCAACTGCGGCGTCATCAATCCCGAGTCCATCGACGAGTACGAGGCGGTGGGCGGCTACGCGGCCACGCGCAAGGCCCTGCTGGCGATGACGCCCGCCGCCATCGTCGAGGAGATGAAGGCCAGCGGCCTGCGCGGCCGGGGCGGCGCCGGCTTTCCCACGGGCCTCAAGTGGTCCTTCGCCGCCGGCTACGAATCCGACGTCAAGTACGTGGTCTGCAACGCCGACGAGGGCGACCCCGGCGCCTTCATGGACCGCTCCGTGCTCGAGGGCGACCCCCATGCCGTCCTCGAGGGCATGATCATCTGCGCGCGGGCCATCGGCGCCGGCCAGGGCTACATCTACTGCCGCGCCGAGTACCCCCTGGCCATCAAGCGCCTGGAGATCGCCATCGCCGCCGCCCGCGAGCGGGGCTACCTGGGCACGGACATCCTCGGCAGCGGCCTCGCCTTCGACATCCGCATCAAGCAGGGCGCCGGCGCCTTCGTCTGCGGCGAGGAGACGGCCCTGTTCGCCTCCATCGAGGGCCAGCGGGGCATGCCGCGCATCCGCCCCCCCTTCCCGGCCGAGGCCGGCGTCTGGGGGAAGCCGACCAACAACAACAATGTCGAGACCTACGCCAACGTGCCCTGGATCCTCGTCAACGGCGCCGCGGCCTACCGCCGGTACGGCACCGAGAAGAGCCCCGGCACCAAGGTCTTCGCCCTGGCCGGCAAGGTGGCCCACGGCGGCCTGTGCGAGGTGCCCATGGGCATGACCATCGAGGAGATCCTCTTCGGCATCGGCGGCGGCATCAAGGGCGGCCGCACCTTCAAGGCCGTGCAGATGGGCGGCCCCTCGGGCGGCTGCATTCCGGCCTCGCTCAAGGACACGCCGGTGGACTTCGAGCACATCCCGGCCACGGGGGCCATCATGGGCTCGGGCGGCATGGTCGTCATGGACGACACCACCTGCATGGTGGACATGGCCCGCTTCTTCCTGGAGTTCACCCAGGACGAGTCCTGCGGCAAGTGCACCTTCTGCCGCATCGGCACCCTGCGCATGCTGGAGGCTCTCGAGCGGATCACCATCGGCGAGGGCCGGCCCGAGGACGTCGCGATGCTCCAGGACCTGGGCCAGCGCATCAAGGAGGCCAGCCTCTGCGGCCTCGGCCAGACGGCGCCCAACCCGGTGCTGTCCACCCTGCGCTACTACCGCGACGAGTACGAGGCCCACATCACCGAGAAGCGCTGCCCGGCCAAGAGCTGCGGCGCCCTGGTCAGCTACAACATCGATCCGGACAGGTGCGTGGGCTGCGGCCTCTGCGCCAAGAACTGCCCCGTGGACGCCATCGCGGGCGAGGCCAAGAAGCTCCACGTGATCGACCACGACCTCTGCGTCAAGTGCGGGAAGTGCATCACCTCCTGCACCTTCGACGCCGTGTACAAGGACTGAGCCCCCGGCGGCGCCGTGGCCTGAAGGAGAGCCGATGGACACCGTCAAGCTGGAGATCAACGGCCAGGAGATCGAGGCCCGCGCCGACCAGACCCTCCTCGCGGTCGTCGAGGAGCGCGGTCTGGACACGATCCCGACCCTCTGCCACTCGCCGGAGCTGAAGCCCTACGGCTCCTGCTTCGTCTGCGTGGTCGAGGTGGCGGGCCGGCCCAACCTCGTGCCGGCCTGCGCCACCCGCGTCGCGCCGGGCATGAAGGTCCAGACGCGGAGCGAGCGCGTCCTGCGCTCGCGCCGGACGGCGCTGGAGCTGCTGCTGTCCAACCACTACGCCGACTGCGTGTCGCCCTGCCAGCTCGGCTGCCCGGCCGGCGTGGACGCCCAGGGCTACATCGCCCTGGCCGCCATGGGCCGCTACCGCGAGGCCGTGGACCTCGTGCGCGAGACCAATCCCCTGCCCGCCGTCTGCGGCCGCATCTGCGTGCGCAAGTGCGAGGTGGTCTGCCGCCGCGACGACGTGGACGAGCCCGTCGGCATCAACTTCATCAAGCGCTACGTCACCGACCAGCCCGGCGCCTACGACGGGCAGCCCGCCCGCGAGCCCGCCCGCGGCCAAAGCGTCGGCATCGTCGGCGCCGGCCCGGCCGGACTGACGGCCGCCTGGTTCCTGGGCCGCCGGGGCTACGCTCCCGTCATCTACGAGGCCATGCCCGCCCCCGGCGGCATGCTGCGCTACGGCATCCCCGAGTACCGCCTGCCCAAGGCCGACCTGGACCGCGAGATCGAGTACATCACCCGCGCCGGCGCGCGGATCGAGTGCGGCGTGCGCGTGGGCCGCGACGTCACCCTGGCGGCGCTGCGCGAGAAGCACGACGCCGTCTTCCTGGCGCCCGGCGCCTTCGGCGGCAAGGCCATGCGCGTCGAGCACGAGCACGACACCGCGGGCGTCGTCACCGGCGCCGACTTCCTGGTGGAGAAGGCCCAGGATCCGCAGCCCGTGACGGGCACGGTCGTCGTCGTGGGCGGCGGCAACACCGCCATGGACGTGGCCCGCACCTCCTGGCGCCTGGGGGCCGACAAGGTCATCCTCCTCTACCGGCGCACCAAGGCGGAGATGCCGGCCGACGCGCTGGAGATCGCGGACTGCATCAAGGAAGGCGTCGAGATCATGGAGCTGGCGGCGCCCGTGGGCATCGTGCGCGCGGCGGGCCGCCTCCAGGCGCTCCGCTGCATCCGCATGGTCCTGGGCGAGCCCGACGCCTCGGGCCGGCGCCGGCCCGTGCCCCTCGAGGGCTCGGAGTTCGAGCTGCCCTGCGACCTCGCCGTCAGCGCCATCGGCCAGGAGCCCCTCTTGGCGGACATCCTGGCGAGCGACCAGGAGGCGCCGACCGTCAGCCGCTGGCAGACCTTCACGGTGGACACGGCGACCATGGCCACCAGCGTGCCTGGCCTCTTCGCCGGCGGCGACGCCGCCGACGACGGGCCGACGGTGGTCATCGATGCCATCCGCGACGGCCAGCGGGCCGCCCGCGCCATCCACGCCTACCTGTCCGGCGAGACACCGGCGGCGGCGCCCTTCATCGTCCGCAAGGACTTCTGGTCCAAGCCGGGCCAGGCCGAGCTGGGCGACGTCAAGGAGAGCCCGCGCCACCCCATGCCGGACATCCCCGTCGCGGAGCGGGCGGGCAGCTTCCACGAGGTGGCCACCGGCTACGAGCACGAGGACATGGTCCACGAGAGCGCGCGCTGCCTGTCCTGTGGCTGCCTGGCCTACGACGACTGCAAGCTGCGTCGCTACGCCGAGGAGTACGGCGTCGACATGGAGCGCTTCGCGGGCGCCGTGCGCAAGCACAAGATCGACGACCGCCACCCCTACGTCGTCTACGACCCGAACAAGTGCGTCCTGTGCGCGCGCTGCATCCGCACCTGCGACCGCGTCCTGCCCATCAGCGCCCTGGGCCTGGTCAATCGCGGCTTCCAGACGGAGATGCGGCCGGCGCTCGGCGAGCCGCTGGCGGACACGCCCTGCGTCGCCTGCGGCAACTGCATCGACGCCTGCCCCACCGGCGCCCTGCTGCCCAAGTACCCCTTCCCCGGTCGCGCCGCCCTGGCGGCCGAGAGCGCCGAGACCCGCTGCGGCTTCTGTTCCGTCGGCTGCCCGATCACCGTCAAGCGCATCGCCGGCGACCGCTACTGGATCGAGTCCTCGGGCGCACCGGGCGACTACCTCTGCCACTACGGCCGCTTCGGCAACGAGCTGTTCATCCGCCACAAGCGGCTGATCCGCCCCCGCCTGCGCGAGGGCGCCCGGCACCGGGACATCAGCTTCCGCGAGGCCTACGCCGAGGCCGCCCGCGGCCTGCGCGCGGCCGTCCGCCAGCACGGGCCCGAGGCCGCGGCCGTCTTCGTCTACCCCGATCTCTCCAACGAGGAGATGTACCTGGCCGGCCGCATCGCCCGCGAGTGCCTCGGCACCAACAACGTGGCCTCCCTGGCCGTGGCCGAGACGGGCCTGGCGGCCGGCGCCCTGGACGCCTCGCTGGGCTTCACTGCCTCCACGGCGGACCGGCAGGCGCTGCGGGAGGCCGACCTGGTCATCTGCAACAACAGCGACACCCAGGCCGAGCACCTGGTGCTCAGCGTGGAGATCGTGGACGCCGTCAAGAGCCGGGGCGCCCGCCTGCTGCTGGCCGGCTCGGCCGAGGTGGGCCTGGCCCCGCTGGCTTCCCTGACCCTGGATCCGATGCGCGGCCGCGCGGCCCTGCTCTGGAACGGCGTCATCCAGCAACTGCTGGACGAAGGCTTCCTGGACCGCGCCGCCGTCGCCAAGCTGCCCGGCGGCGAGGCCTTCCTGGCCGACGGGCACGACTACGGCCCGGCGGCCACGGAGAGCGCCACGGGCGTGGCGCCCGAGCGCCTGCGCGAGGCGGCGCGCCTGATCCGCGAGGCGCGGCGCGTGGTGGTCGTGCACAGCCCGGACCGCTCGCGCGACCTGGCCCCCGGCGACGCGCAGGCCCTGGCCAACCTGGTGCTGCTGCTCCGGGCCAAGGGCGTGGCGGCCGACCTGCTCCTGCCCTCCCTGGCCGCCAACGGCGCCGGCCTGGAGCTGACGGGCGCCGACCCGTCCTTCGGTCCCGGCCGCGCTCCGGCCGGCCGCCTGCCCGGCGCCCGCGACCGGGCGGAGCTGCTGGCCCGCCTGCGCGAGGGCGCCATCAAGGCGGTCCTGGTCGTCGGCGAGGATCCCATGGGCTACGATCGCACGGCCTCGCTGCTCGCCGGCGTGGAGTTCCTCGTCGCCGTGGACTGGGCCGAGACGGAGACCACCGGCTTCGCCGACGTGGCCATTCCGGGCAGCACCTTCCTCGAGAGCGAGGGGACGCGCTGCAACTTCGAGGGCCGCGCCCTGCGCTTCGCACCCGCCGTGCCGGCGGCCGGCGGCATCAAGACCTGGCAGGTCCTGCGCAACCTGGCCGACCATCTCGACCTGGAGATGCCCGCCGTCTTCGGGGGGATCGAGAGCTCCCTGAGGCAGGCGGCCCGCGATGCGCTGGGTGACCGCCTGGGCTTCTACCTCCACGACGGCGAGCGGCCTGCCTGGAACGGTACGGGCAACCTGGTGGTTGCCGACGTGCACGCGCACCCGGGCGCCCGCACGCCCGCCCTGACCGTCATGTCCCAGTACAAGCGCGACGTCCACGAGATCGGGATCAAGAACTTCCGCGTGGGCGCTCGCCGCTAGGCGCCGGGCCGCGCCCGCCGGTGCGCGGCCCGTGCGCCGCGAGGAGGGAACACGATGGGCGCCATCACCCTGGAGCGGGCCTTCCGCCTCTTCGACGCCATCTTCGACTACCTGCTCGTCCTCGACGGCGAGCGGCGTGTCCTGCACGTGAACGACGCCCTGGCCGTGCAGTGCGGCTGGGAGCCCGCTGCGGTGGCGGGCCGTGCGCTGGCCGAGCTGCTGCCCGAACGGACGCGCGAACCCCTCTCCGAGGCCCTGGCGCGCGCCGAAGCGGGCGAGATGAGCGGGACGTCCTTCTGGAAGCTCAGCGACGCGGCGCCGGTCCTGCCCCTCAGGATCGCCCTGGCCGAGAACGAGGATGAGCCCCTGATCATGCTCTGGGGCAACCATCCGCCGGAGCTGCACTCCCTGGCCGGCCTCGGCGAGGCCAGCTACATGGAGCGGGCCAAGGAGCTGGCCTGCCTCTACGCCGTGGCCGAATGGGTGGAAGTCTCGCCCTCCATCGCCGAGTTCTTCGCCGGCTTCCCGCGCTACATGCGCGAGGGCATGCAGTATCCCGACCACGCCGTGGTCTTCGCCAGCTACCTCGGCGAGGAGTACGGCGAGCGGCCGGCCGGCGCGCAGATCCTCCGCGCCGACCTGGTCGTCGGCGGCGAGGCCCGCGGCGAGCTGATGGTGGGCTACGACGACGTGTCCCTGGCCACCCTGCCCGACGAGCAACGGCTGCTGGACGAGATCGCGCGCCTGCTCAACCTGGCCCTGGACCGCAAGCAGCTCTCGGAGACCCTGGCCGTCAAGCGCAGCCAGCTGGACGACGAGCGCGCCAAGCTGTCCACGGTCAACTCCTACCTCGACCGCCTCAAGGGCGGCTTCGAGGAGAGCCAGTCCCGCCTGCAGACCATGTTCGAGGCGATCCCCGACATGGTGGCCATCATCGACCGCAACCGGAACGTCATCATGACGAACCGGAAGGCCGTGCCGACGGGCAGCAAGTGCCACAAGACCTTCTTCGACAGCGACACGCCCTGCATGGACTGCCGCCTGAAGCGGATCATCCGCGAGAAGGCCCCCATCACCCTGGAAGTGCGGCATGGCGACCAGCACTTCGAGGTCAACGCCATGCCCATCTTCAACAAGCAGCACGAGGTCGACGGCATCATCGAGTTCTACCGGGACGTCACCTACAAGAAGACCTACGAGCAGCAGCTCCAGCAGGCGGACAAGCTGGCGTCGCTGGGCCAGCTGGTGAGCGGCATCGGCCACGAGATCAACAACCCGAACCAGTTCATCCGCGGCAACATCAAGATCATGCAGCAGGCCATGGACGACATCCTGCCCATCCTCGACGCCCACGCGGCCGCGCACCCCGACCTGAAGATCGCCCGCCTCAAGTACGACTTCTTCCGCAGCCACGTCGGCACGCTCATCAGCGACATGGCCAACGGTTCCGAGCGCATCAAGCGCATCGTCGATGCCCTCAAGCGCTTCGCCCGCAAGGACGAGGGCCAGCTCATCGACCAGGTGGACGTCAACACGGTCATCGACGAGAGCGCGCGCCTCGCCCACAACCAGGTCCACAAGTTCGCGGACATCGAGCTGGACCTGGCCGCCGAGCTGCCGCCCTTCACGGGCAACGCCCAGAAGCTCGAGCAGGTGCTCATCAACCTGATCATCAACGCCAGCCAGGCCATGCCCGAGGACCGGCGCGGCACCATCACGGTCGGCACGCGCCGCGAGGGCGACGACGTGGTCATCACCGTGGCCGACGACGGCAAGGGCATGAGCGAGCGCACCCTGCGGCAGATCTTCGACCCCTTCTTCACCACCAAGCGCGCGAAGGGCGGCACGGGGCTGGGCCTGTCCATCGTCTACCGCATCATCGAGGAGCACCGCGGCCGCATCACGGTCAGCAGCCAGCCCGGCCAGGGCACCACCTTCACCATCACGCTGCCGCTGCGCCAGGGGCCCGCCGAGGGCTAGGGGGGCGGCACGCCGAGGAGCGACGATGCGGAAAGTGCTGATCGCCGACGACGACATCGCCGTCACCAACTACCTGATGGTCTTCCTCGCGCAGACGGAGGCCTACGAGGCCACCGTCGTCAACGACTCGCGGGAGATCCCGGAGCTGCTGGAACGGGAGGCCTTCGACGCCATCCTGCTGGACATGGACATGCCCAACCTGAGCGGCATGGATGTGCTCAAGCTCGCCCACGAGCGGGGGCTGGCCACGCCCATCATCGTGCTGACGGGCGTCAACGACGTCGATCTGGCGGTGCGGGCCCTCAAGCTGGGCGCCTTCGACTACCTGACCAAGCCCGCCGACGACGAGACCCTGCTCGAGGTCCTGGACAAGGCCATCCAGCACCGCACGCTCCACCGCTCCCTCAGCCAGATGCCGGCGCAGCTCAAGCGCGAGGACCTGGCCCACAAGGAGGCCTTCGACCATCTGCCCACTCGCGACCCGGCCATGATCCGCCTGTTCCACCAGGTGGAGAAGATGGCCGCCGGCGACTTGAGTGTCCTGATCCTCGGCGACCGCGGCACGGGCAAGAAGTCGCTGGCCCGGGCCATCCACGCCGTCAGCCCGCGGCGCGAGGGGCCCTTCGTGGCCGTGGACGCCGCCGCTCACGACATCGAGCAGCTGCCCGCGGAGTTCTTCGGCCAGGGCCGCGACTGGAAGGGCGAGCGCGAGGAGCTGCCCGGCTTCCTGGAGCAGGCGTCCGGCGGCACCCTCTACATCAACAGCATCGAGAGCCTGAGCCGGCCCATGCAGATCCGGCTCAACCGCGTCATCCAGTCGGGTGAGTTCTACCGCGAATCCTCCACCCGGGTGCGGGAGATCGACGTGCGCGTCATCGCCGCCTCGCGCCACGACCTGACCGGGGAGGCCTTCAAGGACTCCTTCGACCGCGATCTGCTTTACCACCTGATGGTGCACTCCATCGAGCTGCCCACCCTGAGCGAGCGGATCGCGGACCTGCCCCTGATCGCCGGCTTCTTCCTGGGCCGCGAGGCCGAGTCCGACGGCGGCGAAACGCCCGTTCTCGAGCCCGAGTTCCTGGAGCTGCTCCAGGGCTACGACTGGCCGGGCAACCTGCAGGAGCTGCGCGACGTCATCGCCAACGCCTACCGCAACGCCACGGGCACGCGCATCGGCGTCGATGCCCTCTCGCCCTACCTGCGGGACATCCTGCTCTCGGGCGGGCGGCGCCCCGAGCGCTTCCACCTGCGGCCCCTCAAGGAGGTCCAGCGCGAGCACGTGGAGCGCACCCTGGCCTTCTTCGCCGACGACCGCGCCAAGGCCGCCCTGGCCCTGGGCATCAGCCCCGACGCCATCGAGCGCATCCTCGAGGACGCCGACTGAGCGCCGCCGGCGTCTATCTCACCAGCACCGCCTTCTGGGCCCAGCGCCCGGCGTCCGTCTCCAGGCGGACCAAGTAGACGCCGCTGGCCACGGGATTGCCGGCGTCGTCGCGGCCGTCCCAGCGCCGCTCGTGGACGCCGGCCGCCAGCGGGCCGTCGAAGAGCGTCGCCACGCGGCGACCGGTCACGTCGATGACGACCAGGCGCGCCGCGCCGGGCTCGGCCAGGTGGAAGCGCACCAGGGTGGTCGGGTTGAAGGGATTGGGGAAGTTGGCGAGGAGCTTGGTCGGCGCGGGCGTCCCGCCTTCGGGCACCGGCGTGCCGCCCTCCGCCAACACCATCAGCCAGATGCTGCCCATGGCCTCCACGGGCAGGCCCGTGTCGCCCAGCAGGTGCAGGTTGAGGGCCACGGAGTCCGAGTCCATCACCGTGGTGGCGAAGCCGGGATCGGGCACGGGGATGACGTAGTCCACGCGCAGGGTCTCCTGCGCCGCCGGCGGCAGATCGCTCATGCCGGCGACGGGATCCACCAGGAAGCCGTGCTCGTCCCACCAGTCCCAGTCCACGTGCATGTCCGCGGCCGGCCGCAGGTTCTCGATGACGGCCGTGATGGTGCCGGGCGTGTTCGGGAATCCCGCCACGGCGCGGCGGATCATATCCACCGCGACGGGCGGTTGCACCGGCACGTCGAACGCGACCGTCTGGTCGCCGATACCCGTGTCGGTGACGATCGTCAGCATCCCGGGCTCGATGACGCCCGCCGGGAACTCCGGCGGCACCTGGACGGCCACCTGCCCCTCGAAGGGATCGCTGCCCGGCCCGAAGAAGAAATCAATGCTGGGCGGCGTCACCGCCAGGCCGCCGGCCATGAAGGTCGCCGTGCCCATCAGCTCCATGTCCGACTCGTTGGTCAGGGTGAAGGGCCACGTGAAGGGACCGTCGAGGGTGCCCGTGTAGAGGACGGGCGGCGGCTCCAGGCCCGCCACCGTGACGGCCGGCGCGATGGCGTAGCCCAGCGCCGTCTCGAAGGCGAGGCCGGAGCCGGGATCCTCGAGGATGACCGTCACCAGGCCGGTCTCCCCCACCAGGGTCGGATCCGGCGGGATCGCGATGGCGATCTCCAGTGTCGCCGTGCCCGCCGGCGGCAGCGCCAGCGGCGAACCGGTGATGACCGGGAAGCCGTGGGACTCGAAGGCCGTGACAGCGACGTTGTAGCCGTTCGCCTCCGAGCGGTTGGTCACCGTCGCCCGCAGCATCGCGTCGGAGTTGCCGGGCACGCAGGCCTCGGGCTGGGGCGCGCCGACGTCCAGGGGCAGACCGACGCTGACCCGGCCGAGGTCGAAGGTCCAGAACTCGCCGTCGAGGTCTCCCTCCAGGCGCAGGTTGTTCGCCGTCCCGGGAGGAGTCCCCACGGGCACCAGCAGGCGCAGGGTCTCCGTCTCGGCGGTGCTGGGCGGCAGGGTCAGCGGGTCGGGCCAGCTGTGGTGGTTGGGCCAGCCCAGGTCGTCCAGGATGGTGGGGCCGGTCAGCCTCGTCGTGTCGGGTGACGGATTCTCCAGGTGCACGAGGAGTTCCTGCCAGTCCTCGGGATCCGACGCCGGCCGCAGCACGGTGGGCCCGGCCAGGTTTATCAGCATGGGCGCGTCGACGGTGATGATGCCGGCGGCCGTCTGGGGCACGCCTCCCTCCACGGTCACCGTCACGTGGACGGCATCGGTGGTGCCGGGCAGCGTGCCGGCGGGCACGTCCACGTCCCAGGTGAAGACATGGGCCTCGCCGTCGGCCATGAGCTGGACCTGGGGCGAGCCGGCATACCAGCCCGCGTCGTCGGTCAGCGTGACCATCACCGTCTGCGTGACACCCGTCAGGTTGGTGACCGGCGTCACCAGCCGCGTCGGGGCGCCGGGATAGGTGGGCGTCACGGGATCCGGGACGGGGTAGAGCGGCCGCGGGTAGTCGACGGGCAGGGACGGGCAGATCGTGAGCCAGACGAAGTCGTCGCGGTTGGGGCCGTAGGCGTTGATCCGCGGCATGGTGTTGCCGTCCAGGCGCGCGTTGTCGGCCTTGCTCTTGGCCTTGCTCTCGATGACGTCGTAGAAGATGACCGGCTCGGCGGTGGTGGGAATCACCAGGTAGTCGATGCGGTCGTCCCCGCTCCAGGCGTGGCCGGTGAGATAGCCGTCGCCGTAGGCCTTCACCACGGTTTCGGGCGCGATGTCCGTGTCCATGCTGGTGTCGAACTTCACCCAGCCCGGCGTGATCGTGCAGACGATGCCCTGGGGCTGCCACTCGAGCACCGAGGGCGAGAGCACCGTGTTGAGCGCCCCCGCCGCCACCAGGCGCGCGCCGCCCGGCGGGCAGATGCCGTTGATGTTGCTGATGGCCTGGGACAGCGGCCGCTTGTCCTGGCCCTCCCAGCCGTTCATGCGCCGGAGCACCGTGCGCTGGTCGCAGTTGCACTTGGAGCCGAGGACGGAATTGTCGTAGCCGAGGAAGGCCCGCGCCTCGGCGGCGCCGGTCATGCTCAGCTTCGACGAGTAGCAGGTGGCCCACCAGCAGAAGGCCTGGTCGGTCTGGAAGTAGTTCGTGTAGAAGGTCTGGTTGACCTCGATGGAGCAGTCCCCGTCGGAGGGGTAGTCCCGCTTGACCAGGCAGCCGGGCAGGATGCCGTTGTAGTAGTTGAAGATCGAGTCCCGCGCCGCCCGGCCCGCGGTGTTCCACCTGAACTGCGCGACGACGGTCCGCGGCGCGCTCACGCCGTGGCCCGTCATCAGCATGACGTCGTGGCGGCGGTCGGTGCAGAAGGTGAAGTAGTTCCACACGCCGGCGCCGCCCTCGGAGGCGTCCAGGCTCCAGTCGCAATAGGTGGTGCCGCGGGCGTAGTGCTGCAGGTCGCAGACGTAGATGTCGAAGATGGCCCAGTCGGTCAGGCCGAACTCCCAGAGGTTGGTCTGGTAGCAGCCGAAGCGATGGGGCTTCTTGTCCTTGCCCGGCGTCTCGTTGGCACCCGCCCAGGCGAGGGCGGGCAGGAGGACGAGCGCCGTCAGCAGCAGGATCGGCAGGCTGTTTCGTGCACGCATGGCGTCCCCCTCCGGTTAGCGGGCGTAGAGCAGGTCGGCGGCCGCGTCGCGGTGGCCCAGACGGGCCTGCAGGCGGACCAGGGTGAGGGCCTCGGGCTCGGCCGCGGCCAGAATCTCCTCGAGGCGGGCGCGCAGGGCCGCCGCGCCGATCTCGTCGACGGTGAGCAGGTAGGTGGCGCCGGCGACGACCGTGTGCCCCGCGGCCAGCGCCGCGGCCAGGTCCTCGGCCGTGGCCGCCATGTGCGCAGCCACCTCCTCGGGCGTGGGCGGCTCGGCCTCGCGGAAGCGGGGCGCCAGCGTGATGCCCTCCTCGCTGCCGTCCGCGCGCGTCATGACGATCTCGTCCTCGCCGCGCCACGCGGCGCCCGTGACGCCTGGCAGCGCGGCCAGGGCCGCGCGGCAGCGATCGCGGGCCAGGGCGGCGCCCAGCGCGCCGCGGTCGCGGTGGTAGCCCTCGATGGCCGCGTTGAGCAACGCGAAGGCCTCCTCGTCGGCCGCCGAGACCGCCGGCGGCGGCGTCGAGGGCCCCGGCGAGGGATAGATCGTCACGCCGTTGACGAGCACGGCGCCGGCGGCGGCCTCCACGCGGAAGGGGGGCGCCAGGAGCCGGCCGTAGAGCAGCGCCCCGCCGCGCTCGATGGCGCCGTCCGCGCCGCGGCCGGGAGCCTGGGGCGACACGTCGTAGCGGCGCCGCGCGGCCCGCTCGGCGTCGCTGTAGGCGTGGGGCCGGGTCACGGCCTGCGCGCCGCGCTCGCCGGTCAGGGCCAGGCCGCTCAGGACCAGGGCCGCCCGCAGGGCCTTGACGTCCGCCGGATCCGCGCCCGCGGGCAGCAGGACCGGCGTGTCGCCCGGCAGCGACGTGGTCACGGAGGCGTCGAGGCCGGCGCGCAGGGCCGGCAGGGCCTCGTCCAGTGTCAGGATCGTCGCGTCGCCCTCGATCCAGGCGGCCGCTGCCGCGGGAACGAGAACGCCGCCCAGGAGCGCGAGGCCCAGGACGGCGAGGAAGGCGGCGCGGGCGGGTCCGTGGCAGGCAGGTCCGCGCATGGGTCCCCCTTTATCGTGACTGGAGATGCACCGGTCACGGGCCTGTGGAGCGGACGAAATCCGCCCGGAACGCCCAGCGACCTCGTTCTTTCGGGAAAAGACAG
>JAFGBK010000138.1 GCA_016933175.1 Candidatus Krumholzibacteriota bacterium | reverse complement strand
TTCCTTTCTCGCGCGTGGCGTGGGGATCGGTGTCCGCCGTCCGTCTTCATCAATGCAGCACCACGATGCGCGTGCCGGCGGTCGCCGCGCTCGCGCCGCCCTCGATGCGCGCCAGGTAGATCCCCGCGGGAACGCGCCGCCCGTTCTCGTCGCGCAGATCCCACTCCGGGTTCCCTTGTGCGACCAGCGCCGCCACGCGACGCCCCGCGACGTCGTAGATGGCCACGCGCCCGCCGCCAACGCGGCCGGACGGCGTCTCGAGGGTGAAGCGGGCGCGCTCGCGCACGGGATTCGCCAGCAGCTGCAGGCGGGTCAGCCCGGCCGCGCCCGGGGTCTCCGCCACGGGGGTGGCGCCTCCCGGCAGGATGCGGAACGCCCGGCTCACGGCCGCGACGCTCTCGCCGGCCTGGGTCAGGGTGACGCGCAGATGGGCGATCTCGGTCGGTTCGCCGCTCACCGTCCACTGCCAGTGGCCGGCGTCAGGCAGGCCCGCCGCGAGCGGCACCCAGGGGCCGTCGGGGCCGGCGGTCGACAGTTCCAGCGCGATGCTCGCCGGCTCGCCGCCGATATGCGCCGCTGACCAGCGCAGCGTCTGGACCGCGCTCGCATGGAAGGCCTCGTTGCCGCGCGGATGCTGCCAGGCCACGCGCCGCGCCGCGGGCGTCGAGCTCTCGTGGTAGACGTAGAGGCGGTTCTGGTAGGTGGGCCAGGAGCCCTCCTCCTGGACGAGGACGAAGTCGGGCAGGCCGTTGTGGTCCACGTCACCGCCGGTGCAGAAGGCGGCGGTGTCGATGCCGGGCGGGGCGGCGAAGCCGCCGCCGGACCGCCACTGGCCGGTGCCGTCGCCCAGCCAGACCGCGCAGTTGCCGCCGCCGAAGGCGGCGAGATCGACGCAGCCGTCCAGGTCGAGATCGAAGAGCTGGGTGACCTCGAAATCGCCAGCGGCCGGCAGTCCGTCGCTGGCGGACTCCCAGTGATCCGCGCGCCACAGGTAGACGAAAACGCCGCCGGACCGGGCGAAGGCGAGATCGGCGCGGCCGTCGCCGTCCACGTCGCCCAGGGACACGCCGTAGTGGCCCATGCCGCCAGCCGGCGGCAGGCCCGCGTCGGCGGACGCGAAGCCGCCCTCGCCGTCGCCCAGCCAGACGGCACCGGCCTGCGCGCTCGCGGCGATGTCGGGCGCGCCGTCGCCGTTCACGTCGCCGGTGCAGAGCGAGGCCGAGGCGTTGCCGCCGGCGCTGGCCCAGGTCTGCGTCCAGCTGCCGTCGCCCGCGTTGCGGTACACGTGCACGCCGTTGCAGCAGCCGAAGGAATTGGCCGCCAGGTCGAGACGGCCGTCAAGGTCGAAGTCGGCGAAGTCCGTGGCCATCATGCCCCAGTCCTCGCCGTTGGTCGCGAGGCCGTCGTCCCAGGGCGTCCAGTGCAGGCCCGTGCCATCGCCGAGGGCCACCTCCAGCAGCTGGTCGCCCAGGTCCGTGGCGGAGTAGTCGTGGTGCATGCCGTAGCCCACGTCCATCAAGCCGTCGCCGTTGGCGTCGCCGACCGCGATGCCGCCGTAGCCGAAATCGCCTTCCATGTGGATGGACCAGCCGCCCGCACCGTCGCCGAAGTAGACCATGATCCCGTGCTGGTCGGTACCGACACCCGGCGAGCCGTGGTCGCCGATGGTGACGAAGTCGACGTGGCCGTCGCCGTTCACGTCGGCGAAGGCCAGCTCCGTGTCGCCGCCGTCCCACATGGGGAAGCCGGCGCCGGCCGGGGAGCTGTCCACGTAGTCGAGGGCGACGGCCGGTGCCACCAGGGCCAGGCAGAGGACCGGTACCAGTGCGTGTCTCATTCGACGTCTTCTCGGTGTCGGGAGATGCACGGCGGTTCCCCTTTCCGGTCACGGGCGGGCCGGCGATGCGCGCCGCTGGCCGCTCAGCGCTGCGCCGCCTCCTGCCAGGTCTCCCAGGAGGATCGTATGTCCCCGGTCTCGGCGTTCCGGTAGTATACCCGGAAGCCCATCTTCTCCGACACGTTGTAGTGCTCGTAGAGCTCGTGGGCGGCGGTCTCCGGAGTGAGCCGGCGGAAGCGCTTGAGACGCGGCGCGCCCGAGTAGATCCAGCTCCAGAACAGCAGGTCGAGGGCTGTGCTCTCGAGCCAGGGCACCTCCTCGGCGTAGGCGGCCACCCAGCGCAGGGCCGTGCCGCCGAGCAGCTTCTCGAGGATCCGCGGCTGGCCCAGGCTGCAGGAGCCCAGGTGCAGGGCGGCCAGCGAGGGCACGCCCGCCAGCATCTTCGCCAGCGCCTCGAGGGGGATGCGCTGTTCGAGGGTCCACAGCCGTCCCGAACGGCTGCCGTGCGTGGCGAGGTAGATGATCTTGTCCTTCCCCGAGCGCCGGATGCGGCCGAACTTGTCGATCCAAAGGGCCAGGTCGTTCCGGCTGTCGAAGACGCGGTAGAAGAACTCCCAGCCGTTGAGGTCGCACAGACCCTTGATGAAGGGCTGGACGGAGTTGCGGGACCGCAGCTCGTCGGACCAGTAGGACTCGAGCACGAGGAAGCAGGGCTTGGGTCGTTTCATCGCAGCTCGCCTTCGCCGGGGCACAGGACGCGCGGAGACAATGATAGCGCAACCCGGGGCCGGCGTGCAGCGTAACTTGCCCGCGGCCTACCGCCTACATTGCGCTTTGAACGTCCCCGGTCTATCCTCGGGGCGCGCCCACCAGAACGAAGTGCCTCGCTGACGAAGGAGACGCGATGCCGCCTTGCCTTTCGAAAGCAGCGATCCCGGCCTTGCTGATCGCATCGAGTCTGAGCAGCTTCGCCCTCGCAGGCGACTCGTCCCGTCTCTCACCGGAACGCGTCGCCGGGATCATCGAGACCTCGATCGAGGCCTTCCGCGTCCATTACGTGTGTCCCGAGGTCGTCGGCGACATCGAGCGATACGTGGCGGGCAGGCGCGCAGCCGGCGAGTATGACCGCCTGGACAGCGTGGCGGAGCTGACGGGGCGACTGCGACGCGACTTCCGCCACGTGACGGACGACCGGCACATCTGGATCGACGCGATGGAGAACCTCCCTGTCGCCGACGGCGGCGCCTCGAAGGCCGAGATCGCGGCGCAGAAGCGAGCCGACAACTTCGGGTTCGTCGACGTGAAGCTGCTGCCGGGCGGGATCGCCTACCTGCGCTTCGACCGCTTCGATGACGTCGAATACGCGGCGCCCGCCGCCGCCGAGGCCATGGCGGCGCTCGCCGCCGGCGACGCGATCATCATGGATCTGCGCGAGAATCACGGCGGTCACAGCAACATGGTTCGTTTCCTCTGCAGTTACCTCTTCGCAGAGCGGACGCAGCTCAACTCGCTGTACTTCGTCGAGGCGGATTCGCTGGTCGAGGCGTGGACGGACCCGTCGCTGCCGGGAACGAAGCTGCTGCGTCAGAAGCTGTTCATCCTCACCAGCGAGCGCACCGCCTCCGGCGCGGAGTCGTTCGCGTACGCGCTGAAGCATTATGGACGGGCGACGATCGTCGGCGAGAGCACGCGCGGGGCGGCGCACTGGAAGGAGACCTACCAGTTCCCCGAAGTGGGCATCTTCCTGGAGATTCCCGTCGCGCGGCCCATCAATCCGGTCACCGGTTGCGGCTGGGAGGGCGTCGGAGTCCAACCCGACGTGATGGTGCCGGCAGAGGACGCGCTGGAGACGGCGCAGCGACTCGCCCGCGAGGCGCTCCAATCGCTGCCGGAAGGGGAGTGAGCGCGCTTCCGCCGCCGCGACCCGTCGTCCGCGATCCCTTGCCTCTGGCTGAAGAACCCGCGCGGCGATGCCTCAATCCCAGTCGTGGGCGTGGAAGTGGTCGTGCTCGAGGCCGCCGTGGCGGTGGCGGTGGGCGTGCACCAGGTTCGCCGCGCGCAGCAGCTCCCGGTCCGCCACGAAGCCGTCGACGGGACCGTCGTAGAGCAGGCCGTGGTCCTCGCCCAGGACCAGCGCCCGCTCGCCCAGCTCGGGCGCCAGGCTCAGGTTGTGCGTGCTGACCACGACGGTCTGGTCCAGGTCCTGGAGGAAGTCCACCAGCCAGCCGGTGCTGCGCGGATCCAGGCCCGAGGTGGGCTCGTCCAGGAGCAGGAGGCGCGGCTCCACGGCCAGCAGGGCCGCCAGGCAGAGCTTCTGCTTCTCGCCGCCGCTGAGGGTCCAGGGCGCTTCCCGCAGACGGTCGGCCAACCCCAGCTCGCCGGCCCAGCGCGCCGCGCGGCCCTCGGGATCGTCCAGGTCGAACTGGCGCGGGCCGAAGGCGATCTCCTCGGCCACCGTCGGGTTGAAGAGCATGGCGTCGGGATTCTGGAACAGCAGGGCCACCTCGCGCCGGAAGCGCCGCGCGACCTCGCGCCGGCGCAGGGCGGCAGGCGTCATCTCCTCGCCACCGTACCACCAGCGCCCGGCCCGTGGCTGGACCAGCGCGTCGAGGATCTTCAGCATGGTGCTCTTGCCGCTGCCGTTGCAGCCCAGCAGCACCACCTTCTCCCCCGGGGCGATGACAAAGCTCACGTCCCGCAGGGCGGCGCGGCCGCCGTAGTCGTGCCCCAGCCCCTGCACCCTAAGCATCGAAGAGCCCCCGCGACCGCATGGCCTGGGTGATCTCCTCCGAGCGCTCGAGGGCTCGCTGCAGGAAGAAGGCGCTGGCGGCCGCGCCGTGGCGCAGCAGGGCGCGCGCGCCGGGCCGGCCGGCGCTGCGGCTTCTCAGAGCCTGGCGGAACTCCTCGAAGAGGCGGCGGAAGGCCAGGGCCTGGCCCGTGGCCAGCACGAGCAGATGCGTGAGCCCCGGGCTGAAGCCCAGAGCCCGTTGCCAGTTGACCCGCGCGATGACCAGGAAGGCCAGGAAGGCCAGGACGAACACGCGCAGGTTCAGGAGGGCCAGGGTCCGCCAGGGGCTCGTTCCCTGCCACAGGCAGACGGCCAGCCAGCTCAGGCTCACCAGTCCCGTGAAGACGAGGACGGCCAGGAGCGCTCGCCGGGCCAGGCGCGGCGCATCGCGCCCGGCCAGCAGCAGCGCGGCGAGCAGTAGCCCGCCGAGCACGTCCAGGCGGTGGATGGTGGTGGCCAGGATCACCGCCGCCAGGTAGGCGCCCAGGGCGAGGCGGCCTTTCACGGCGCCTCCCCGCGGTCCAGGCGCGCCAGGAGGCGGCAGGCCGCCACCGTGAGCAGGCCCTCGGCCACGCCGAGCAGGAGGTGGGGGATCATCACGGCCGGCAGGGTCACCGCGAGGCCGAAGGGGAAGAACAGCGGCGAGCCGTCCGCGGCGTGCGCGATGAGGGGCTGCGCGCCCAGCACCAGCGCGACGAGCAGGGCCGGCACGGCGAGCCCCAGGTAGCCGGCGGCGAAGCGGGCCGCGTCCTCGCTGACGCCGCGCAGGGCGCGCCAGGCCAGCCAGGCGGCGGCGCTGCCGGCCAGGCCCATGGCCAGGGCGTTGACGGGCAGCGAGGTGATGCCGCCTGCGCCCAGGAGCAGGGCCTGGAGCAGGAGCACCAGGCTCACGCAGAGGAAGCTCGTCCAGACGCCGAAGAGCACGGCGAGCAGGCCGATGCCCGTCGCGTGGGCGGAGCTGCCGCCGGGCAGGGGCAGGGCGATCATCATCAGCACGAAGGAGAAGGCCGTCAGGACGGCCAGGCGCGGGATGGCCGTCTCGCGGGCGGCGCGCCGCACGCGCCGCGCGGCGTAGGCCCACAGGCCCGCGGCCGCGGCCGCGGATGGCAGGTAGACCTGGGGCGCGATGAAGCCGTCGGGTACGTGCATGGCTCTCCCGGGTGCCGGTCCTCAGAGCGGGCGGCCGGTCCGCCGGCGCGCGAAGAGGTTGATGACGCCGAACAGGCCGAACAGGGTGCCCAGCCCGGCGGCCAGGCCCGACCAGGGGCCGAGGCCCTGCCAGGCGCCGGCGGGCGCGGGCGCGGCCCCGCCGCCCGCCTCGATGACGAGGTCCACGCCGTGGCCGTCCTCGGAGAAGGCGCGCACGCGCCAGGCGCCCTCGTGGTCGGGCACGAAGACGATGCGGCCCGCGGCGTCGGTGCGGCCTGTCTGGTAGGGGATGTCCTCGCCCGCAGGGAGGACCTCGTAGGACTCGTAGGAGAAGGGCTCCCCGCCGGCGTACTGCAGCGTGATCACCACGGCCTCGCCGCGCGACACGGCGTGGTCGAGGTCGTGGGCGCATGCCGGCGCCGACAGGATCGCGGCCAGGAGGCCCGGCAGCACCGCGGCCCGGGCCGCCGACAGGGTCGCTGCCGACCGCGCCGCCGCGCGCCGCCTCATCGGACGCGCCCGGCGCGTCAAGGCCGCGCCGCTTTCGCGGCCGGCAGGTCGAACATCAGGCCGCTGACGTCCTCCTGCTCGTCGGCCTTCACGGAATCGAGGGGAGTCAGCAGCCTGACCAGCAGAAGCGTCGGCCCGGCCTGCTCGAGGCGCACGGCCAGGTGCCCGTCCGGGCCCGAGAGTCCGTGGCGCTTGCCGCCGTAGCTCAGGAGCGCGTCGGCGACGGGCCGGCCTCCGCGCATGACCGCCAGCCGGAGGGTATCGCCCGCGGACAGGGCGAAGGGATCGTCGAGGGGCACCAGCTCCAGGTTCACCGTCAGGGGGGCGGCCAGGGCCTCGCTCCAGGCATCGAGGCGCTTTACGGCCTGGTAGACGAGGCGGCTGCCCAGGGGGCGCTCCACCTCGTCCTTGGGCCGGTTCCGCATGCCGGAGAGGGTGCGCGTCCAGTAGCCCGCGCGGATGCGCGCGTAGCTCGCGGCGCCGCCGCCGGCCAGGCGCACGGGCAGGCTGTCGCCCACGGCCGCGGGCAGGGGCCGCCCCTCCAGGTCCCAGCGCAGGAGGGTGTCCACGTCGGCCAGGGCGTAGCCGGGCTCGGCGGCGTCGTGTCCGTAGAGCAGGACGAGGTCGCCGTCCATGCGCTCGAGGCGCAGGTCGTGCGCGAAGGCGGCGGCGGGCAGCAGGATCAGCGTCAGGACGAAGGCGAGACGGCGCATGGTCACGCTCCTTGTGGGCGGCGCGAGGCGACGCGGGGCAGCATAGCCCAAGGGCCGGGGCCGGACAAGGGGGCCGTCGCGGGCGGATCCCGCGCGCCGCGGGCGATCAGAAGTCGTAGGCCCAGTTGATGGCAGCGCCCGAGGGGCTGCGCTGGCCGAGGGTGGTCTCCAGGCGCAGCCGCTTGGGCAGGAAGTACTCGAAGTTGAGGATGAAGGCGCCCGCCTCCTCGAGGGACTGCTGGTACTTGAGCAGCACGCGGGGGCTGAGGTACTTGCCGACGGTCACGGCGCGGTCGCCCTCCTCACCGTCCCGGTGGAAGCTGAGCACGTCCAGCCCGATCTGGCGGGACAGACGGTCCTCCAGGGCGGTGACGCCCAGGGAGGTGGCCGCCTCGGTGCCGCGCTCCTGCAGGAGGGTGACCTGGTCGTCGTTGAGCTCGTCGAGACGGCGCCCGAAGACCAGGAACGCCATGATGTCGCCCTCGCTCATGGGCGGTGTGGAGCTGAGGTTCAGCTTCGGCGAGTGCGCCGTCCCGCCCATGGCCACGAGGATCGTGGCGCCCTCGAGCTGCGTGGACAGCTCCAGGTCGAGGGTGGGGTCCAGCTCCTCGCCGCCGTAGAAGTGGACCTTGCCGCTCTCCATGCGGAAGCGGCGGCCCAGCAGCTCCAGCGTGCCGCGGCGGGCTTCCAGGCTGCCCGTCAGGCGCGGCAGCCCGCCGCTCTGGTCCACCTGCAGCGCGCCGGTCAGCTCCACCTCCAGGCCCGGGCCCTTGAGCCAGAGGCCGCCGGGAATGTCCAGGGTGACGTCCAGCGCGAGGCTGTCGAGACCCGCCGCGCGGGGCGGCGGCGCCGCCGCGAGGGTGTCGGCGGCGCCGAACCCCGCGGCGCGCAGGCGCGACGGCGGATCGCAGGGATGCAGCCGTCGCTCCACCGAGGCCAGGCGGAGCACGCCGCTCTTCACGGCGAGGCTGCCCGCCACGCGGGGGCGGCGGGCCGTGCCCGTCGCGTTCAGCGTGCCGTCCAGGGCCAGGTGGGAGCCGCCGGTCATCTGCAGGCGCGTGTCCCGCAGGGCGATGGTTCCCGCCAGGGCGGGATCCCCCGCGGGGCCGCGCGCCGCCAGGGACAGGCGGCAGCGGCCCTCCATGCCGAGCCGGCCCGGCAGGAGGGGGGACAGGTCGCGCAGCCGCAGCTCCTCGGAGGCCAGCTCCAGGTCCAGCGTGTCGGCCGCCGCCACGCCGACGCGGGCCGGGCGCAGGGAGGCTGCCAGGGGCAGGACCAGCGTGCCCCGCAGCCGGCGCTCCTCCTCGCGGAGCAGGGCGAATGCCGCGCGCAGGCCGGCGGGCGCGTCCTGGCTGACCTCCACCGTCATGCGGTAGCGGTCCAGGCGGTCGCGGGATGGGAAGCCCAGGGCGAGGTTGGCACGGGCGGAGGGCGCGGCCAGCCCGCCTTCGGCCTGGACGCCGCCGTCGAGGCGGAAGACGGCATCGGCGGCGGGCACGCCCCGGCTCGCCGGCGTGAGCAGGGGCAGGGGCAGGCCGTCGAAGCGCAAATCGAGGACGAAGGTCCCGTCGGCGGGCGGCCGGGCGCCGGGCAGGGGCAGCAGGGCCGGCGCCGCGAGGTCGGCCCCGCAGAGGACCGCGCCGTTCCCGTCGACGCTCAGCGAGCCCCGCAGCCCCTGAGGCCCCTGGAGTGCCGAGAGACTCGCGACCGCCTCGAGCCCGCGGACGGGCTTGAGACCTTCCAGACGCAGCGTGGCGTTCAGGCTGTCGGCGGCCGGCAGATGCAGCTCCGCCGCGGCCCGCGCCGGCCACCAGCCCGCGTGCAGGCCGGGCGGCCGCAGGGAGGGAGGCGGCGCCAGATCGAGGCGGACTGCGAGGTCCGCGGCGTCTTTCGACGCGCCCCCCTGCGCCGACAGGCTGCCGAGGCTGCCCCGCATGGCCAGGTCATCCACGCGCCAGGATCCGGCCTTCGGATCGAGGGTGATGCGGAAGGGCGAGCGCGAGGCCAGGGAGCGCCCGCGCAGGGACAGGCGCAGGCTGTCCGAGCGCAGCTCCCAGGCCGCGGGCCGCGAAAGGGTCAGGTGGTGATGCCAGCTCAGGTCGGGCCCGGTCAGGGAGAGGACCAGGCGGCCGGGCAGGGGCCCCGCCCCGGCCGTGTAGTCCAGGCGCAGGCTGTCCAGCGCCAGAACGCCGGCGTCCGCGCCCGCCGGCGCCGACAGTTGCGCCGCCAGGCTGTCCGCGGTCCAGCGCAGCCGTCCGTTCAGGGCGGGAAGCGACAGACCGGGCCCCGCGGCCTCGCCGGTCAATTCCGCGCGCAGGCGCGGCGCGGCGTTCGTGCCGGCGATCGCGACCTGCGCGTCGAGTCTTCCCTGCCAGGCGGGATCCAGATCCCGGAGGAAGCGGCGCGCCAGTGCGAGGTCGGAAACCGCCAGTCGCGCGCGCAGGTCGCGGGACGCCTCGTCCAGGGAACCGGCGGCCGTCAGGCGCAGGCCCAGGCCGGCCAGGGCCAGCGTGTCCAGGCGCAGGTCCGCGCCGCGGCCCGTCAGGTCGGCGCGGGCCGTGTCCAGCCAGGCCGTCGCGCCGAGGTCCGCGGCGAGCTGGAGCCGCGGTTCGCCACCGCCGCGGACGGCCAGGGAGAGATCCCCGAGCAGGGGGCCCAGGTCCGCGACGTCCGCCCCCGCGGGCAGCAAGGCGCCCAGGGCGCGCGGCCCCGGCAGGTGCAGGCGTACTCGCGCGGCGACGTCCGGCGCGCCGGCGCCCGCCGCCAGGGTGCCGTCCACCGCGAGGCCGCACTCGCGATCCCAGCCGGCGGCCAGCGCCGCCAGGGTCTCGGCGCCGCCGGGCAGCCAGGCGGCCAGGATCGCCGGCGGCTCGGGCCAGCTGCCGCTCGCCGTGAAGCGGGCGGCCGTCCGGTCGCCGGCGGCGCCGAGCTCCCAGTCGCCCAGGGCGCCCGCCAGGCGCAGGTGTGACGCTTCGAAGGCCCCCGTCCACCGGTGCCAGCGCAGGCGGCCCGGGGGGCCGGGCGCGCCGAACGGCGGCGATCCGGCGCGTCGCAGACGCAGGGGATCGACCGCCAGGTTCAGCGTGTCGCCCGGCGCCAGCGCTCCCGGCGCCAGCGCGGCCGACGCGTCGAGGACCAGCGCGACGGCGCCGAGCATCAGGTCCGCGTGCAGGGGCGACGCGCCCAGGGCCGGGCAGGAGACGTCGAGGGTGAGGGAGTCCACGGGCAGGGGCCAGGTGGTGCGGCCACGCAGCCGCGCGCTCAGGGCCGGCGACGCGCGGGGTCCGTCCAGGTGCAGCCGGACCGCCGCGGTCAGGGAGCCGGGCGGCTCGACAGCCGGCGCCAGCAGGGCGAACAGGTCGGATCCCGCGGCGTCCAGCGACAGGTCCGCCCGCGCGGAGTCGGCGGCCACGCTGCCATGTCCCGCGAGGGCGAGGCCGGCCGCCGCCAGGCGCAGGCTGTCCACGCGCAGGTGGTTCCGGCCCCAGGACAGGGCGATGTCGCCGCCCGCGAGCCAGGACTGGGGCAACGCGCGAAGCGAAGCCTCGCCTCCGGTGCCGGGCGGCAGGCGGACGCTGCCGGCGGCCTCGGCGAGACGGCCCCGCAGCGGCGGGAGGCGGCGCAGCCCCGCCGGCAGGCGCGCGAGCAGGGCGGAGTCCGGGGCGGCCAGCTCGGCGGTCCAGTCGAGGCGGCGGACCGCGTCGCCGTCGCCGCGGCCCAGGCGCGCGCGCGCCGCCAGGGTGGGCGCGCCCCGCTGTCCGGGTGGGCCAGCGGCGCCCGGCCCCAGGTGCAGCGCCAGGGCGAAGCTGTCCGGAGCGGGCCCGGTCAGCTCGAGGCGCCAGAGGCCGACGGGAAGGACGGCGCCCGCCGCGTTCCCCGCGACGACGCCGGTCGCCAGATCCAGGAAGGCGCTCGCGCTGTCCACGCGGGCGCCGCCGGGCCCGGCGCCCAGGCGCAGGTCGCGCACGTGGAAGCGGGGCGCGCGGCCGGCGCGCAGCTCGGCCGAGGTGTCCAGGACGAGTCCCGCCAGGGCAAGGCTGTCGGTGAGTTGAAGGCGGGACGCCGACGCGCGCAGGGTGTCCGCGGCCAGGGACGGCAGGCCCGGCAGGGCGCCGGCGCGGAGCCACGGCACCCGGACGCCGCCGGTCGCTGGTCCGCCACCCGGCGCAGCGCCCCGGTGGCGGGCGATGGCGGGGAGGTCCAGGCGCAGGTCCGCGGCCTCCAGGCGGCGCAGGTGGAGGTCGCGGCGCAGCAGGGCGGACAGGTCCAGGTCCACGGCAAAGCGCCGGGCGGCCAGGAGCGTGTCGCCCGCCGCGGTCCAGGCGATGTCCGACAGATCCAGGCGGCCCGGCGACGCCCAGGTCGCCTCGCCGGCGGCGAGGCGACCCGGCAGCTTCGTCTGGGCGCGACGCAGGCCGGCGTCGAGCAGCGCCTCGCGAGCCGGGCGGAGCTGCAGGGCCAGCACGGCGGCCAGCAGCACCGCCGCCAGGGCGATGCCCAGGCCGGCGGCCGCGCGAAGCAGGATCCTGCGCGGGCGCTGATTCATGCGTCCTCCGTCGCCGGCCTAGAAGGCCTGGCCGACCGACAGGTGAAAGACCATGTCCGGCTCGCCGTCGTCGGCGGGATCCAGGCGGAGGCCGAGGTCCGCGCGCAGCGGCCCCACGGGAGTGTCCACCGTGAGGCCCGGCCCGATGGCGGCGGCGAGATCGTTGAGATCCGTATCCTCCCAGTTCTGCCAGACCTGGCCCGCGTCCCAGAAGAGCACTCCCCGCAGCCGCCAGACGAGGCGGAAGCGCATCTCCACCGACATCTCCACGACCGACTCGCCGCCCAGGGGCGCGCCGTCGTCGTCGCGGGGACCCAGGCGGTGGCGCCGGTAGCCGCGCATGGAGGCGGACCCGCCCGAAAAGAAGCGGCGGTTGGGGAGCAGGTCCTCGGAGCCCCGCGTGGGCGTGGCGGCGCCGCCCAGCAGCCGGAGGGCGGCCACCGGGCCGCCCGGCAGGGCGTGGAAGACGGCCGTCTGCGCCTGGGCGAGGACGAAGTGGGCGTCCGAGAGACCGCCGTGGGGCCCCCATTCGAGGTGGACCCAGTTGCGCGTGCCCCGTCGTGGGAAGAGGCGGTCGTCGGTGGCGTCGCGGTTCCAGTCGACGGCGAGGACCGTCAGCCGACCGCCCTGCTCGAGGAAGGCCTCGGCCTCGGGAGTGCGCACGTGGACATCCACCCGCGACACGGCGATCCCGACGCGCAGCACGTTGTTCAGGGTGGGCCGCCAGCGCAGGCCGACGAGGGCTTCGATCTCGTCGAGGCGGTAGCTGTCCTCGTTCTGCTCATCGCCGCGGACACGCGTCTCGAGGCGCGTCCGTGGACCGAGCAGGGCCGGCCACCAGGCGGCGGCGGCGCCCTCGGTGCGGTACCGGGAGAAGGCGCCGCTCAGCTCCACGCCCCGGCCCCGGCGCAGGAGGTTGCGATGCTGCCATCGCGCCTGGGCGCGAAGCAGGTCGTCGGTCCAGAGACCCAGGCCCGCCTCGAGGCTCTGCGCGGGGCGCAAGCGCAGGTCGGCCACCATGTCGAGGGTGTCGCCGCGGGCCGGCGCCGGGCGCAGGCGGACCTGCAGGAAGAGGTCGAGCAGGCGCAGGTGGTCGCGCGCTCGCTGCAGGTGGACCGGCGAGTAGATTTCCCCGACGGGCAGGGACGCCGTTTCCCGGACGAGGGGCTCCAGGTCGGGGGAGACGCCGGTCACGCGCAGCGTGCCCAGCCGGTAGCGCCGGCCGGGAACGGCCGCCAGCGCCAGGGCGGCGCGCGTGGAGTCCAGGCGGCTCACGCGGGCGGAGACGGTGGCGTCGGCGTAGCCCGACGCGCGCAGCAGGTCCGCGAGTACGGCGGCGGCGCGTTCGACGGCCGGGTCCGTCAGAACACCGCCCGCGGCCAGGCCCGCTGCCGCCGCGGGATCCGCGCCGAGATCGGGCGGGAATCCGGCGAGGTCCAGCCGGTCCAGGATCACGGCCGGCCCGAGCGTCACCGACAGCACCAGCGACACGTCGCGGCCGCTGGCGTTCAGGCGCACCTCGGGCGTCACGCGCGCGTAGGGGAAGCCTCGCCGGGCCAGGAAGCCGCGCGCCCGCGCCAGGTCCTCGTCGAGGGTGCGCGGGAACAGCAGGGGGCGCTGCCCGAGCGCCAGGGGCGGGATGGCCAGGGCCAGGCCTGCCTTGAGAGGCGAGGCCAGCGTCCCGGCGCCGACGACGCGCAGGCCGGTGACGGGAAGGCCGCGCGCCGCCGCCACGGTGACGACCCGCGCGGCGGTGTCGCGCGTGGCCGCCGCGCGGGCGGCAGGAGGCAGGAAGGCCAGGAGAGCCGCCGCCAGGATCGCGGCGCCGCTCCACCGGCGTCGGCGCAATCCGCGCGTGGGCCTCATGGCGTCCGCTTCCTCATCCGAGATCCTCCAAGCCCACGCCGGCATCGCCGCCCGGCTCCCGGCCGCCGGCGGCGAGGGCCAGGGCCGCGGTCACGGCCGGATCGGCGGCGAGGGCGAGGTGCATCGCGACTCCCGTGCCGGGAGGCACCAGCATAGCGCCCGCGGCGCGGCGGGGGAAGCCCTCCGGATGTGGAAACCCGCGGACGCTTCGAACGCGCGGCCGGCGGCTCGGCCCTCAGAGGAGGCCGACGCGCTCGTTGAAGGCGCGGATCTGGGCGTCCCAGTGGTCGGCGACGCCGAAGACCTCGACCCAGAAATCCGGATCCCAGAGGCGGCGCAGGGCGTCCACATCCTTGCCCTGTTGCTCGACCCAGGTGAAGTACTTGAAGTTGTGCAGGCGCTTGCGGTCGCGGTAGCCCAGCTCCTGCAGGTGGTCGGTGGTGACGGCGTGCAGGTGCCGGCCCAGGTCGGCCGCGGCCTGCTCACGGCGGTAGGGGCCGCCGGCCGCGCGGGCCTCGGCCAGGCGCGAGGCGTAGAGCTCCATGGAGTCGGTCAGGGGCGTGAAGAGGAGGTCCCGCCCGTCCAGCTCGTAGTAGCGGGCCACCTTGATGGCGGCGACGAGGTTGCAGAGGCTGGACAGGCCCAGCAGGTCCAGGCGCGTCGCCAGCGCCTCGGGCACGCCCTCGGCGGCGAGAATCTCCCGGCCCGCGTCCTCGTTGAACAGGCGCATGAGGGCCATGACCCGCGCGTCGTCCACGGCCACCACCATGTCCGTGTTGCGGACGTTGTGGATCCAGGGGACGTGCTTGTCGCCGATGCCCTCGATGCGGTGCCCCCCGAAGCCGCAGCTGAGCAGGGTCGGACACTGGAGGGCCTCGGTGGCGGCGACGACCAGGTGCGGCCAGCGCCGGCGGAGGAAGTCGCCGGCGGCGATGGTGCCCGCCGAGCCCGTGGCCGAGACCCAGGCGGCGAGGCGGTCGCCGGGGCGGGCCACCTGCTCGACGATCTCGTCCACGGCGGCCCCGGTGACGTGGTAGTGCCAGATGGCGTTGCCGAACTCGTCGAACTGGTTGAAGATGACGCACTCCGGGCGCGTGGCCCGGATCTCCCAGCACTTGTCGTAGACCTCCTTGACGTTGGACTCGCAGCCCGGCGTGGCGATGACCTCGGCGCCGATGGACTCCAGCCACTCGAAGCGCTCCCGGCTCATCTCCTCGGGCAGGATGGCCACGGCCTCGCAGGCCAGCAGGCGGCAGTCGAAGGCGCCGCCGCGGCAGTAGTTGCCCGTGCTGGGCCAGACGGCCTTGTGCGCCGTGGGATCGAAGCGCCCGGTGACCAGGCGCGGCACCAGGCAGCCGAAGCCGGCGCCGACCTTGTGGCTGCCGGTGGGGAACCACTTGCCCACGACGCCGATGATGCGCGCCGGCACGCCCGTCAGCGCGGGGGGGAACTCGAGCCAGTTGCCCCGGTTGAACAGCCCCGTGTCCGGATCGTTCTTCCAGGTGATGCGGAAGAGGTTCAGGGGATCGACGTCCCAGAGCCCCACGCCGCGCAGCCGCTCGCGCACGGCGGCGGGGATCCGCTCCGGCTCCTTCTGCTCGGCGAGGGTGGGGATGATGATGCCGCGCTCGCGGCAGCGGGCGGCGGCCTTCGCGACCGCGGCCTCGTCGACGATCTCGAGGCTGAGTTCCAAGGCATGCTCCTCGTCGGTGCGGCGGCGGGCGCCAGGTCCCGGCCCGGACAGCGTCCAGGGCCTCGCGCGCGCGCCAGGCAACAGGGCAGCTTAGGCGAGAAGGGCCCGGCCGACAAGCACGAGCTGGTGCCACCGGCGCCGTTTGGGCTGGGATCATTGCGCCGTGTGGGCTATGCTGCTCGCCGCGGCGCGGGAAGGGCGCGGCTCGCGGGGGAGGATCGCCGATGCTGAGACGGATCTTCGGACGCCTGGTCCTGGCGCTGGGCATCGCGCTGCTCCTGTTCCAGCTCGCCTACCACGCCCGGGAGTTCTCGGCCTACGCCGGCTGGCAGCGGTCGGGCGGACTGCGCAGCCTGGTCCTGTCGCCCCGCGAGGCCGGCGCCTGGGTCCTCACCGAGGTGGATCCCGCCGACTTCCCCCTGTCGCCGCGCCCGACGCGCGGCGACACCCTGCTCAGCGTGCGGCGCACTGGCGGCGAGCGGATCCCCTTCGGCGAGTGGCTGGCCCTGCATGTGGCGCCGGCCGGCGAACGCCTCGCCCTGGAGTACCGCCACGCGGGCGCGGTCCTCGAGACGGAGGCCCTCTGCCGCCCGCGCAGCCTGGACCGCCAGCTCTTCCTCGGCAGCTACCAGATGCTGCGCTTCCTCATCGGAATCGGCTACCTCCTCGTGGGTCTGTGGGCCCTGCTGCGGCGGCCCCATTCCGGCGGCGTGCGCGCCCTGGCCCTCTTCTGCTTCGCCATGGCCACCTTCATGGTGGTCTCCGTGCGCCTTGGCCTGGACAAGTTCGCCATCTTCGCCTTGCCGGGGCTGCCCGGACTACTGCGGGGACTCTCCTACTTCGACATCGCCTTCGGGGCCTTCTGGCTCAACCTGCAGCTCTACTTCCCGCGGCCGCTGACCTGGGTCCGACGCCACCCGCTGCCCGTCCACCTGCTGATCTACGCGCCGCAGATCCTGATCGTCGCCGCCAGCACGCTGCTGCCGCCGGCCCAGCAGGAGGCCGTCACGGTCTTCGCCATGGTCGCCATCTCGCTCCAGGTGGCCGGCGGCTTCGTCCTGCTCGGCTGGCGGCGGGCACTCGCGAGCAACTTCCTGGAGCGGCGTCAGCTCTCCCTGGTCTTCTATGGCTCCGGCCTCGGCCTGACGGCCCTCTTCGTCATCGTGGTCCTGCATATCATCCCCGGCTTCTGGATCACCCTGCCCGAGACGCTCCAGCTCATCCTGCCCCTGCTCAGCTTCCTCGCCCTGCTGATCTCGCCCATCTCCTTCGCCTACGCCTTCGGCCGCTACCGCCTGCTGGAGGTGGAGGGGCGCCTGCGCCGGGGCACGCGCTACGTGCTCGTCACGGCGGGGCTGCTGCTGGTCTTCTTCCTGGTGATCCTGGGCGTGAGCGAGCTGATGCTCAGCGCCCTGTCCATCCGCAGCCGCACGCCGACGCTCTTCGTCGCCCTGGTCTTCGCCATCGCCTTCACGCCCGTGCAGCGCCGGGTGCAGGCCCTCGTCGAGGGGCGCTTCTATCCCGAGCGGCGCCGGCTGCGCGACTTGCTGACCGACTTCCAGGCCGCCATGGGCGCCCTGCCCGACCGCCGCGCCCTCTGGGCCCGCCTGCGCGAGACCCTGGTCCATGGCCTGGGCATCCGCGAGGTCACGGCCGTCCTCTGGGACGAAACGGCCCGCCGTTTCCGCCTGCCCGACGGATCGCCGGCGCCCTTCGAGCCGGGCAGCGGCCTCATCGCGGCCCTGCAGGGCGAGCGGCGCCCTTTGCCCCTGGACGAGGTGGCCGCCAGCGGGCGCGTCTTCCTGGACACGGTGGAGGTGGCCTGGGCCCTGGAGCGCAAGGTGGACCTCTTCCTGCCCGTCGCGGCGCGGGAGCGGCTCCTGGGCTTCCTGGCCCTCTCCTTCGAGGAGGGGCGCCTGGACGTGGGCGCCGAGAGCCTGGTCATGCTCGGCACACTGGCCGGTCAAGCCGCGCTGGAGAGCGAGAACCTGCGCCTGCTCGAGGAGACCTACGACAAGCGGCGCCTGGAGGAGCAACTGGCCATGGCCCGGCGCGTGCAGGAGAACTTCCTGCCCGCCACGCTGCCGCCCACGCCGGGACTGGAGGTGGCCACCCGCTTCGTGCCCAGCCTCGAAGTCGCGGGCGACTACTACGACGTGCTGGCCCTTCAGGACGGCCGCACCCTGCTGGCGGTGGGGGACGTCTCGGGCAAGGGGGCCGGCGCCGCCATGATCATGGCCAACCTCCAGGCCTCCCTGCGCAGCACGGCCCGCCTGGGCGCCCCCCTGGCCGAGATGGTGTCCGGCATCAACGACATCATCCACCAGAACACGCGCCCCGAGCAGTTCGTCACCTTCTTCGCCGCGGTCTTCGATCCGGCCTCGCGGCGCCTGCGCTACGTCAACGCCGGGCACAATCCCCCCCGCCTGCTGGCCCCGGACGGGAGCTGCCGTCTGCTGGGCGTGGGCGGACCGCTCCTGGGCGTCTTCCCGGGGCGGCACTACGAGGAGGACGCGCTGGACCTGGTTTCCGGCGAGCTCCTGCTGGCCTTCACGGACGGCGTGAGCGAGGCGGCCAACGAGGCCGACGAGGAGTTCGGCGAGGAGTCCGTGGTCGCGGTCCTGGATCGGGACCGCTCGCGCTCCCTGGAGCGCCTCCTGGCGGACGTGGAGCGCTCGGTGTCGGCCTTCTGCGGCGCACGGTCCCTGGGGGACGACTTCACCCTCCTGCTGGCGCGCGTGCGCCCGCCGGGGGAGGATGGCCGCTGACGGAACGCCGCCGACCCCCGACTTTACTCGAATAAATGTCTGCAAGATGCTTTTGATAAATGCCTTAGGGAGCTTATGCCGCTAGATCCCTCGCTCTGAACACCATTCGGGGGCTACCGTTGCTCGGTCGGATTGACTAGACTTCCCCGTCTGCGTGGCGCCCGCCGCGCGGGGGCGAAGGGAGCGGGGGCATGAGCATCAAGCAGAAGATCCAGGAGCTGGTCACGCGCATGGCCCGACTCCACGCCGGCGGCGGGGAGAAGGCCGTCGAGAAGCAGGTGGCCAGCGGCAAGCTGACGGCGCGCGATCGCATCCGGACCCTCCTCGACCCCGAATCCTTCCACGAGTACGACCTCTTCGTGGAGCACAAGAGCCGCGACTTCGGGATGGCGGGCAAGGAGCTTCCCGGCGACGGCGTCATCACCGGCACGGGCACCATCAGCGGCTTCCCGGTCTGCGTCTACGCCCAGGACTTCACGGTGGCCGGCGGCTCGCTGGGCCTGGCCCACGCCCGCAAGATCACCAAGATCATGGACCACGCCCTCAAGCTGGGCGTGCCCCTGATCGGCATCAACGACTCCGGCGGCGCCCGCATCCAGGAGGGCGTCAACAGCCTCGCCGGCTACGGGGAGATCTTCTATCGCAACACCCTCGCCTCGGGGGTCATCCCCCAGATCTCCGTGATCCTCGGCCCCTGCGCCGGCGGGGCCGTCTACTCGCCGGCCCTGACCGATTTCGTCTTCGTCGTGGATCAGATCTCGAAGATGTTCATCACCGGACCCGAGGTCATCAGGACGGTGCTGGGCGAGGAGATCAGCATGGAGGAGCTGGGCGGCGCCCGCGTCCAGGCCGAGATCTCCGGCAACGCCCACTTCTTCGCCGAGAACGAGACGCAGTGCTTCGAGCACATCAAGCGCCTCATCGCCTTCATCCCCTGGAACAACCGCAAGCAGGCCGACGCCTTCCCGCCCAAGCCGCCACGGCCGGACCGGCCCGTGGAGGGCATCGTGCCGCCCTCGGCCCACGAGCCCTTCGACGTGCGCGACGTGATCCGCGCCGTCTGCGACGACTCCGACTTCTTCGAGGTGCAGGAGCACTGGGCGGCCAACATCGTCGTGGGCTTCGCGCGCCTCAAGGGCCGCAGCGTGGGCGTCGTCGGCAACCAGCCGCAGGTGCTGGCGGGCGTGCTCGACGTCGACGCCGCCGACAAGGCCGCCCGCTTCATCCGCTTCTGCGACGCCTTCAACATCCCCCTGGTGACCCTCGTGGACCTGCCCGGCTACCTGCCGGGCGTGGACCAGGAGCACGCCGGCGTCATCCGCCACGGCGCGAAGATCCTCTACGCCTACAGCGAGGCCACCGTGCCCAAGATCACGGTGATCCTGCGCAAGGCCTACGGCGGTGGCTACATCGCCATGTGCTCGCGCCACCTCGGTGCCGATTTCGTCTTCGCCTGGCCCAGCGCGGAAATCGCCGTCATGGGTCCCGAGGGCGCGGCCAACATCATCTTCCGCCGGGAGATCGCGGCCGCCGCTGATCCGGAGAGCATGCGCCGGGAGAAGGTGCGCGAGTACCAGGCGAAATTCGCCAATCCCTACATCGCCGCGGCCGAGGGACACGTGGACGCCGTGATCCAGCCCGCCGAGACGCGGGAGTACCTCATTCACGCCATCGAGGTCTCCCAGCACAAGGACGAGGTGCGGCCGCGGCGCAAGCACGGCGTGCCGCCCTTCTAGCTCCAGCGCGCCCGGGAGGGAGCATGGCCGAAACCAAGAACGGCAGCGCCAAGGAAACCCGCCTGGACGAGGCGGAGCTGGCGCGTCTCCACGTGGACGGCGCGGACTACCGCACCCGGCTCACGCGCAAGTACGCCCTGCGCCCGCGCTACGAGCGGCGCGACCCGCGCCTCGTGCGCGCCTTCATCCCCGGCGAAGTGCGGCGGATCCTCGTCGCGCCGGGCCAGCGCGTGCAGCGCGGCGAGGGCCTGCTGATCCTCGAGGCCATGAAGATGCAGAACGAGGTGACCGCCGCCGTGGACGGCGTCGTGCGGCGCGTGGCCGTGGGCTCGCTGCAGAAGGTGGCCAAGGGCGAGCTGCTCGTGGAGCTGGAGTGAACGCCGCCGCCGAAAGCGGTTCCGGCGCAGACAGATAGGCCTTGCCAGACCGATTGCCACCGGACACATTCGCATCAAGATAATCGCGCGGCGCGTCGATACCGCAGGGGGGAGCGGTGCCGCCCGCCGCGCCCTCGCTGCGCGTTGGTAGACGGAGTGCCGAATCGAGGATCCGGATGCGCCACGGGCCGATCAACGAGGACCAGCCGGACGCCGCCCCGGGCGCCGACAAGCTGCGCGGCTACCTGCTGCGCAACGTGGCAAGCATCTTTCTGCCCGCCGGCCTGATGCTGGCCGCCGTCCTGCTCATCCTGTTCCTGATCATCCTGCCGCGCGTCGAGGATGGGCTCATGGAGCAGAAGCGGACCATGATCCGCGAACTCGTCCGCTCCGTGGGCAGCGATCTCACCGACTACCAGCGCTTCGAAAGCGAGGGAATTCTCACCCGCGAGGAGGCCCAGGCGCGGGCCGTAGCGCACCTGCGCAGCCTGCGATACGGTGACGAGGGCAAGGACTACTTCTGGATCAACGACTTCGGGCCCCGAATGGTCATGCATCCCTACCGGCGCGACCTGGAGGGCGAGGACCTCAGCAACTACGTCGATCCCGAGGGCAAGCGACTCTTCGTGGAGTTCGTCCGCGTGGTCGAGAGGGACGGCGGCGGCTATGTCGACTACCTCTGGCAGTGGAAGGACGACTCCACGCGCATCGTGCCGAAGGTGTCCTACGTCGCCGAGTTCTCCCCCTGGGGCTGGATCATCGGCACCGGCGCCTACGTCGAGGACGTGCGCGCCGAGATCGGCGCGCTGACGCGGGAGTTGACGATCACGGGCTTCGCGCTGCTGGCCGTGGTCGTCCTGGTGACGGGTTGGACCATCTGGGGGCGCCTGCGCGCCGTGCGGGGGCAACTGCGCGCGCAGGTCGCCCTGCGCGAGAGTGAGCGCCGTTTCCGCACCATGGCCAGCAACATCCAGGACGGTCTGACGATCATCGAGAACGGCGAGGTCGTCTTCGTCAACGACCGCGCCTGCGAGATCTTCGGCCGGGACCGCGGGGAGCTCATGCGGCTCGACGCCCTCGACGTGGCGGCGCCGGAGGAGCGGGAGCGCCTGCGGATGATCATGGCGGAGGTGAAGGACCGGGGCCTGGACCTGCCGGAGCTCGAGCTGCAGGTGCAGCGCCCCGACGGCAGCCGGCGCGCGATCCAGAACCGCTACAGCCTGCACCGGGACGAGACCGGCGTCAGCCGCTACATCATCACGGCCGACGTCACGGAGCGCGTGCAGACCGAGCGCGTCCTGCGCGACAGCGAGGAGCGCTTTCGCCACCTCGCCGAGAACGTGCCCGGCACCATCTACATCTGCGCCAACGACGAGCACTACACGATGACCTACCTGAACGACTCCATCCAGGAGGTCACCGGCTTCGACAAGGAGGAGTTCCTCGCCGGCCGGCTCCGCTACGCCGACCTCATCCATCCCGGCGACCGGGCCGAGGTGCGCCGCCGCATCGACGAGGCGTTGGCCGTGCGGCGCTCCTACAGCCTGCTCTATCGCCTCCGCCACCGGTCCGGGGAGTGGCGCTGGGTCTCCGAGCTGGGCACGGGGATCTTCGCCGGCGACGCGCTGCGCCACCTGGAAGGCTTCCTGCTGGACATCACCGAGCGGAAGCAGGCCGAGGATCTCCTGCGCCTCCAGCACGACCTGAGCACCGGCCTCGAGGGAGCGGCCAGCCTGCCCGAGGCCCTGGCCGTGGCGCTGGACTTCGTCGTCCGCGTGGAAGGCGTCGACGCGGGCGGCGTCTACCTCCTCGACGAGGCCGGCGGCGCCCTGGACCTGGTCGCGCATCATGGCGTCTCCGAAGCGTTCCTGGCCGCCGCCCAGCGGCTACCGGCCGGCGTGCGGCCCGCGCAGGACCTGCTGGCCGGTGTCCCCTGCTTCGGTTCCTCGCCGGAGCTGCTGCCCGGCGGCGAGGCGGTCCTTCGCCACGAGGGGCTGCGCTCCATCGGCCTGGTCCCCGTGCTCTGGGAAGGGCGCGTCCTCGCGGGCTTCACCCTGGCCTCGCGGACGCACGACCGCTTTCCGGACGGCACTCGCCGTGCCCTGGAAGCGCTGGTCACCCAGATCACGGACATCGTCGCGCGCGAGAAAGCCGCCGAGGCGCTGCGCGAGAGCGAGGTCCGCTACCGCGCGCTCTTCGAGCGGGCCAGCGACGCCATCGTCATCATCAAGAACGATCGCTTCTGGGCGGCCAATCCGCGGGCTGCCCTCCTCTATGACACCGAGGTCAACGAGCTGCGCCGCTTCGGTCCCCTGGACTTCTCGCCGGAGCGGCAGCCGGACGGCCGCGGCTCGCGCGAGAAGTACCGCGAGAAGATCGAGCTGGCCATGCAGGGCCTGCCCCAGTACTTCGAGTGGCGCCACCAGCGCGCCGACGGCAGCCTCTACGACATCGAGGTGTCCCTGAGCCGCCTCGACCTGGCCGACGACGTCTGCCTGCAGGCCATCGTGCGCGACATCACGGAACGCAAGCGCATGGAGGCGGAGGTGAACCGCCTCGTGCTCGAGCTCGAGGAGAAGAACGCCGAGCTCGAGCGCTTCCTCCATGCCGCCTCGCACGATCTCAAGACGCCGCTGATCACCATCCAGGGCTACCTGGGTCTGCTCGGCAAGGACTTGACGGCCGGCGACACCGCGCGGGTGGAGGGCGACTTCGCCGCCATCGACGGCGCCGCGCGCAGCATGCAGGCGCTGCTGGACGAGGTCCTCGAGCTCTCGCGCGCAGGCAGCGTCGCGGCCCAGCCGCAGCGGCTGGACATGGACGATCTCGTCGCCGAAGCGCAGCGGCGCGTGGCCGGCCGCCTCCGGGAGCGCGGCGTCGAGGTGGCGGTGGCGCCGGCGCTGCCGCCGGCCTGGGGCGACCGCAAGCGGTTGGTCGAGGTGCTGCAGAACCTGCTCGACAACGCCGCCAAGTACATGGGTGATCAGCCGCAGCCGCGCGTCGAGTTCGGAGCGCGTCGGGACGGGGAAGCGACGGTCTGGTACGTGCGCGACAATGGCGTCGGCATCGAAGGGCGCTTCCACGCGAAGGTCTTCGAGCTCTTCGACCAGCTGGACAAGCGCAACGAGGGCTCCGGCCTCGGCCTGGCGCTGGTCAAGCGCATCGTGCAGAAGCACGGCGGTCGCGTGTGGGTGGAATCCGCGGGCGAAGGGCAAGGATCGACCTTCTGCTTCACGCTCGCGCCCAGGCCTGCGGAGACCGCGGCCCAGGAGCTGGATGCCGATTCCCTGCCGGTGGAGGGGTGAGCATGAAGGCCGACGACATGCACGTGAGCGGCGCGCCGCACGAGGCGCCGGCGACCGAGGCGGTGCTGGACAGCCTCCTCGAGCACGTGCTCCACCTGGATTCCGGCATGCGCATCCTCTGGGCCAACACGGCCGCCTGCGCCTCGGCGGGCATGGCCCGCGAGGACCTGCGTGGTCAGCGCTGCCATGAGATCTGGGCCGGGAGCCCGCTGCCGTGCGGCGACTGCCCCGTGGTCCGGGCCATTCGCACCGGCCAGCCCCACGACGTGGAGAAGACCACGCCCGACGGCCGCGCCTGGTACATACGCGGCTATCCGCTGCGCGACGATGCGGGCCGCATCCGCGGCGGCGTGGAGATCACGCTGGAGATCACGCAACGCCGGCAGGCCGAGCTGGCCGTGCGCGAGAAGGAGGAGCGGCTGCGCCTCGCGCTCGAGGCCGCCAACGAGGGGCTCTGGGACTTCGATCCCCAGACGCGCGAGGTGTTCTACAGCCCCCGCTGGTTCACGATGCTGGGTTACGAGCCCGACGCCTTCCCGCAGGTCTACGAGACCTGGCTCGAACTGCTCCACCCGGAGGACCGCGCGGTCGCCGAGGAGCGGGTGTGGGAGCACATCCAGCGCCGCGAATCCTTCAACCTGGTCTTCCGCATGCGCGCCGCGGGCGGCGACTACCGCTGGATCCTGGCCAAGGGCGACGTGATGTCGTGCAACGCCGGCGGCGATACTCGGCGCCTGGTGGGCACCCACGTGGACATCACCGACCTCAAGCGCGCGCAGGAGGAGCGGCAGGCCCTGGTCCACGAGCTCGAGGAGAAGAACGCGGAGCTGGAGCGCTTTCTCTACGCGGCCTCCCACGATCTCAAGACGCCCCTGGTGACCATCGAGGGCTTCCTGGGCCTGCTCGAGAACGATCTCGATGCAGGGGATCCCACCCGACGCCGCGAGGACATGCGAATCATCCACGAGGCCACGGAGCGCATGAAGCGGCTACTGGACGAGGTCATCGAGCTCTCCCGCGCGGGGCGTGTCATCGACCCGCGCGCCGGCATCAGCCTGCGCGAGGTGGCCACGGAGGCCGTGGCCCAGGTCGCCGGTCCCCTACGCGCGCGGGGCGTCGCCGTCAGCATCGCACCGGACCTGCCCATCGCCTACTGCGACCGCGTGCGGTTGCTGGAGGTCTTCCAGAACCTCGTGGAGAACGCCGTCAAGTACATGGGGGACCAGGCCGACCCGCGCATCGAGATCGGCATTCGCGAGAGCGCGGGCGGCCCCGTCATCACGGTGCGGGACAACGGAATCGGCATCGAACCGCGCTACCAGCTGAAGATCTTCGACCTGTTCGACCAGCTCGATCCCACGCAGGAGGGAACGGGCCTGGGATTGGCCCTGGTTAAGCGCATCGTGACCGTGCATGGCGGCCGCGTCTGGGTGGAGTCGGAGGGTCCGGGCCGGGGCGCCACCTTCTGTTTCACCCTGGGTGCCCCGCCGGAGGCCCCGGACGCACCGGGTGGCGGGGAGCCGGGGGACACGGGACCGGATCCGCCGGCGTCCGCATGAAGCTCTTGCAGACGACTCCGCAAAATGTTTCAATTCGGTGAAAGTGCGGCCCTGCCCTTGGCGAGGGGGAGGCGAACCCGGGAACGAACGATGAGGACTGCAGCGCCCGGCCCGCCGGACGTCGCGTGGATTGTCGCGGAAGCGGATCGGAGAATCATGCCGAGACGGAGCCATGGCGAACCCCTGCGCATCCTTCTGGTGGAAGACGAGCCCGCGCACGCCGAGCTGGTGATGCGCAGCTTCGAGGATCACGAGATTCCCAACCGGATCTACCACGTGTCCGACGGCGAGCAGGCCCTCAACTTCCTGTTCCGACGCGGCGAGTACGCCGACCGGAACCACTGTCCCCGTCCCGACGTCATCCTGCTCGACCTGCGCCTGCCCCGCATCGATGGCCTCGAGGTGCTCAAGGAGATCAAGGCCGACGACGACGTGCGCCACATCCCGGTGGTGATCCTGACCTCGTCCGAGGCCGAGATGGACATCGCCAAGGCCTACGACTACCACGTGAACAGCTACCTGGTGAAGCCCATCGACTTCGACAAGTTCACGCGCATGATGGAGACCCTGAGCGATTACTGGCTCGTCTGGAACCACGCCTGAAGGCGGGACGGGCCGATCGGCGAGGATCCCGATGCCATGACCGCCAGCGGCGGTGCGCAACGGCCGCTACGCATTCTCCTCGTGGAGGACGAGCCGGCCCATGCCGAAATGGTGCGACGGAGCCTCGAGGACGCCCAGGTGGCCCATGCGCTGGCGGTGGCGGCCGACGGCGAGGAGGCGCTGGCGGTGCTGGCCCGACAGGCCGGCGCCGAGGGCGGCCCGCTGCCCGATCTGATCCTGCTCGATCTGCGCCTGCCCCGCATCGACGGCATCGAGGTCCTGTCGCGGATCAAGGCTGACGAGGGCCTGCGCCACCTGCCCGTCATCATCCTCACCTCCTCCGAAGCGGACGCCGATGTCGCCGGCGCCTTCACGCGCCACATCGCCGGCTACCTGGTCAAGCCCATCGACGTCGCCAAATTGGGCGGCATCCTGCAGGACCTGGGCTACCACTGGCTGCGTGGCAATCCCGATTCTGGCGAATAATTACCGGTTCTGGCACGATTCGTGTTCACGGGTTCCGGAAAAATCCTTGCACGATATCGTCTCCGTTACTACGGTCGAGCATCCCCGCGATCAAGGGTGCGGGGCGATGAGACCCGACGGGGTCATAGCCGTAGAAAGGTGAGGGAGGAAACTAGATGAAGAGGCTCTCTTTCTTTGCGGTGGTTGTCCTGCTAACGGCTTTGGCCGGGTCGGCCTCCGCTGAGCATTCGACGTGGGGTCTGGTCCAGACCTGGTACAGCTACACCACCTTCGACAGCACCGAGGTGGGTCACATCGACGCGGATGTGGCCACGCAGACAGGCTTCGGGCTGCGCCGCGCGCGCTTCGCCTGGAAGTACAGCGATGACATGTACTTCGGTGGCATCCAGACGGAGGGTGCTGGTGGCAGCATCATCATCCTGGATGCCTTTGTCGGCATCAACTTCAACGAGCAGTTCACCTTGCGACTCGGCCGCTTCCCCGGCGTGGGCAGCCAGGCCGGTGGCTTGACAAGTTCGGCCAAGCTGGACCTGGTCGAGCGTCCCATCGTGCCCATGCGCTGGGCCGCGGCCACGGGCCGCCAGCACTACCGCGCCGTGGGCGCGGAGCTGGCGATGCAGCCCAACGATATGTTCAAGGTCATGGCTCTGCTCCACAACGGCACCAGCAACCTAGGCGAGGATCTGACGCCCTCGGTCAATGCCCACCTGGCCGACTCCACGGTGGTGGACACGCAGTTCCTGCCCCAGATCGACCTGGGCATCTGGGCCAAGCCCATGGAAGGACTCGAGGCGGGCGCCACCTTCGGCCTGCCCAACGAGTATCGCATCACCACGGGCAACCTGACGGCATTCCTGTACTACTTCCACGAGATGGGATTCGCGAAGGTCGACTTCGCCATGCTCATGAACAACCCGGTCTGGGACGACGACGACCTGGACTACACGAGCATGGGCTACGCGGTGACCGCCGGCTACAACGTGAAACCCTGCCTGCAGATCGTCGGCCGCTTCGAGAACTGGGACGACGACACGGATCTGGGCACCGACGACGGCGACTACATGTACCGCAACTTCGCCCTGGGCGTGAACTACTCGCTCATGACGGACGCCAAGTACGACCACCGGTTCCAGGCCACCTTCACGCGGCGCCTGGACGAGAAGGCGGACGACGTCGAGCTGGCCGATCCGAACATCTTCCAGCTCTGCTACCAGCTCTACTTCCACTGATCCGCTTCGGACGCAGCATGCACTGACGGGGGAGGGCCGCGGGCCCTCCCCTTCTCGTTTCAGGCGGCACGTTATTCCACCATGGGCTGCATCAAGCGACGCGGCACGCCCTCGTGCAGGCGCAATTCGTTGCCTGAAAACGGAATGAAGAAAAAAAGCTCAGCCCGTCGGGCGGGGCTTGACAGCTATACGCATGTATAGTAGAGTCTCCATCGCCGACTCATGCCTCGAGGGACATCGGAAGCGACGGAGGCCACCACCGGTGTTCGATCACTCCCCAGCCCTGGCTCACCTGGACATGGACGCCTTCTACGCGGCCGTCGAGCAGCGGGACTTTCCCGAACTGCGCGGCAAGCCCGTGGTGGTGGGCGGGCCGGATCCAAAGGCGCGCGGCGTGGTGTCCACCTGCAGCTACGAGGCGCGGCCCTTCGGCATCCACAGCGCCATGCCACTTCGGCAGGCCCTTCAACTCTGCCCGGATGCCGTCTTCGTGGCCGGGCGCATGAAGGTCTACCAGCGGGAGAGTCGGCGGATCATGGCCATCCTGCGCGAGTACTCGCCGCGCGTGCAGCCCCTCAGCCTGGACGAGGCCTTCTTGGACCTCACGGGCACCCAGCGCCTGTTCGGACCGCCCGACGAGACCCTGCAGCAGATCAGGGAGCGCGTGCGCGAGGAGACGGGGCTGACCTGCTCGGCGGGTCTGGCTCCGGTCAAGTTCGTGGCGAAGATCGCCTCGGACCTGGAGAAGCCCGACGGGCTCGTCATCGTGCCGCCGGGCGGGGTTCTGGAGTTCCTGCATCCCCTGCCCGTGGGGCGGCTGTGGGGTGTGGGGCCGAAGACCCTGGATCGCCTGACCGAGCTGGGCGTCGCGACCATCGGCGACCTGGCGGCCCTGGGCCTGGAGGAGCTGGAGCGCCGCTTTGGACTCTGGGGCCGGCGCCTGCACCAGCTCTCCCTCGGTCGCGACGGGCGCAGCGTGACGCCGCACCGCGAGGAGAAGTCCGTGGGCCACGAGACCACCTTCGCCACGGACCAGGAGAGCGAGGAGGTCATCACTCGCGCCCTGCTGGAGCTGTCGGAGAAGGTGGCCGCCCGACTGAGGCGCCACGCGGTGGCCGGGCGGACCCTGACCCTGAAGCTGCGCCTGGCGCCCTTTTCCACCTTCACGCGCTCCGTGAGCGGGGACGAGTACCTGGACCAGGGGCCGCTCATCTACGAGACCGCCCGCGCCCTCATCGACCGCGTGGACCGGCGCGCGCGGAAGGTGCGGCTCATCGGGGTCAGCGTGAGCGGGCTGGTGGCGCGCGAGGCGGCGCCGCCGGGCCTCTTCGACTCCGAGCGGCCGGAGCGCGAGCAGCGCCTCGGCAAGGCGGTGGACGCCCTGGGCGAGCGATTCGGTGCTGGCGCCGTCCGCCGGGGGCGCTTGATCGGGAGGGATTCGTCATGACGCGGAAGCCCGCGCTGTTGCAGACGACGCTCTTCGAGGCGGGCGCCGAGCTGGCCCTGGCCGAGGCCCTGGCCAACGCCCGCCACGCGCTGCGGGCAGGCGACGACACGATTCACGGGGGCTCTCGGCTCCATCAGGTCCATCTTCCCCCTGAGACGGGAGACCCCGAACTCTACGCCCTCTGCCCGGGCTGCCAGGTCCATCCGGACGGCGGCATCTTCCCGGCGGGCCAGCTGGTCCGGGTGGAGGGCTGCCCCGCGGGGAGGCGGCTGGCGAGGGCGCTGGCCGCCGGCGGAACCTTGACCGGAGAGGACGAGTGCCGCCGGGCCGCGTGGGAGGGTGCGGCTCGACCGGGTTCGGAGGGGCGAGAAACGCCTCTCCCCTCGGCCTCTCCGGAGCTATCGCGGGGGGCGGGCCGGGCGGCGGCCGGGCGCGGCGGCGCCGGGCGGCGGCTCGCCCGCGCCCTTTGCTTCTCCTTGACGGCCCCATGGCGCCTGTGTTCAGCATGGGTCGCGGACGCCGAGCGGCGCCTGCGCCGGGCCTGGTACTTTCACGGGAGGCGAGCGACATGTCGCCGAAGGCTCTCACGGATCGCCAGAGTTCCGTCCTGGAATACCTCAAGCAATTCCTGAGGGATAACGGCTATCCTCCTACGATAAGGGAGATTGCAGCCCACTTCGGGATCCGCTCGCCGCGGGGGGTCCAGGATCACCTGGCGGCCCTGGAGCGCAAGGGCTTCATACGCCGCAGCCGCGAGCGGTCCCGGGGCATCGAATTGCTGGGCCTGGCGCCCGCCGCGCCGGACGGCGGCAACGTGGTCCGAATGCCCCTGGTGGGCCGCGTGGCCGCGGGCCAGCCGGTGCTCTCCGACGAGAACATCGAGGACTGGATCGAGGTGGACGCCTCCTTCGCAGCCCGGGAGGGCAACTTCCTGCTCAAGGTGGTGGGGGATTCCATGGTGGATGCCCACATCCTAGACGGTGACACCATCGTCGTCAGCCCCCAGGAGACGGCCCGCAACGGGGAGATCGTCGTGGCCCTGGTGGACGACGAGGCCACGGTGAAGACCTTCTATCGCGAGCCGGGCGGCATCCGCCTCCAGCCGGAGAACCCGGAGCTCGAGCCCATCTGGGTGCCCGCGGGCAGCGGCGAGGTGCGCATCCTTGGCAAGGTCGTCGCCATCATGCGGGTGCTCTAGAAGTAGCGGCCGCGCGCTACGCGGACGGCAGCCGAGCCCGCGAGCGGCGCGCTCCGGCCGGCATGTCCCGGACGGCGTTGACAGGGCCCCCCGCCATTGCTAGATTCCGCGCGCCCGCACGACGCGGGCCATCCGTCCCCATCGTCTAGCCAGGTCCAGGACACCAGATTTTC
>JAFGBK010000137.1 GCA_016933175.1 Candidatus Krumholzibacteriota bacterium | reverse complement strand
GCGCGCTGGACCCAGGTCAGCAGGACGATGCCGACGCCAAAGAAGACCGACAGGACGATGCCGAAAGCGCTGTCCTCACGGATGTGGCTCTGGCGCGTGACGAGGAGGATGAACAGCGCGCCCGCCACGCCGGCCGCCAGGGCGCCGAGCAGCAGGGTCAGGGGCTCCTTGCTGCCGGTCAGCATGAAGGCCAGGACGACGCCCGGCAGCGACGCATGGGCCACGGAGTCGCTGAGCAGGCTCTGGCGCCGCAGGAGCGCGAAGCTGCCCAGGACGCCGCCCAGCAGACCGAGCAGGGAGGCACCCAGCAGCACGTTCCGCAGGGCGAGGTTCACGAGGCGCGGTCCCGAGCGAAGGGCTTCTGGCGGGTCAGGGCCTCGGCGGCCTGGCTGAGGACGGTCAGGCGGCCGCCGTAGGTGCGCTGGAGATTCTCGTCCGTGAAGGTGGTGGCCACCGGCCCGGCGGCCACCAGGCGCATGTTGAGCAGGACCACGTGGTCGAAGTACTCGGCGACGGTCTGCAGGTCGTGGTGAACGGCCACCACCGTCCGTCCCTCGGCGCGCAGGGCTTGCAGGAGCTCGAGGATGGCCCGCTCGGTGGTGGCGTCGACGCCGGCGAAGGGCTCGTCCATGAAGTAGAGCCGGGCGTCCTGGGCCAGGGCCCGTGCCAGGAAGATCCGCTGCTGCTGCCCGCCCGAAAGCTGACTGATCTGCCGGCCCGCGAAGTCGGCCATGCCCACTTTTTGCAAGCAGGCCTCGGCCGCTGCCCGATCGCGCCGGCCGGGCCGGCGCAGCCAGCCCAGGCGGCCGTAGAGGCCCATGGACACCACGTCCAGCGCGCTGGTGGGGAAGTCCCAGTCCACGCTCTCGCGCTGGGGCACGTAGCCCACCAGGCGGCGCTGCTTCTCGTAGGGCTGGCCGAAGAACTTGACCCAGCCCGTGCTGCGCGGCACCAGGCCCAGGGCGGCCTTGAGGAGCGTGCTCTTGCCGGCTCCGTTGGGGCCCACGATGGCGATCAGGTGGCCGGGCGGCAGCGAGGCGTCCAAGTCCCAGAGGACGGGTTTCGTGCGGTAGGTGACGGTCAGGTCGTGGATCTCCACGGCGGGCACGGCGCCAGCCGGCGACTTGACGGATGTCGCGTCAGACTTCATCGCAGGGCCTCCACGATGGTGTTCACGTTGTGGCGGACCATGCCCGGGTAGGTGCCGTCGGGCGAGTCCGCGGCGCCCATCGCGTCCGAGAAGAGCTCGCCGCCGATGGCGACGGTGTGGCCGCGGCTCGCGCAGGCGGCCTGGACCGACTCGATGGCCCGGCGCGGCACGCTGGACTCGACGAAGATGGCGCCGATCCCGCGCGTGGTGATGAGGGCCAGGAGGCGGTCCATGTCCTGCAAGCCCGCTTCGGCGACGGTGCTCATCCCCTGGAGCCCCTGGACCTCCATGCCGTAGCGATCGCCGAAGTAGCTGAAGGCATCGTGGGCGGTGATCAGGACGCGCTGCCGCTCGGGAATCGAGGCGATGCGTTCGGACACCCAGATGTCGAGGTCGGCCAGCTCGTCCGCGACGCGGCCGGCCGCCTCGCGGTAGGCCTCGGCATGGGCCGGATCCGCCGCGGCCAGAGCCCGCTGCACGATGGGCACCGTCCGCGCCCAGAGGGAAACGTCGAACCAGATGTGGGGATCATGGAGCTGTTCGCCGCCCGGCAGGGCGCGCAGGAGCTCCGGCGGCAGGGAGTCGCCGAGGGCCACGACGCGGCGCCGGCGGCCCATCTTCTCGAGGATGCCCGACATCTTGCCCTCGAGGTGCAGGCCGTTGTAGAGGATGAGGTCCGCGTCCTCGAAGCGCCGCACGTCGCCCTCGCTGGCCTTGTACAGGTGCGGATCCACGCCCGGCCCCATGAGCGAGACGACGCGGGCGTGTTCACCGGCGATCTCGCCGGCTAGCCAGCCGACCAAGCCGGTGGTCGTGACCACCAGGGGGCGCCCGTCGTCAGCCCGCTGTTCCCCGCAGCCGGCGGCCGCGAGGGAAACGAGGAGGGTGGCGAGGATCGCGCGTCTGTTCATGGTCACTCCTTTTTGGAGGACCAAAACATTAAACAAAGCGTGACAGAAAGTCAAGTTTCTTGTATCCTAATAGCATGAGCCGACCCGTTGTCGAAGACTACCTCAAGCAGATCTACCTGGCCCAGGAGAAGAAGGGGCGCGACCGGGTTGCAACGGGCGCCCTGGCCGAGACTCTGGCCGTGACGCCGGGCACGGTCACCGGCATGCTCAAGAGCCTGGCCGCCGAAGGGCTCGTGGATTACGCGCCCTACGGCGGCGCGCGCCTGACGGCCCGCGGTTCGCGCCTGGCGCGCGCGGTCCTGCGGCGGCACCGGCTCGTGGAGACCTTCCTCGTGGCGGTGATGGGACTGGACTGGAGCGAGGTCCATACGGAGGCCGAGACTCTGGAGCACGCCGTCAGCGAGCGGCTCCTGGTTCGCATGGACGAGATGCTGGGCCAACCCGCGACGGATCCCCACGGCCAGACCATCCCGCGCGCGGGCGAGAATCCCCGGCCGACGCCCACCCTCGGCCTGGATGAAGCCGTCGTGGCGCGCCCACTGCGACTCGTACGCGTCGACGACGAGACGCCGGATTTCCTGCGCCTCCTGGCGCGGCACGGCATCCACCCCGGCTGCCGGCTGGTGGTCGCGGCGCGCGATCAGGCCGCCGGAACAGTCCACGCCCGCGCGCCGCGGGGCGTGCTGACCCTCGGCCTCGCGGCCGCGGCCCGGCTGCGCGTACTGGAGAAACCCTGAACGGTCCGGGGCCCGTCAGGACGCCGCCGTCCGTCCGCGCGGCGGCTCCACATCGATCGAGAGCCCATCGACTCCCGCATCGACGCGGATGACGGCCCCCTCCGGCGCGTCGCCGGCGAGCAGGCGCCGGCCGATGCGGGTCTCGAGGTGGCGCTGGAGGTACCGCGCCAGCGGCCGGGCGCCAAAGACAGGGTCGTAGCCCGCGCGGGCAACGTGGGCGCGCGCCGCCTCGGTCAACTCGAGATCATACCCGCGATCGACCAGGCGCTCGCGCAGCCGCGCGGCCATCAGATCGACGATGCGCTCGGTCTCGTCGAGGGTCAGGGGCTTGAAGAGCACGATCTCGTCGACGCGGTTGAGGAACTCCGGGCGGAAGCGCGACCGCAGCTCGCCCAGGACGGCTTCGCGGGCGCGGAGCGTGATCGCGCCGTCCGCGACCCCGTCGAGCAGGAGCGGCGACCCGATGTTGGAGGTCATGATGATGACCGTGTTGCGAAAGTCCACGGTCCGTCCCTGAGCGTCCGTGGCGCGGCCGTCGTCGAGGATCTGCAGCAGCACGCTGAAAACCTCCGGGTGGGCCTTCTCCAGTTCGTCGAAGAGGATCACCGCGTAGGGCTTGCGGCGCACGGCCTCCGTGAGCTGCCCCCCCTCCTCGTAGCCCACGTAGCCGGGGGGCGCGCCGAGGAGCCGCGAGACGGAGTGCTTCTCCATGTACTCGCTCATGTCGATGCGGACCAGGTTCTCCTCCGTGTCGAAGAGGGCCTCGGCGAGCGTCTTCGCCAGCTCGGTCTTGCCGACACCCGTGGGACCCAGGAAGATGAAGGAGCCGATGGGCCGGCCGGGATCCTTGATACCCGCGCGGGCGCGGATGACGGCGTCGGCCACCAGCTGCACGGCCTCGTCCTGGCCGACGACGCGGCGGTGGAGAATCTCGTCCAGGCGCAGCAGCTTCTCCCGTTCGCCCTCGACAAGGCGCTGCACGGGGACGCCGGTCCACCGCGAGACGATCTCGGCGATCTCCGCCTCGGTGACGGCCTCGCTCAGCAGACCCTGGTCGCCCTGGCGCCCGTGCAGATCGGACTCCTTTTCGCGCAGGCGGTGCTCCAGTTCGGGGATGCGGCCGTGGCGCAGTTCGGCGACGCGCTCGAGATCGTAGTCCCGCTCCGCCATGTCCTCCTCGCGGCGCAGGACCTCGAGCTGCTCGCGCAGGAGGCGCACCTCGGCGATGGCGTCCTTCTCCGCCTCCCACCGGACGCGCATGGCGGCGGCCCGGTCGCGGAGATCGGCCAGCTCGCGCCGGAGAGCCTCCAAGCGCCCGCTGCTGGCGGCGTCCTTCTCCTTGCGCAGGGCGGCTTCCTCGATCTCCAGCCGCATGAGCCGACGCGTCGTCTCGTCCAGCTCGGCGGGCATGGAGTCGATCTCCGTGCGCACGGAGGCGCAGGCCTCGTCCACCAGGTCGATGGCCTTGTCGGGCAGGAAGCGGTCCGTGATGTAGCGGTGGGACAGCACGGCGGCGGCGACCAGGGCGCCGTCGAGGATGCGCACGCCGTGGAAAAGTTCGAACCGCTCCTTCAGCCCACGCAGGATCGATACGGTGTCCTCCACACCCGGGGCGTCCACCAGCAGGGGCTGGAAGCGGCGCTCCAGCGCGGCGTCCTTCTCCACGTACTTGCGGTACTCGTCGATGGTGGTGGCGCCGATGCAGTGCAGCTCACCGCGCGCCAGCATGGGCTTTAGGAGATTGCCGGCGTCGGTGCTGCCCTCGGTGCGGCCCGCGCCGACGATGTTGTGGATCTCGTCGATGAAGAGCAGGACCCGCCCCTCGCTGCGCCGGATCTCGGCCAGGACGGCCTTGAGACGCTCCTCGAACTGTCCCCGGTACTTGGCGCCGGCCAGCAGGGAGCCCAGATCCAGGGCGAAGATGCTCCGATCCTTGAGCCACTCGGGCACGTCGCCGCGCACGATGCGCTGGGCCAGGCCCTCGACGATGGCCGTCTTGCCCACGCCGGGCTCGCCGATGAGCACGGGGTTGTTCTTGGTCTTGCGGGACAGGATGCGCACCAGACGGCGGATCTCCGCGTCGCGGCCGATGACGGGGTCCAGCTTGCCCTGGCGGGCCTGCTCCACCAGGTCTAAGCCGTACTTCTCCAGGGCCTCGTACTGGCCCTCGGGATCGTCCGTGGTGACGCGCTGGCCGCCCCGCAGCTCGGCGAGGACGCGCAGCGTGGCGTCGCGGGCCAGACCGGCCTCGGCGAGCAGACGTCCGGCGGCCGTGCGCGCGCCTTCCGCCAGGAAGGCCAGAAGCAGATGCTCGACGGAGACGTACTCGTCCTTGAGGGCTCTGGATTCCTCATGGGCCGCCACGAGCAGCTGCTGGAGGCGGCGGGTCGGATAGAGATGCCCGGCGTCAGCGCCGGGACCGGATACCGCGGGCCGCTTGCCCAGCTCGCGACGCAGGCCCTCGGCCACGGGAGCCGGCGGGGCTCCTTGCCGCTCCATCAGGCGGGGGACGAGGCCGTCCTCCTGCTCGATGAGGGCCAGGAGAAGGTGCTCCCCGTCCAACTCCTGATGAGAGCGCTCGAGGGCGAGTGCCTGAGCGGCCTGGAGAGCCTCCTGGCTCCGACTCGTGAGTTTCCCGATGTCCATGATCCACCTCCGGAGCCGAAAACCGCAAAGGCGGTGCCAGTTCCCAGTGTACCCTCAGACGACTTAGTTTCAACGGGATAGAGGGGGAATCGGGAGTGAAGGTCGGCGGGCGCTGTCAATCTGGCGCCCCCTGGCAGAATGCTGGAGCTCTTAGCATGCCTGCCTGTCAGTAAACAAAACGAGAGAGCCGTTAAGCTCTCTCGCCCAAAAACATCTCAGCATCAAGGCGAGAAACGTCCGGCCCACGAGCAGCCTTGGCTTCTCAGACCAGGAGGATGGCCGATTCGTTTATCCGTGTTGCCCCACTCACCACGAATAGACAGGATCCGAGAATCCATCGGCCTGCTTCCGGTCGCTCCAGGAAACCTTTCGAATCCGGCTGAATTCCCCAATCTATGCCTTCGAAACCCTGGAGGAAGGATGGTCTCGGCGATAAACCTGCCAAGCCTTGCCGATTCCACCTCTTCGATACGTTCAGTTGCAGGCGGCGTGCCACGATGGATGATGGCTGCACCCACTATCTCTATGATAGATAAGAAGTTAAAGTGAGATTGAGACTCCAGGAAAGGGAAAGCTGTCCGGTATAGGTTGATTATGAAAGAAGTTTGCCAGTCGATTCGCTGAGGCGGTGTAACTGGTTATCAATGGAGGACATGTAAGGCGCGTGTCATCTTGGCTTCGAGGAGTCACTGTGAAAGGCTCTTGCGGGCCCGCAGAAAAGGGACGGGAGAAGGGCCTGTAGCCCCTCTCCCGTCCTGAGCGGGTCTTGCTTAGTTCTCCAGTTCGAACTTGCGGATCTTCTGGAGCAGGGTCGGATAACTGATGCCCAGGCTACGGCTGGCGAGCGTGCGGTTCCACTGGCACTGCTCGAGGGCCTCGAGGACCAGTTGCCGCTCCAGTTCCTCCACCTGCCGCTTGAGGTTGAGGTCGTGGCCTGTGTCCCGGTCGTCCGCCGTCTTGAGGATGGCGTCCTCGAGGATGATGGTCTCGGGGCCCACCGGCTGGCCGTCGCTGCTGAGCAGCAAGGCGCGCTTGACCACCTTTTCCAGCTCCCTGACGTTGCCGGGCCATGCGTAGGCCTCCAGCTTCGCGAGGGCCGCTGGCGTGAAGCCGGGCAGGCGCTTGGCGAACTCACGCCCGTAGCGATCGATGAAGTAATCCGCCAGCATGCTGATGTCGCCCTGTCGCTGCCTCAACGGCGGCATGATCAGCGGGAAATCATTGAGCCGATAGTAGAGATCCTCGAGGAAGCGGCCCTGGACGGCCAGCTCCTTGAGGTCGGTCTTGGTGGCCGTGATGAGACGCACGTCCACGGGAATGCTGTGGTTGGAGCCGACGCGGCGGATCTCCTGGGAATCGAGGAACTGCAGGAGCTTGGCCTGCATGCGCAGGGAGGTCTTGCCCACCTCGTCCAGGAAGAGCGTGCCGCCGTTGGCCGCCTCGATGAGCCCGGGCTTGTCCTGGTACGCGCCCGTGAAGGAGCCCTTCACGTGTCCGAAGAGCTCGCTCTCGAGCAGCTCCTCGGGCAGGGCGGCGCAGTTGACATTGATGAAGCTCTGTTCCCGACGGCCACTCATCCGGTGGATGGCGTAGGCCAGAACTCCCTTGCCGGTTCCCGTGTCGCCGCACAGGAGCACCCAGGCCGGCGTCTCCGCGACCTTGCCCGCGAGGTGGAGCAGGTCGAGCATGACGGGATCCCGCGTGATAATGTTGCTCGTCGCCTCGGACATCTCGCGCGGCAGCCGCACGCCGCGATTCACGCGCTGGTCATCGCGGATGGCCAGGAGCATGACCATGCGCGCGAAGCCGGCCAGGTAGCGGGACATCTCGCGCGAGAAACCGGCGCCGCCGCCGTTTCGCCGCTGCAGGAAGAGGAATCCCACATCCTTGCCGGACTGCTGCAAGGGCTGGTAGAGGAAGTCGCTGCGGGCGTCGTCGCCGCCCGCATCCGCGTCGCCGCCGTTCTCGAGCGCGGTCTTGCGGCCGTAGCGCTCTTGGATCCGCTGCAGATCGGCCTGGTCGATTCCCTCGAGGAACCGCAGCGGCGCGCTCCCGTTCTGCTTGATGCTGAGACAGCCGGCGTCGGCTTCACATAGCTCGAACAGGGCGCGCCAGGCGCGCTGGATGTCCTCGGCCAGCTCCTCCTTGCCGCCAGGCGACAGGCTGAAGGCGTTGTGGCCGGGCAAGAAGCCGAAATGGCGCCCGCTGTTGACGATCTTCCGCTGCTCGATCTCCTTGCGGACCTGCTCCAGTTCGCCCTGGTCCGCAGCGCTGGCGTCGACGGGCATCGAGCCCTCGGCGTCGAAGACAGCGAGCAGCGCGCGGTCGAGATCGCCCAGCCAGTTCTCCAGGCGCGCCAGGAGCAGGCTGGCCCGGAAGAGGAAGCGATCGTCCCATTCCTCGCGCGCCGCCTGCAGGACGTCCTCGACGATCTTCCGGGCCCGAAGGGCACGCTCCAGGGTCGGCCTTTCAAAGAGGAACTCGGAGTACTCGAGGCGCGCCAGGTCCTCGCCAACGGCATCGTGGCTCTGCTTGAAACCTCGCAGCGTGTTCTTGAATGCGATCTCGGCCTTCTCCTCCTCCCCGAGACGGTGCCAGCTGCGGGCCTGGGTCAGCGTGAGGTAGGGCTGCTCGAACAGCTCGCCGTTCTTGGCCACCAGCTTCAGGCCGCGGTCGGCCAGCCGGATGGCATCCAGCGGCAGTCCCATCAGCAGCTTGACGGCCGAGAGACGCTGGAGGACCTCGACGACGATGTCGCCTTGGGGAGCGCACTCGCGGGCCAGCTCCAGGGCGGCCTCGTAGTTGGCCTGGGCGGCCTCGTAGTCCCCGCGGGCCTCGGCCAGCTCGCCGAGGAACTCGTCGGCCAGGGCGACGCTGCGGCGCTGGCGGTTCTTCTCCGCCATCACGCGTCCCTCGAGGAGCAGCTTCTCGGCGCGGCGCAGGTTGCCCAGCTTGACCTGTATGCGGCCCAGGGAGACGGTCGCGTGCGTGGCGATCTGCTCGTCACCGGCCTCGCGGGCGAGCCGCCGCGCGCGGATGAACATCTCGGCAGCCTCGCGGTAGCGGCGCATCTTGTTGTAGACGATGCCGATGTTCAGCAGGAGGCCGAGACGGATCTTGTGGAGGGAATGCTGCTTGGCCAGATCCAGGCTCTTGCGGAACAGGGTCAGAGCCTCGTTGAACTCGCAGTCGTTCTTCTTGAGAACGCCCAGGTTCATGGTGGCGCAGGTGACACCGAGATGGTGGTCGATGCGCCGGAAGGTCACCAGGGCGTCGGTGAAGAACTCCCGGGCCTCCTTGGGGTAGCCGAGCCGCGTGTAGATGATGGCGATGCGGTTGAGGTTCTCGGCCACCTCGGCGTGCAGAGGCGAGTTCTTCAGGCGCTCGTAGGCCTGGAAGCAGTGCTGCAGGCCATCCTCGAGAGCGCCGGTGTTCATGAACACCGAGCCGAGACGATCGAGTATGAGACCGTACTCGACGCTCTCCTCGCGCCCCTCCAGACGTCGCTGCGCCAGGTAGAACCACTCGCGCGCCTCGTTGAACAGGCCCTTGCGGCGGTAGCTGTCCCCGATCTTGAAGGCGAGACGCCAGAGCTCTGCGCGCGGCCCCTCCTCCTGCACCTGCTTGTACGCCTTCTCGAAGTATTCAAGGGCCAGGGAGAAGTTCTCCGAAGAGAAGAAGAAGTCTCCCATCGCCTCCGTGTCTGAGGTACTTCTCAGGCTGGGCAGGGGCGGTGGCGCGGAGTCCTGGTGATACTCCTGGGGATTATGACGATCCGCGTCCTTCATCGACGAGTCCTCCGTGGGGGGGGGGAACTCCAGCAGGGTCATCCGTTTCTCCTAGTCCAGAGCACTAGAACCAACTGCTGAAGTGGAACCAGAACCAGAACCAGAAGACCTCGTCCCATTCGAGTTCCGTGAAACGCTCCTCAGCAGGATCGTGGATGGGATTGTTGTCCACGGTTTCACCGAGATAGTCGTCATCGCCGGAACCCAGCGTGCACCCTCCGCCACCGGATCCCCCGTCGTCACCGGAGCCGCCCAGGGGCAGGAGGGGAACAATCTGGACAGGATCGCCGTCGCCGGCCCTGACAGGGGCGGACCCCAGCGCAGTCGGCAACAGTGCAACGAGAGCCACAACAGCAATGATCGCAAAGGCTTTCAGAGCGACCCTCTTCATCCCTACACTCCTTGGGTGTTGCGTGCCCATCCCCACGAGGTGCGCGCTCGGGGGCTTACGGATACTTAAGGATAGGGGTTTCGAAGGAGTAGGTCAAATAATTGAGTAACAGCGACTTAGTTGCGTCTACTTAGCCTTCGTCACCCGAGGGCGGGGACTTGGAGGTGCTCAGGCCGTACTTCTCGATCTTCTTGTAGAGGTTGCTGCGCTGCATGTCCAGCGCGCGGGCGGTCTGGCTGATGTTCCCGTTCCACTCCGCGAGCTTGCGGCGCAGAAACACTGCCTCGCTGCGCTCCTTGAAGTCCTGGAAGGTCCGGGCTGCGAAGAAGCCGTCCTCGGACCCCTCCTCGCGTTCGCCGAGAGTCACGTCGGCGGCCTCCACGACCTCGCCCGGACTCATGATTAGCAAGCGCTCGACCAGATTGCGCAGCTCGCGCACATTGCCGGGCCAGCGATAGCCCGTGAGACGCTCCATGGCGCTGCGGCTGAAGGACTTGGGGCGCATCCCCTGCTCCTTGATGAACTGGTCGGCGAAGTATCTGACGAGCAGGGGGACATCCGTCGGCCGCTCGCGCAGGGGCTTGACGTGGAGGGGTACGACATTGAGGCGGTAATAGAGGTCTTCCCGGAAGCGGTTCTCGCTGGCCTCCGCCAGGAGATTCTTGTTGGTGGCGGCGATGACCCGCACATCCACCTCGATGGTCACCGTGCCGCCCACGCGCTCCAGGCGCCCCTCCTGCAGGACCCGCAGGACCTTCGCCTGCGCGTTCAGGTCCATGTCCCCCACCTCGTCCAGGAAGAGCAGGCCGCGGTGGGCCTGCTCGAACTTGCCGATGCGCCGCTGGTGGGCGCCGGTGAAGCTGCCCTTCTCGTGGCCGAATAGCTCGCTCTCGATGAGCTCGTTGGGGATGGCCGCGCAGTTGACCGGCACGAAGGGGCCCTCGCGCCGCCCGCTGAGGCTGTGGATGGCCCGCGCCACCAGCTCCTTGCCGGATCCGTTCTCGCCGGTGATGAGAACCCGCGCCTCCGTCGGCGCCACGCGCTCCACGGCGGCCAGCAGCTCGCGGATCGCCGGGCTCTCGCCGATGATCTCGTCGCGGCCCCTCAGCTTCTCCATGAGGTCGCGATTCTCGTCGCGCAGGCGGCCCTGGGCGAGTCCGTTGCGCAGCGTGACCAGTACGCGGTCAGCGTCGAGGGGCTTCTCGAGGAAATCGAAGGCGCCCAGGCGCGTGGCCTCCACGGCGGTCTGCACGTTGCCGTGGCCGGAGATGATGACAACGGGCAGGTCCAGCTTCATTCCCGCGAGGCGGCCCAGCACCTCGAGGCCATCCATGCCGGGCATCTTGATGTCGAGGAAGACAAGATCCAGGCGCTCGCGGCCCACCAGCTCCAGGGCGCCGGGCCCGTCGGCGGCCTCGATGACCTCGTAATCCTCGTAGCGCAGGATCTTCGCCAGGGCTCCGCGGACGCTAGCCTCGTCGTCCACCACCAGAATGCGCTCGGGCATGGTGCCTCCCGTGTAGCTGCCGCTCGAAAGGATACCGTCTCGCCCTCAGGGATGCCAGCGGAGTTCGAGGCCTGCCTCCCAGTCGTCGCTGCTGGCCACGTCCGCCAGGAAGCTGTGGCGGCGCTCGCGTGCGAGGCGGAGCACGCACTCCCAGGGATGCGGCGACCAGGTCAGCTCCAGGGAGCTCTCCAGCCCCAGTTCCGTCCCGTCCTCGCCTCCGGCATACCGGCTGGTGTAGCTGTCCAGGCCCAGCCGCGCGCCCGTCCGCAACGCCGCGCGGGGGCGCCAGCCCAGCTCGATCTCGCCGCGCAGGAGGCGAAAGCGGTCCTCCCCGTCATCGCGCAGGCTGAGGTCCTCCGCCATCAGGCCCAGGACCAGAGGCCAGCGACCTTCCTCGCCCCGTCGCCACCAGAGCCCTCCCTCCAGGCGCCGCTCCTCACCGCGGCGCAAGATCCAGGCTTCGCCGGACAGGGAATCGGGATCGTAGACGGAGGCCTCGAGCCACCCCTCCAGGCGCCCGTCGCCGCCGAGGGGCCACGCGCCCTGGAGCGAGAGGGCCAGGGACACGCCGTCGACGAAGTAGCCGGGATAGTCCCGCCAGTCCTCCTGCTCCCAGTCGAGGGAGACAGCCAGCTCGCGCCAGGCGTCGCCCAGCCAGTCGGCCTGGAAGCCGAGACGGCGGCGGCGGCCATCGGGCCGCTCGTAGGTGGCCAGGGAGTCCACGTTCCGCACGGCGCGCCAGGCCAGTTCCCCCTCCACGGCCAGACGCCAGCGGTCGCCCAGCGGGCGAGCCAGGCGCAGGGTCGCCGCCAGCTCCTGGCCGTCGCTCTCGCGCCGCTGGTCGTAGAGGGTCTCGAGGAAGCCCAGGTCCAGCTCCAGGCGCAGCAGCTCGCCGAGGGCCAAGCCCCCGGCGGTGGCCAGATCCAGCTCCCGCGCGTCGGAGAGGTCGCGCGTGGGCTCGTCGTAGGCGAGGCGGCGCCAGTCGGCCGCGAGCCGGGCGTCCCAGAGCGCGGCCGTCCAGTCCAGACGCAGCCCCGCGCCGGCCTGCTCGTAGGCCGCGCTGCCCGCTTCCTGGCCGGTCAGGGAGTCGGGATCGAAACTCAGGAGCGGCGCGGTGAGCGGTCCCGGCTCCACACGATCGGCCTGCAGGTCGAGGGACAGTCCCAGACGCGTGCCCAGGTAGTCCAGGCCCGCGGCGGCCGACAGGGCCTCGAGGGTGAGGTCGGCGCGCTGGGCGAGACGCAGGGCGCCGGTCAGAGGCGCGCCCACGGGGCCATCGACACTGACCTCGACGCGATGGGCCAGCAGGGCTTCGCGCGTGCTGTCACTCTCGTAACCCTGGTGGCTGAAAGCCACGATGGCGTCGGTGTTCCAGGGAACGGCCGCGGCGGCGGGAGTGGCCGCCAGCAGCGCGACTGCCAGCAGCAGGCCGGCGATGCGCAGGGCGGCGACGGGAAGCGGGGCGGTGAACCGCGCGGTGGAAGCCGGGAAGGCGCCGGCGGCGGGCGGAGTCGGTGTGGCGGAGGCGGGCGGGACGCGATCCCGCCCGGCACCTTCCTGCGAACGCAGGCTCGTGGACGCCATCGGGTCCCTTCGAATCGGGATCAGGGCCGGTGCGCCTGGTAGTGCCGGCGGATACGCTCCAGCGCCTGAGTCACGCGGTTCAACTGGCGGAGCATCTGCTTCAGGGCCGGTTCCTCCGTCCAGCGCAGCAGGCGTTCCGCCTTCTCGCCCACGATGCGCTCGCGGGCGCTCAAGGCCCGCCACTGAGGCGTGAAGGTGCCCTCGAGCCAATCGCGATGGGGAACGGCAGCCGCCGGTTCGAGCCTCTCCAGGTCGGCGAGGAGGCGCAGGTACTGCTGGCGCATCTGCTGCAGGGCCGCGGCTCGCCGCCCTGTCTCGGCGTGCAGCTTCTCCACGCGGGCCAGGAGCCGCCTCGCGCGGCGCAGGCTCTGATGGATCCGCTGTACGCGGGCTTCGTTGTCGCGCAGGGCCATCACCTGCTGGGGCGCGAGGTCGGATGGGGGCGCCGAGGCCAGCTGCATCACGAAGACCGCGTCCACCTGGCGCCAGCGCGCCACGATCTGCTCCTCCACGAACCGGCGGAAACGCAGGTACTCGCCCTTGTCCAGGATGACCGCGAGCTGGTCCACGCTCTCGCCGTAGCGCCGCAGCTCGCCGGCGCCCTCGCCCGCCATGCTCTGCTCGAGGCGGACCAGCCGCCGCTCGATCTGGCTCGCGTCCTTGTCCGCGCCGGCGGGCGCAGACATGGCCGCGACGAGGGTCAAGGCCAGGATCAGTGTGTTCAGGCGGCGCTGCATGGCTTGCCTCCTTCGGGCTGCGAACAGGCGTCCGCCGGGCTCCTGCAAGGCGGGGACCAGGCAGCATACTGCGATCGCTTTTCGCTGGCAGCACGCAATCGCTTGCTGCACAAGGGATTGAGAGGTCGCCATCAGTCCTCGCTCCGGCCTCACCGGCACGGGCAAGCTTCCCATATGGTACACCTCCGTCCCGGTTCGTGCGGCGCCGGCTCCGGCGCGCCAGGCGCGAGCCGTCGGCCTAGGTGCCGCGCCGGCCCTTCCTCGCGGCACCACCGGCCTTGCGCTCGCCACCCCGTGCGGCGCCCCGGGCCCGCTTCGTGGCCGGTGGCGGCCCGCCGCCCGCATTCCCATCCGTCTCGGCTTCCGTTCCGTCCGCGGCCGCATCGACCAGGCCGTGCTTCTGGAGACGGTAGCCCAGGGTGCGCCGTGTCAGGCCCAGCAGGCGCGCGGCCGCGCTCTTGTTGCCCCCGCTGCGCTCCATGGCCTGGACGAGCAGGTCGCGCTCCAGGGCTTCCAGGGAGATCCCCCCGGCCGGCAGGGAAAACAGGTGATCGACGCCCGCGGCGGCGCCGCCGGGCTCGCCCAGGGGCGGCAGGTCCGCGGTTCCGATGCGCTCCCCCGTCGAGAGGACGAGGGCGCGCTCCAGCACGTTCTCCAGCTCGCGCATGTTGCCCGGCCAGGCGTGCTTCCGCAGCTGCGACAGGGCCTCGGGCGCCAGCGCCTTCGCGGTGACGCCGCTGCGCTTGGCGAGACGCTGCAGGAAGTAGCGCGCGTAGAGCTCCAGGTCGTCCAGGCGCTCGCGCAGGGGCGGCAGTTCCAGGCGGATGACGTTGAGCCGGTAGTAGAGGTCCTGCCGGAAGGCGCCCGCGGCCACCATGGCGTCCAGGTCGCGGTGCGTGGCCGCGATGACCCGCAGATCCACCTTGATGGTGCGGCTTCCCCCCACGCGCTCGAACTCCCGCTCCTGCAGGACCCGCAGGACCTTGGCCTGGGTGCCCGGCGCCATGTCGCCGATCTCATCGAGGAGGATGGTGCCGCCGGCGGCCTGCTCGAACTTGCCCGGCCGCGCCGCAACGTCCGTGGCCACGCCCTTCTCGATGCCGAACAGTTCACTCTCCAGCAGGGTCTCCACCAGGGCGGCGCAGTTGACGCGCACGAAGGGCCCGCCGGCCCGCGGGCTCGCGGCGTGGATGGCGCGGGCGATGACCTCCTTGCCGGTGCCGCTCTCGCCGATGACGAGCACGTTGGAGTTGCTGGCCACCACGCGGGGCAGCAGCTCGTAGATGCGACGCATGCCCGAGTGCGTCCCGACGAGGATGTCGTCGAAGGTATGCGGCAGGTCCCCGGCGGGCGCCGGTGCCGGCGCCTCGCGCTCGGCCAGCAGGCGATCCACGGTCTCGCGCAGCGCGCGGAAGCGCACGGGCTTGACCAGGTACTCCACGGCGCCCAGCTCCAGGGCGCGCACCCCGGCCTTGATGGTGGCGAAGGCCGTCATGAGGATGGTCGGCGTGCCGGGGCGCGCCGACTGGATCCGCCGCAGCAGGTCCAGGCCGGCCTCCTCGGTTTCCATGCGCAGGTCCGTGACGACGAGATCCGCGCCGCCGTCGTCAAAGAGCCGCCAGGCCTCCTCGGCCGTGCGCGCGGTGACGACCTCGCGATCCTCGCCGGCCAGGCTCTCGGCCAGGAGCCGCGTCAGCTTCGGCTCGTCGTCGGCCACCAGGATGCGCTTGCCGCTCATGACCCATCTCCTTCCACCGCGTCGAGGGGCAGCTCCAGCACGAAGACGCTGCCCTCCGGCCCGCTGCGATCCAGGCGCAGGGTGCCGCCATGGGCCCGGGCGATGCCCAGGCTCACCGCGAGTCCCAGGCCCGTGCCGCCCTCGCGGCCGGAGACGAAGGGCTCGAACAGGTTCTCGCGCAGGCCGGCGGGCACGCCTGGGCCGTCGTCGGACACCACGACCCGGAGACGGTCCCCCGTGGCCGCCAGGTCCACGGAAACGCGGCCGCCCGCACCCGCCGCCACCGCCGCGTTGGCCAGGAGATTGCGGGCCGCCTGGCGTAGACGGTCGGGATCAGCGCGCAGAATGGGCAGCCCGTCGCCCGCGGCCAGATCCATGGCGACGCCGGCGTGGAGGACGCGCTGCTCGGCCAGGACCGTCTCCCAGAATGCACGCGGCTCGATTTCCTGCAAGCGCAGATCGCCGGGACGCGCGAAGTGCAGGAAGTCGGTGAGCAGGCGGCGCAGGCGCTCCACCTCCTCGAGGATCTCACCCGCCCGCTCGCGCAGGTCCGCATCGGCGGCCCGCATGTCGATGAGTTCGGCGTTGCCGCCGATGATGGCCAGGGGATTGCGGATCTCGTGGGCCAGGCCGGCGGCCAGGGTGCCGACGCGGGCCAGGTGCCCGGCCCGATCCAGGGCCGCCTGGCGTCGACGGGCCTGGCGGAGGATGGCGCCCATGGCCAGCATGACGAAGACGACGAAGGCCAGCGCCGCGCCCGTGGCCGCCCAGAGGCCGCGCTGCAGGTCGGCGAGGCGGCTCGAGGTCTCGGCACCGGCCTCCAGGGCCAGCACGGCCGCCAGCTCGCCGTTCTCGTCCATGAGCGGCAGATAGAGGGCGTGATAGAGCTCGCCGCCCTCGCGCCAGGGCGGCGGGGACGCCTCGAGGCCCAGGGCGAGGTCGGCCATCAGACGGGCGGACGGCGGCGTCGCCGGCAGGCGGTCGGCGTCGGCGGCCAGGGACCGGCCCTCCGCGTCGAGCAGCTCCAGGCGGTCCAGGCCGGCGGCGGCGCGCAGGGCATCGGCGTCCAGGGCCGCCCAGGCCGCGCGGGCGCCCCCCGGATGGGCGGCCAGGGCGCCCTGCAGGAGCCGGCCCTGGTCGCGCAGGTCCTGCCGGCCCAGGGATTCCAGGGAATCCCCCAGCAGGCCGTGGAAGATCCACCCCGCCGTGATCCACGCCCCCACCATCAGCAGGGTGAAAAGGGCGACCAGGCGTGTTACCCTGTGTATTCCAGAGGCGGCCATGCCTGCAGTCTCGCCGCGGCGGCGGCGGGTGTCAACGGCGAGGGTCGCCCGCGCCGAGGAGCCTGCGTGCAATCCGTGGTCCTGAAGGATCTGACGCCGCCGCAACTGGACGAATGGCTGTCCGAGCTGGGCGAGCCCGCCTACCGGGCGCGGCAGCTCCGGGCCTGGCTCTACGAGCGCGGCGCCCCCTCCTTCGCCGCCATGACCGACCTGCCCGCCGGCCTGCGCGCGCGCCTGGCCGCGGCGGCCGTCCTCGAGACGGCCGCGGTCGTCGATCGGGCCCGCAGCCGGGCCGACGGCTCCCTCAAGGTCCTGCTTCGCCTGCGCGACGGCGAGTTGGTGGAAGCCGTCGCCATGCCCGGCGAGAGCCGCCCCACCCTCTGCCTGTCCAGCCAGGCGGGCTGCCCCCTGGACTGCGTCTTCTGCGAAACGGGCCGCTCGGGCTTCGCCCGGAACCTGAGCCCCGGCGAGATCCTGGACCAGGTATTGCTGCTGCGGGCGGAGCTGCCGCCCGAGGCGCCGCGCCCCAACCTCGTCTTCATGGGCATGGGCGAGCCCCTGCTCAACCCCGACGCGCTGCTGGCCGCCCTCGAGACACTCACGCACCCCGAGGGGCTGGGCTACGGCGGCCGGCGCATCACCGTGTCGACGGCGGGCATTCCCGAGGGGATCCGCCGGCTGGCGGCGGCGCCGGTGCCGGTGGGCCTGGCCCTCAGCCTCAACGCTGCCGACCCGGCCCTTCGCGCGGCCCTGATGCCCGTGGCGGCGCGCCACGGCATCGACGAGCTCCTCGCGGCCTGCGACGAGTACGCGCGTTCCGCCCTGCGGCGCGTGACCATCGAGTACGTGCTCTTCGCGGGGATCAACGACCGCGCCGAGGACGCCTTCGCCCTGGCCCGTGTCCTGAGGGACCGGCCCTTCCGCATCAACCTCATCCCCTATAATCCGGGCGAGCGGACCGAGCGCCTGCGGCTGCCCGGCGGGGCCGAAGCCGAGCTCCGGCGACCCGGCGCCGCGGCCGTGGAGCGCTTCGCCGGGCGGTTGGCCGGCCGCGTCCATGCCGTCACCGTGCGCTGGAGCCAGGCCGTGGACGTGGGCGGCGGCTGCGGCCAGCTGCGCGCCCGCCGCCGCTCCCGCGGCGCCTGAGGCGGCGCCGCGGATCCGCGCGCGCCGGCGGGCGGAACGCGGGAGAACGCCGCGCGGCCGGCTAGGCCGGCTCGCGGCGCAGGTTGCGCGCCAGGACCAGGCCGCCGGCCAGGGCGGCGCCCAGGAGCAGGACGGCCTGCGGCGCGCGGCCGAAGAGGGCCTGCCCGGCGCCGAACAGCAGGCCGTAGATCAGCGCGACGCCGGCGAGGATGTTCGCCCAGGTGCGCCCGGCCGAGGCGCCCAGGGGCCGCCGGCGCCCCTCGGGCCAGAAGCGGGCGGGCCACAGCCCCAGCGGGCGCGTGCGCGCCACGAAGCCGCGCAGGTTGGCCTCGTCCGTGGGTGGGGCCAGGAAGGCCACGGCCAGCCAGACCGCGCCCGACAATCCCACGTTCCACAGGAAGATCTCCCAGGTGGCGAAGCGGTGGGCGAACCACTGGCCCTCGTTGGCCAGGTTCAGGAGGCTCGCCACCAGCAAGCTGGCCAGCATGGCGCTGATCTCGCTCCAGGCGTTGATCCGCCACCAGAACCAGCGCAGCAGGAAGACGGCGCCGGCGCCGGCCACGAGCTGGAGCAGGAAGGTGAAGAGGTCGCTGATGGACTCGCTGCGCCAGGCCACCAGGCTGCCCAGAAGCACGATGCCGATGCCGGACCAGCGCGCCGCCGCCACGTAGTGGCGCTCGTCCGCGTCCCGCCGCAGGAAGCGGCGGTAGACGTCGTGGACGAAGTAGCTGCTGGCCAGGTTCATGTGGGTGTCGATGGTGGACATGAAGGCCGCCAGCATGGAGGCCAGCACCAGGCCCAGCAGCCCCGGCCCCAGGTAGCGGGCCATCATCGCCGGATAGACGGCCTTGTGGTCGGCCATGTCCGGCAGGACCCAGAGGCTGACCAGGGCCACCAGGTACCAGGGCCAGGGGCGGATCACGTAGGTGACCACGGCGAACCAGAGGGTGGCCAGGAGGCTGTCCCTCTCGCTGCGCGAGGAGTTCATGCGCTGGATGAGCACGCCGCCGCCGTCGGAGTACTTCCAGCTCCACCACTGCACCAGGATCGCGACGGCAAAGCCCATGAAGGCGCCGCGGAATCCGGGGCTCGCCCAGTCGAAGCCGGCCAGGGGCGCCAGGCGCGCGGCGGGCTCGCCGGCCGCGTCGGTGAGCGCTGGCAGACGCAGGCGCAGGCCGGCCAGGCCGCCCTCGGCGGCCAGGACCTTCACGGCCAGGATCACGGCGCCCGCCAGGGCGACGGCGAGCTGCAGGAGGTCCGTGAGCACCACGCCCCAGAGGCCGGCCAGGGACGCGTAGAGCGAGGCCAGGACGATGCAGGCGGCCAGCGTCACCAGCTTGGGCACGCCGAAGATGCCGGCGATGGCCGTCATGCCCAGGATCACCCAGCCGAGGACGACGACGTTGGTGACCAGGGCATAGAAGAGGCCCTTGAAGGCGCGCAGGCTGGCGGCGCCGCGACCGCTGTAGCGAAGCTCGCACAGCTCCACGTCCGTGGTGACGCCGCTGCGGCGCCACAGGCGCGCCAGCAGGAAGGTGGTCACCACGTGGCTGATGGCGAAGTTGACCCAGATCCAGTTGCCGCCGATCCCCTGGCGGCGAACCAGCTCCGTGACCACCAGGGGCGTGTCCGAGGCGAAGGTGGTGGCGGCCATGCTGGTGCCGGCCACGAACCAGGGCAGCCGGCGCCCGCTGAGGAAGAACTCCTGGGTCGAGGAACCGGCCCGGCGCGAGAGGGCGAGGCCGAGGATCAGCATCAGCCCCAGGTAGGCCAGGATGACGAGGGCGTCGAGGGGATGGATGGTCACCGCGCCTCCCAGGAGCTGTCCAGGGACCCCCGGCAGGCTAGGCCAGCGCGCGCGGCCTGCCAAGCTTTTCCGCCTTCCCCTTGCCGCCGGGAAACCCCGCGTCTAGGATGCCATTGAAGCCGGAGCGCGCGGGTTCATCGCGCGATCCCCCGACCGGGAGGAACGATCGTGTGGAAGACACTGCTGGCGCTGCTGGCGATCCCCGTCGCCGCGGGCGCCTTCGCCGACGAGCTGGAGCTGACCGTCTACAACCAGGATCTGGCCCTGGTGAAGGAGGTGCGGACCCTCATCCTCGAGCGCGGCGTCCAGGAGCACGCCTTCACGGGAGTGCCCGAGCGCCTCCTGCCCGAGACGGTGCACTTCCTGAGCCGCACCGATCCCGAAGGGACGGTGGTTCTAGAGCAGAACTACCGCTACGACCTGCTGGACCGCGCCAGCCTGCTGGAGCGCTATCGCGGCCGCGAGGTCGAGGCCCTGGTGGACGGCGCCTGGGAGACGGTGCGCCTGCTGGCTCCCGGCAACCCGAGCGCCGAGCAGCAGCCCCTGGGCCGCATCCTCGAGGTGGACGGCGCGATCCACATCGAGGGCTTCATCCTGCCCTCGCTGCCGGAGGGACTGCTGCTGGAGCCCACCCTGGTCTGGCTCCTGGATGCGCGTCGGGGCGGCCGTCACGAGACCGAGCTGAGCTACCTGACCGAGGGGCTGGGCTGGCGGGCCGACTACGTGGCCGTCGTCGACCGGGAGAACCGGCTGGACCTGACGGGCTGGGTGACCCTGGACAACCGCAGCGGCCGCGACTACGAGAACGCGCGCCTGAAGCTGGTGGCCGGCGACGTACATCGCGTCACGCCGGCCCCTGCCGCCTGGCGCGACAAGGGCGAGCGGGCCGTGAACCTGGCCGCGGAGGCGGTCCGCGGCTTCCAGCAGGAGCAGTTCTTCGAGTACCACCTCTACACGCTCCAGCGGTCGACGACGGTTCGCGACCGCGAGCAGAAGCAGGTGGAGCTGCTCAGCGAGGCGGACATCGCGGCCCAGCGCCGCTACCGCTTCTCCTCCTGGCTGAGCCAGGAGGACCGCGAGCCGCGGGCCGTGGACGTGGTCCTCGAATTCTCCAACCAGGAGGGCGAGGGACCCGGCATCCCCCTGCCCAAGGGCACGGTGCGGGTCTACCAGGCGGACGCCGACGGTCGCCTGCAGTTCGCGGGCGAGGACGAGATCGCCCACACGCCCGAGGGCGAACGCGTGCGGCTGAAGCTGGGCAGCGCCTTCGACCTGCGGGGCGAACACCGCCTGCTGAGCACCAATCGCCTCGGCGAGCGCACGGTGGAGCAGACCGTGCAGGTCGTGCTGCGCAACCACAAGGACGAGGCCGTGACCATCACCGTGCAGGAGGAGATGCCCGCCTGGCGCGAGTGGCGCGTCCTGCGCTGCAGCCACGACCGCGAGGTCGTCTCCGCCCGTCGCCTCGAGATCCCCGTCCGCGTCGCTGCCGACGAGGAAGTCACTGTCGAGTACGTCGTCCGGCTCGAGTAGCCGGCCCGGCTCAGGCAGCGTACAGACATCATAAAGGGAACGATCCCCTCCCTCGGCTCACGCTTCACAGTTCGCTCGGGAGGGGATCGTTCCCTCTTTACCTATCCGTGCGCTACTTGAGCAGTGTCATCTTGCGGGTCGCAACATAATCGCCAGCCACGATGCGATAGAGGTAGACGCCGCTCGCCAGAGGGCGGCCGGTGTCATCGCGGCCCTGCCAGACGACGCGGTGGACGCCGGCCGGCAGGATCTCGCCCGCCAGCAGGCGCCGCACGCGGCGTCCCGCCACGTCGAAGACCGTCAGGGTCACCGCGGCCGGCGCGGGCAGGCCGAAGCGGATCTCCGTGACGGGGTTGAAGGGATTGGGCGCGTTCTGCGCCAGGAAGGCCGCCACCGGCACCCCGTCCTCGGGAACGGGCGTGGCCGGGCAGCCCTCGCCCAGGGCGCCCATCAGGACGCCGCAGTCGTTGCCCTCCGGCAGGCAGGGGCTGTTGGCGGCCAGCGTCAGGTCGCCGGTGTCGAGATCGCAGAAGCGCGGGTCCGCGCACAGGTTTCCGTTCAGGTCCGCCTGGTCCGCGATGCAGCCCGTCCAGTCGCCGCCGGCGTTGCCGAACACGTCGCAGCAGGTCAGGACCGGGTAGGGCCCGTCGCCCGCGCAGCAGACGGCCGCGCCCGCGTCGCTGAAGGCGATGATGCAGTCCGTCAGCGTCGCGGCGCTGCCGTTCCAGCAGTAGAAGGCGCCCGCCGCCGTGCTGCCCGAGGTGTTCGCGGCGAAGGTGCTGGCGCAGATGGCCGGCGCGCTGCCGCTGAGCAGGTGGACGGCCCCGGCCAGGTCCCCGGCCTGGTTCGCGTGGAAGACGCCGTAGCGGACCTGCGGCGAGGAGCTGTTCTGGCAGGCCAGGGCCCCGCCGTCGTCCCCGCTGGCGTTGCCGGACAGGACGCAGTGGTCCAGCACGGGCGAGGAGCCGTCGCTGCAGTAGACCGCGCCGCCGTCGTCCGTGGCGTCGTTGTCCAGGAAGACGCAGTCGCGCAGCATCGGCGACGAGCCCGCGACGCAGGCGACGGCGCCGCCGTCCCACTCGAGCCCGTTCGTGATGGTCACGCCCTCGAGCACAGAGGTCGAGTCCTCCCCGGAGTGGAAGGTGAACGCGCGGCCGAGCCCCTCGCAGTCGATGACGCACTCGCCGGCGCGCCCGCCCTGGGGGCGGATCGTGATGCCCTTGCCCCCGTAGTCCAGGTCGCGGTTCCCCGGCCCCGTGTAGAGGCCCGGCACCAGCTCGATGGTCATGCCTTCGAGGGCGAAGAAGATGGCGCTCTCGATGTCCGTGTAGTCGCCGCCGCCGGCGGGATCCACGACGATGGAGGAGACCACGTCCAGGGTGACCGGCACGGTGATCATCGGCTCGTCGGGATCGTCGCTGGTCACGACCAGCGCCGCCTCGTAGTTGCCGGGCGCCAGGCCGGCGGCGTCCACGCCCACGCTGATGATCTGGCCATAAGTCGGCGGCAGCGTACCCGAGGTGGGCGCCGCCGAGAGCCAGTCCAGTCCGGGCCGCACGAGCACCGCCAGGCCGTCGTGCAGGTAGTACGTGTTGTAGGCCACCTGCAGCCCGTCCGTGCCGTCGGGATTCTCGATGCCGACGGTGGCGCTGGCGATGGGCCCCTGCAGATCGAGGTACTGGAACCGCATCGAGCCGTCGCCGTCCAGGTGGACCTGGAAGGTGTAGGGCAGGCTGCCGCCGTAGTGCTGGACGTCCGTCCACTGGACGATCAGGCGGTCGGCGGCCGGGTCGCGCCAGAAGTGGACGCTGCCGCCGTAGTAGGTAGAGACGTCGTCCCAGAAGGGCGCGATGTAGTCGTTGGGCTGGAAGGTGCTGGGGATCGCATCGTTGCTGTAGTCGGTGCCGTAGATGCCGAAGGTTAGGTAGCCGTGGGAGCCGACCGTGACGCTGGTGTGCCCGACGCCGTAGAAGGGGAAGGTGAAGTCCAGGGTCAGCGGGAAGGAGTCGTCCATGCCCAGGACGATCTCCGTGCCGACGCCGGTGATGTCCTCCCAGGCGAAGGCCGGGCCGCCGGGCTCGTCGCTGTCGATCCAGGTGTAGCCAGCGCCATCGGGTCCGCCCGATCCGCGCAGGACGGGCTCGCCCGTTCGCGTGTCGGGCTCGCCGCGACGCTCCTCGGCGAAGACCGCGCCGCCAGCGGTCTCGCGCTGTTCGGCGGCGGTCGCCACGGCGCCCGCTGCGGCGGCGCCCGCGGGAGCCAGAGCCATGGTAACTGGCACCGTCTCGCCGCCGGGCAACTGGAGGCGCGCCGCGCTCACGGTGATGAACCAGTGCAGGTCCTGTCCGCCCCAGTTTTCGATGCTGAGATCCTGGTAGCCGGTGCCGCCCGGCCCGGTGGTGAAATGAAGCTCCCCGGGCGCGACCTCGATGTCGGGTGACGCGGCGCAGCCGACGCCGTAGGCGCCGATCTGACCGCAGCCGGGGTTGTTCTCCGCGGCGCAGGGCGAGTCGCCGTGCAGTGTGAAGTCGAGGTAGCCGGCGAGGCAGAAGAGCGGGTCCTCCGCGATGTTGCCGTCCACGCCGTACTGCGGCGCGAGGAAGCCCACCCAGTCGCCGCCGGCGTTGTCGAACAGGTCGCAGCAGGCGAGCGTCGGGTTGCAGTCGTCCGCGTAGCGGCCGATGGCTTCGCCCTGGGTGCTCGCCGCGATGATGGTGTTGGCGAAGGTCGGCGAGGAGTTGTTCCGGCAGTAGGCGCCGCCGCCGGCGGGCGCGGCGTTCTCCACGAAGGTGCAGCGCGTCACCGTGCACTGGGCGTTGCCGTAGCAGTGGAGGCCGCCGGCCGTCGCCGTGGCCGTGTTGCCCCAGAAGAGGCAGTCCGTCACGGGGCCGTAGGCGTAGACGAAGCAGGCGCCTCCGCCGTTGGCGGCCTGGTTGGCCTCGAAGATGCAGCCGGTCACCGTCGGGAAGCTGTTGACCGTGAAGTTGGCCCCGCCGCCGCGGTCGCCGGCCTCGTTCCAGCGGAAGAGGCCGTCGGTCAGCGCGGGCGAGGAGAAGTCGTGGGCGTAGAGGCCGCCGCCGTCGTCGGCCGCCGTGCAGCTCATGAAGAGGCAGGCGTCGAGGACCGGCGAGGAGTGGGCCTCGCAGAGCAGGCCGCCGCCGTCGTCAGTAGCGTGGCAGTCGTCGAAGATGACGGCCGAGAAGGTGGGCGACGAGCCCGCCTCGCACAGGGCGCCTCCGCCCAGGGCCGCGGCGCCGTTGCTGACGCGCAGGCCCTCCACCACCGATCCCGCGCCCTCGCCGGAGTGGAAGTGGAAGCCGCGGCCCGCGCCCAGGCAGTCGATCTCGCAGTCCTCGGGATTGGCCGGCAGCCCGCGCAGCGTGAGGGCCTTGCCGCCGAAGTCCAGGTCGCGGTTGCCGGCGCCGGTGTAGACGCCCTCCACGAGGTTGACGACGCTGCCCGGCGGCGCCTGGTCCAGCGCATCCTGGATCCACTGGAAGTCGCCGGTGCCGTCCGGCAGGACCGCGTAGGTGGTCACGCCGCAGCCGGCAGGCCATGCGCCCACCTGACCGCAACCGGGGTTGTTGGCCTCGGCGCAGGGCGAGTTGGCGTGGAGCTGGAAGTCGCCGCCGGCGGCGTCGCAGAAGAGGGGGTCGCTCGAGAAGTTCCCGTCGAGCCCCGCCTGGCCGGCGATGCAGCCCACCCAGTCGCCGCCGGCGTTGCCGTAGAGGTCGCAGCAGGTGAGCTCGGCGGCACTGCCCCCGTCGCACGCAACGGCCGCGCCCGCCGCGCCGAACGCGATCAGGCACTGATGGAGCACCGGGGC